>JAZSOV010000058.1:0-3738 GCA_045537095.1 Alistipes sp.
TGCATCTGTGGGAGTAGGCTCTGGCATAAGGATATAACCTTGACTCATTGCCATAGTGGATGGCTTGGGGAAATTGCGATAGATGCCGGAAATGGTGCGTTGCGCTTGATTTACAGCACCTCGACCATAGTTGATGCGGTCACCAACCTTTAAGTTGTAACGCTTGGCAACGGTCTCCGAGATAATCATACCGTAGTAGGTCTTGAACTCATCGTCAATGCCGCCCTCGACAAACTCAAATGGGAAGACTGCCAATGCTTCGAGTTCCGCACCTGCAATTTTAATTGTAAAGTTCTCGATAGTCGAATTACGCTTTACGGAGTACTCATCTTGATATTGTGAGTGGAAGACCATATCCATAGAGCCTGCTGTTACAATTTCGGGACAAGCGGCACTAATTTCGTCGGGCAACTGACGATTCCAATTGCAGTCCCAAGTGCCGTCACCAGACCACGATGGATATTCAAGGCGATAGATACGCTCCGAGTTCTTGATTACACGATTGTACGATAGGTCAAAATTTACCTGCACGGCGATAAGATATACCGCAGCAAAGGCCACTGCCATACCCACAATATTTAGCACCGACGATGTGGTGTAACGGCGAAGCAGGGTTAGAAAATTTCTGATATACATAGTTCCTTAAATTTATTATTCCTTTTTGTTGTCATCCTGAGCCTTGGCGAAGGATCTCAAGGTTTGCGAGGCGGTTGTAAGTCTTACTCGCTGAGAGATTCTTCACTTCGTTCAGAATGACATACTAAATTAAACTATTGCTAATTGGTTATCTGTTAAGTATCAATACCTCATTCTCTCCGAAATTATCATACGACGAAGTTATAACTTTTTCGCCGAGTTGCAAGCCCTCGATAACCTCATAATACTGCGGATTCTGTCTGCCAATACGAATCTCACGGCGGTATGCCTTCTCACCCGAAGCGTCGAGGACATATATCCATTTACCGCCCGTCGCCTGATAGAACGAGCCACGAGGTATCAGGATTGCCTCGGCAGCCTCGCCCAACTGCAAATTGAGGTAGTAGGTCTGACCGCTACGAATATTCTCAGGCGCAGCACCGCTGAAACGGAAGTCCGCCTTGAACTGACCATTGCGCACCTCTGGATATACCTTGCGTAGCTGCATCTCGTACCCGGCACCCTGACGCTCGAACGATGCCACAAGACCCGTTGTAATGCGGTCGATATAGTGCTCGTCAATCTGCGCCTGCACCTTGTAGGTCGTTAGGTCATTCACCTGACCGATGTTTGCGCCCTGCTGCAACGACTGACCGAGTACTGCATCCAACATACCCACCTCGCCATCAATAGGTGCTTTCACTTTGAGATTATCGACACGCTGGCGTATAAGTTGCATATTGAGCTGCATCGAGCGGAGGCTCTCCTCCATCTGCGACACCTGCGAGGTGCGGTAGAGCGAATCTTGCTTCTGTCGCTCCAAAACCAAATCACGCTTACGCACGGCCAATTCATAGTCCTCCTTTGAGCGGATATACTCCTCACGTGCCAAGAGATTGTCGTTGTAGAGGTTTTCGTTCTGCTGATAGGTGCGCTTAAGGCGACTAACCTCCAAGTCGAGTTGCAGTTTCTCCTGACGGAGGGCAAGACGCTCCTGCTCCATCTGTATCATCGTATTACGCAAGATATTCTGCTTCTCGGCAAGGTCGGCCTCCGACTGCAAAATCTGCATAGAAAGAGAGTTGTTCGACATTTCAAGGATTACATCGCCACGCTTAACTTGCGTGCCCTCCTCGGCAACGATGCGCTCCACAACGCCCGACTCGAGGGGGGACAACTGGACGGTGGTCATCGGCTGCACGCTACCCGTCAGGCGCACATAGTCGTTAAACTCGCCCTGCTCAACGGTGGCGATATTTACCAACCCTGCATCAACACGCAAGGTCGAAGAGTTATCACGCAAAATGAGCCAACCGATAAAGCCAATCAGCACCACAACTGCTGCGTATGGCAGATTCTTCTTCTGAAAAACTGCTTTTAAGCCTGTTTTCTTCTCTAATTTAATATCCATATTGTTTGAGTTTATTTATTATCTCTGTTCTCTGTACTCTGTACTCTGTACTCTGTACTCTGTTATCTAATAAGCGGTTGTCCGTTGTAGTAATCGACCATTCGGCTCTTGACGATATATTGCAGGCGGGCACGGAGCTTGTCCGACTTGGCTTGCAACAATGTGTTAGCGGCGGTTTGGAGGTCGAGAGCCGATATTAAACCATTCTCAAATTTGCGCTCTGCACCGTCGTAGGCGAGCTGTGCTGCCGAAACCTTCTTCTGTCCCTGTACATACTGCTTGCCGAAGCCCTGCATCTGCTGCCAGGTCTGCGATACCTCGCTCTCTACTGCTCGCTCAACAGCCACCTGCTCCAACTGTGCCGAGCGGTAGGCGTTGGCGGCTCTACGCTTAGAGGAGCGTGCGCTCAAACCATTGAAGATGGGGATAGAGAGCGAAAGTTGAACATATCCACCTCGGTTGTTGCGGAATTGCGTGCCAAAGGGGTCGTAGGCCGCCTTATTGTCGAAGTCGATATAGTACGAAGTGTTGTAACCGCCATAGAGGTAGAGCGAGGGAGAGTAAGCACCCTTTGCACGGGCAAGATTCAGACGGCTCTGCTCGGTGGCGTGGCGGCTGGCGATAATCTTGGGGTTGTTAGCCAAAGCGTAGTCGAGCAGTGCCTGCTCCGATGTGGCAGTAGGCAACGCCTCCAAGTTGATGTCGGTAACAATCTCCAACTTCTCGCCCTGCGGGTAGTTCATTACCTCACGCAACTTGATATAAGCGAGGGCGAGGTTGTTCTCCTCGGTGGTTAAGAGGTAGTCGTAGTTTGCCTCCTGAGACTCAATCTCCGCCACATCGGCTGCACTCTTAGTGCCGAGGTCGAATTGTCGGCGTACAAGCTCCAAGGTGCGGCGTGATGCCTCCAACTGCTCACGGGCAATCTTGACTGCCTCGGTGTAGTAGACCACATCCATATATGCCGAGAGGGTCTGCATAGCCACCTCATCACGGGCAATCTCAGTATCGACAGCACCTTTCTGGCGTGCCACCTTCATCGCACGCACGGTGTTAATGCCCTGCAAGCCATCAAAGAGGGGCATCGAGCCACTAATGCCATACGCATTATTAAATGTGGTAACGCTGGTGTAGGCGTTGGTTGCAGGGTCGATACCACGACCGAAGTTCATAGCACCACCCACCGAGCCATTAACGGCAGGAAACAAGGAGGCAACAGCCTCGCTGTAGTTGGTCTTGCTATCGTCGTGGGCAAGCTGCTGCCTACCTACGCTAACTGAGTTCTCAACGGCATAGCGCATACAATCATCTATTGTGAGGGGCTGTGCTACGCACACAAGTGTCAAAAAATTAGACACTGCAACTAATGTTAGTAGTCTTTTCATAATGTTTTTGCGTTTTGCTCTTAGTCGTGCCAAAGGTGTGCCAAAGTATGCAACCACTTGATACATACGGATTTGTGCTAACGACCCTGTTAATAAATGTGTCTAATAATTAGACAATCGGTGTGTGATATATTGACACAGCACGATTTTGTTGTAACTTTGTGAAAAGAAAAGTTGCAAAGTTTATAGGCGATATATTGGTAATACTATGGTTATTCGCAAGATTATAGGTATGCTGTTTGGTGTTCTTTTGATGCAAGGTGTCATAGCCCAAGAGAACACGTACGACAATGTTATCGGCGAGGC
>JAZSOV010000023.1:0-32675 GCA_045537095.1 Alistipes sp.
GAAATAGAGTGTCTGTTTATTGAGCGTACAAAGCAGTTGCTTAAAGATGGAGGTATTGCAGGCGTTATTCTTCCAAGTTCAATATTGAGTAATTCGGGCATATATACAAAGGCTCGTGAGATTATATTGCAATACTTTGATATTGTAGCAATAGCAGAGTTGGGAAGCAATACTTTTATGGCTACCAACACAAATACTGTTGTTCTATTCCTCCGCCGTAGAGATAATTATTTTGCAGCCAATACAAAGGCGGCTGTTGATACTTATTTCCGCACATTGAATGATGTAACTATTAATGGCATAGAAGCTCCTGCCTCAAAATATGTAGCTCATGTTTGGGAGGGACTTGATTATGCAGACTATGTTACATTGTTACAGAAATCACCCAATGACAAGGTTAAGGCACACGAAATATATGTAGAGTATAAAAAGAAAATATCTGCAAAGAGTGACGCCAAGTTATATGAGACTATCTTAAATATAGAGGCTGAAAAGCTTTTATACTTTGTTTTGGCATATCCTCAAAAGGTTGTTATCGTAAAGAGCGGAGAAAAGGATGTTGAGAAACGTTTCTTGGGTTATGAGTTCTCAAACCGCAGAGGGAACGAGGGAATTCATGCGATCCAAAGAGGTAAAAACATCGACGAGTGCACTAAACTCTTTGATGCTAATAGCTATGACAATCCTGAGAAAGCCAGCACTTATGTGTATAAAGCCTTTAAGGGTGACCATTCATTGCCAATAGCAGGGAATATGCAACAGAATATTTCTCGTGCATTATTGATTGATATGCTTACCTTTGACAGAGATGTATTTGAAAAGAGCATTTCAATAACCGCAAAAAAAAAAATAATTATAAATAGTCAATTCTCATTAGAGCCCATAGAGGATTTAGCAGAGGTAATACGTGGTGTTACCTACTCAAAAGAAGACCAAGTTTTGGAAATAACAGATAATGTTATATTAACTGCTGACAATATAACATTATCAGGTAATTTGGAGATAAACAAACAAATTTACCTTAGAACAAGAAAAAAACTTGATTCAGACAAGCGACTAAAAAAGAATGATTGTTTTGTTTGTTTCTCAAGTGGAAGTAAGAACCATGTAGGTAAAATTTCATTTATAGACAAGGATTTGCCGTTTTATGCTGGGGGATTTATGGGAATAATACGGTCTAATTCCGATAGAATACTTCCTAAATTCTTATATGCAATATTGAACAGTCCGTCATATAGACAGATTATAAGCGATGAAAGTAATGGCAATAATATTCAAAACTTGTCACAATCCATTGGAAGAATTAAAATACCCGTTCCTCCTATTGATGTCCAAAAACAGATTGTAGAGGAAATTGGCAAAATTGAGAAGTCCAATAATGATGCTAAGTCTTTAATTGACAAGAATCTTTCAGATATTAGTATAATTATAAACGGTTTAGGCTCTACCGTAAGTATAGAAGAGTATTTTGATATAAATACTCTAACACTGAATCCTACATCTTGTTGGAAAGATGAGTTCTTTACATATGTAGATATTGATTCTGTAGGCAAAGGCGATGGTAACATATCTTTTGACAAAAAGATATTAGGCAAAGATGCTCCATCCAGGGCAAGGCGAGTAGCAGAAGATGGAACTGTGGTTGTATCTACAGTTCGTCCTTATTTGAAAGGTTTTGCATATATAGATAGTGTTCTAGAGAAAACTATTTTCTCAACGGGTTTTGCTTTGCTTAAGTCTAAGAATGAGGAGAATTATATATCCAAGTTGTTGTACTACTTGTTTATGTTCTCCGATAACTTAATGAAGCAAATGGAAACAGCTATGCCAAAAGCCGCTTATCCAAGTATTAACAAGGAGGATATCGACAACTTCAAGATTCCATTATTGACTATTGATGAACAAAAACGCATCGTAGCTCAGATAGAGGCATTGGAATTAGAGATTACTAAAGCTCGCACTTTGATAGAAAGTGCAGCAAGTGAGAAACAAGTAATACTTGATAAATACTTATAGGGGCAATACGGTTTAGTATGCTGCGCATCGGGCTTTTTGATTGCCTCAAAAATAGCCTAATCATTTACGATTTTTCTATCGAGGTGGTATTTTGAAATCTCACGACTTCTGACGAGAAATTAAGTTTTCGCAATTGTGCGCCTTGACCACCTTAGGAGTTTAGACGAGAGGCGAGAGTTTTCAAATTGTCAATTGTCAATTCGTCAATTGTCAATTAGAGAGAGTCATCCTCATCGGAGTAGTAGAAATTGTCCATCAGGGCATCTATCTCGCGGCGCTCCTTCTTGGTCGGGCGACCTGTGCCGCGCTCACGAAAGACGAAGATTGTCTCGCGAGGTTTATTCAACTTATCCAATTCGCTCTGCGGTGTGATGTCGATGCAATACTCGGCAACCTTGGCAGCTGGTTGGCGGTTAATGATTAAATCTTTAACAAGGTAGGAGTAGGTTACAAGAGTGCGTTTTACGCTTATTCTGTCGCCAACCTTCACTTCGCGCGAAGGCTTGGCATAGGCATCATTTACGAGTACACGATTGTTGCGTATGGCATCCGCCGCATCGCTGCGCGTCTTGAAGATACGCACCGCCCATAGATATTTATCGAGTCTTACTTCCATAGCTTAAATATGTCTGTTATTGTTCAGCTCGGATGGTGGCACAAGTGTTCCCTGCTCCACTTGTCGGCTTATGCTCAGTATGATACCCAAAGCTATCGAGGCGCAGAACATACCGGTACGACCTTGTGTCAAGAATGGTAGATTCTGCCCCGTTTCTGGTAATATGCCTATGGCCACGCCGATATGCAGAAACCCTTGGCTCGTAACGAGCAGAGCCAATCCCACCGCGAGCAATCCTGCATAGAGCCACTCGCACTTCTCGAAGATGCGCAGGGCGCGGAAGAACAACCAGAGATACAACAATACAATTACAAACGAGAGCAACAGTCCAAACTCCTCGATCATAAAGCCGAAGAGATAGTCGCTTTCTGGGTGCATAAGTCGTGCGCGCATAACACTACGGCCTGCACCTACGCCAAACAGACCACCATTATACATAGCCATACGCGCCTTCTCGGAGTCGGTATAGCTACCTAATAGGGTGGTGCTCTTGCTCTCCTTCTTTTCTATGCCCACCCATGTCTTCACGCGCGATGTAACCGTGTCGCCTCGACCAACTGTGAATATCACAGCCAAGCCGAGTACCGCAGCCACGACTATAAATTTGGCTATCTCTCTCCATCGAATACCTGCAATAAAGAGCATTACCATCGAGACTATAAATATATGTATGGCCGAGGATGTTGCATCGGGCAGAATAACTCCACAGGCGAAGGCTATTGGCGATATTATCGGAAAGATTTCGCTGCGTATGATCTCCCACTGCTGCTTGCCGAACCATTTGCGCACATCGAATGTTGTTGGCAACAGGTGTATCTTGTTGATCATATAGTGCTTTGACGATAGGCGAGCGGCAAGAAGCATAATCGTTGCAATCTTCAATAGCTCCGAGGGTTGAAACATAAAAAATCCCAAATCCAACCAGCGGTGTGCTCCATTTATAGGGGCTTGGAAGTAGGGTATAATGGTCGCAATGAGCGATACAATATAGGCAAGCCTTGTCATTTTGCGCAGAAATCTCGCTCCCATAATGTAGCACAAGCCCATAATACCTGCCGAGAGGCAGAGTGTCATGATGTGTTTTTTCAGATATATGGTCGTGGATCCATCTCTGAAACCGAGCTGTGAGGAGGCCGAATAGACTACAACCATAGAGATAGCGAAAAACATCGCTACCATCATCCACAGCACTCTGTCGCCAAGCAAAAGTTTTCGTTTGGCAAGTATCGATGGCACCTCCTGCTCTTCGATTTGGGATATATCGTTCTCCTCGCGTTGCTTCATAATAGAGGACTAATTATTGAGAATATTTTCTGAAATCCACTGCTTGAATTCGCGACCACGATGTTCGTAACTCTTGAAGAGGTCGAAGCTTGCGCACGCCGGCGAGAGTAGCACCGTGTCACCTTTGCGTGCTGAGCGCACTACCGCCTGCATCGCATCCTCGAACGAGTGGCACGAAATAATATTTGGTACAACACCTGCAAAAGACTCTTCAAGACGCTTGTTATCCACGCCCATACATATCATTGTATGAACCTTTTTTCGTGCGAGGTCGAAGAGTGGAGCGTAACTTGCTCCCTTATCCGTACCGCCTACAATCCAAACGGTTGGGCGAGTCATACTTTCGAGCGCATACCACGCCGAATCGACATTTGTAGCCTTTGAGTCGTTGATATATTCGATATCATTTTTCGTTCCGACAGGCTCCAAGCGGTGTTCGATAGCGGCAAAGTCGTACAACGATTTCTCTACCTGCTCAGGTTCGACTCCCGCTGCAAGGGTTGCCAAAACTGCCGCCATAGCGTTGTAGCTGTTGTGCTTGCCCTTGATTTTGAGTCGCGAAATATCTATCGTCAGCGAGTTTCCGCCAACCTCTGCCACAAACTTTTCGCTTTCGGTAGAGTGTGCATCGCCAGACTCGCTTGTGATGTAGTTGTCAATCATAAACGGCAACTCCTTCGCCTCGATTTTGTACTCTTCGAGTTGGCGCAAAATCGTCTCGTCATCTGCCGAATAGACAAAGTAGTCGCTCGGAGTCTGGTTTTGCGTGATGCGCATCTTCGACTGCGCATACTTCTCAAACGAATAGTCGTAGCGGTCAAGGTGGTCGGGGGTGATATTCATCAACACGCCTATATCCGCTTTGAAGCGGAACATGCCATCGAGCTGGAACGAACTCAACTCCAATACATACCAATCGTACTCTGCGGTTGCCACCGAATAGGCAAACGACTCTCCGATATTTCCTCCGAGAGCTACATTCGCTCCGCTATCCTTCATGATTTTGTAGATAAGCGAGGTTGTTGTGGTCTTGCCGTTGCTACCCGTTATGCAGATTGTCTTCGCCTTGCCCATATAGCGACAAGCGAACTCCATCTCCGAGATTACCGGCACACCCTTTTCGCGCAGAGCCTTTACGATAGGGGCTTTGTCGGGAATACCGGGCGACTTGATAACCTCCGAAGCGGCGAGGATACGCTCCACCGAGTGTCCGCCCTCCTCGTACTCCACGCCCCACTCATCGAGTCGCTCACGATAGCGAGGAGCAATCGTGCCCATATCTGAGAGCAGAACATCGAACCCCTGCTTCTTGGCGAGTATTGCCGAGCCGTAGCCACTGATACCGCCACCCAAGACTGCTATAAACTCTTTTGCCATCGCCTATCGGATTTTAAGTGTTACAAGTGTGAGTGCCGCAAGGATAATCGACACAATCATAAATCGTATCATAATCTTCGTCTCGAAGATGCCTTTCTTCTGGTAGTGGTGGTGAATAGGCGACATAAGGAATACTCTGCGACCTTCGCCATACTTGCGTTTGGTATATTTGAAGTAGCCCCTCTGCACCATTACCGATACCGCCTCAACAAGGAATACACCGCAAAGCAGTGGCAGAAGCAACTCTTTGCGTATGCACAATGCCATAACTGCGATAATTCCGCCAACGGCGAGTGAGCCTGTGTCGCCCATAAAAATCTGGGCAGGAAAGGAGTTGTACCACAAGAAACCAATCAGCGCACCCAACATCGCCGCACCAAAGACCATCAACTCTCCGCTGTTCGGGATATACATAATGTTGAGGTAGTCGGCGTAGATGATGTTACCCGATAAATAAGCCAACACCGCCAACACACCCACGATAGGTATCGACACACCCGTTAGTAAGCCGTCTAATCCGTCTGTGAGATTTGCGCCGTTCGATACTGCCGTAATAACAAAAATCGCAACCAACACATATAGTACCCACGACAATAGCTCGTTTCCACCGACAAACCAACTATAATCGAGCTCGTTATTTTTGAGGAACGGAATGGTGGTCTTGGTGGTCTTTATAACATCTTCGCTCAGGCGAATTTGCTGTGCAGAAGTGATAATTGTTTCTCCCGTCTTTTCATCAACAATGCTCTGCTCGACAGGTACGGTGGTATGTTCACGAATTACAATATCCTCCGAGAAGCACATCACCGTTCCTACGATAAGTCCAAGACCTACCTGACCTACAATCTTGAACTTACCTTGCAAACCCTCCTTGTTGTGGCGGAATACCTTGATGTAGTCATCGAGAAAACCGATAACACCACACCAAAGGGTAGCCACAAGGAGCAGAATGGTGTAGATATTATCCAAGCGTGCAAACAACAACACCGGAACGACAATGGCGAGCAGAATTATAATACCGCCCATCGTTGGTGTTCCTTTTTTTGCGAGTTGCCCATCCAAACCGAGGTCGCGAATCTCCTCTCCAATCTGGTGGCGTTGCAATGCTCGGATAATGCTCTTACCGCAGAAGATGACGATAAGTAGAGCTGTGACGACTGCTGCCACCGAACGGAAACTGATGTAGCGCATCATACCCGAACCCGGAAGGTCGATAATGCTGTTTAGGTAGTCAAAAAAGTGATATAACATAATTAAAATTCAAAATGCAAAATTCAAAATGCAAAATTAAAGTTTGGTTATCTGTTAAATTGGTTGAAGAACTCCTTTACGACCTCTTTGTCGTTAAAGTGGTGCTTCTCGGTGCCTATAATCTGATAATCCTCGTGTCCTTTACCCGCTAAAAGGATAATATCGCGAGGCTCTGCCAACATAACGGCGGTCTTTATCGCTTCGTGGCGGTCGGTGATTTTCAGATACTTGTCGCTAGACTCAACACCTGCCTCCATTTCGCGCAAAATCTGCTCGGGGTCCTCGGTGCGAGGGTTATCCGATGTGAATATCGCCACATCGGCCCTCTTCGCTGCCATACCACCCATAACGGGGCGTTTGCTCTTATCTCTATCGCCCCCACAACCGCAAACAACTATCAGTCGCTGACCGCCTTGGCGCAGTTCGTCAATGGTCTTGATAATATTTTCGAGCGCATCGGGCGTATGAGCAAAATCGACCACCGCCGTAGTGCCGTCTTTGGCGATAACAGTTTCGAAACGACCACTTACAGGTCGCAACATACTCAAATGCTCCAATACCTCTTCTTTATCGAAGCCGAGCAATACGGCTGCGCCATAGACCGTCAAGAGGTTATAGGCGTTAAATCTTCCAAGGAACTGCACCCATACCTCCTTGTTGTCAATGCGCAACTCCATACCCTCTGCCATCATCTCCACGACCTTGGCACGAAAATCTGCCATCTTCTGCAACGAGAGGGTGTAGCGTGAAGCCTTCGTGTTTTGCAGCATCACCTCGCCATTGCGGTCATCGCAATTAACCAACGCAAAAGCCGACTTCGGCAGTGCATCGAAGAAAGATTTTTTGGCACGGATATACTCGGCAAATGTTTTGTGATAGTCGAGATGTTCGTGAGTTATGTTAGTAAAAAGTCCGCCCACAAAGCGCAAACCACCGATACGGTGCTGCACAATAGCGTGCGAGGAGCACTCCATAAAGCAGTATTCGCACCCCTCATCGACCATTTCGCGCATCATCGCATTCAGACGAATGGCATCGGGTGTGGTGTGAGTCGAAACAATCTCCCTCGCTCCGACCTTATAGACAACGGTCGAGATAAGTCCGGCCTTGTAGCCCATTGACTGCACAAGGTCGTACAAGAGTGTGGCAATCGTGGTCTTGCCGTTAGTACCCGTCACGCCCACCACCTTCAACTCGTGCGATGGATTGCCGTAGAAGTTCGAGGCGATAATGCCCATCGCAACATTGGTATCTTCGACAACAACAAAGGTGCAGTCGGCATCGGCGACCTCTTTCGGTATGTGCTGGCATACAGCCGCAACGGCTCCGCCCTCTATTGCCTTTGCGATAAAGTTGTGTCCATCGACTGCCGTACCCGCAACGGCAAAGAAGCAACACCCCTCGCTCACGGTACGAGAGTCGTAGGTCAGCCCTGCGACCTCAACTTCGCCACTGTCCGACAATGCGGAGTATGTAACACCTCGTAGTAACTCTTTCAGTATCATTTCAGCGTAATTGTTATTCGTTTATTTGTATTGGCGACTGCGGTATTTGGCGCAATGCTCTGCTTTACGACCTTGCCATGGCCGACAATATCGACCACCAAACCACTCTTTTCGAGCAGGTATAAGGCATCGTCAAGTCCCATACCTACCACATTCGGAACATAGCCTTTCTTTGTGTCAAGAGTTGAGATTTGCAATTTGCCCTCTTCGGTAATTGAGCCTTTGCCCCAGCCGTGGCGGCTTTCGGTAGCATATTTGTCGCCATACTCGTTTGCTACCTTACGCATTTTGTCAATATTTCCACCTTTGATATTCGAAGCATGGAAATCTCCATCGGCAATCTCCTCAGCATACTGCTTGTCGCGATTGTAGAGGAATGTTGCCACCTGCTTCTGCACAGGACCCGTAAGGCTCGCGCCATAGTAGAATTTACCTGTCTGTCGCTTGGTAAATATCGCAGTCATAATGGTATAGCGAGGGCTGTCGGCAGGGAGATATGTAACCATCGAGCCGTAATAGTATCCATCATCTCGCGTATATCTCACACCGTTAATCTCGGAATCGACCTGTGCCGTACCCGTTTTTGAGCCGGTGCGGAACGAACATTTTTTCTCACCGAAGAACTCGGCAGCCGTGCCTATGCGCGACACATCTTCCATAAATAGGCGTAGCGTGTCAATAGTAGTTTTCGAGCAAATCTGCTCCTCAATAATTCGCACGGGTGCTTCGCTTACAACCTTGCCATCGCGCTCGGTGCGCAAAATCAGTCGTGGCGCAACCATTCGACCATTGTTTGCTACGGCATTATATAGTGCGATAGTGTGTAGCGGAGTAACCTCTAAGCCGTAGCCATACGCCATATTTACAAGGGCATTATAGCGCGAGTGGTGCTTGCGGTCGAGATGAGGCAGAGGCTTTTTTCGCGCTCCCAACTCCTCCAAGCCTACTGTTTCGTGCAGATGCAACTTACGACAGTAGTCTGAAAATTCGACAGGCTTTCCGCTAAATCTATCAAATACCGCCTTCGTAAAATAGACATTTGCCGACTCCGCGAATGCTCGGCGCATATCTATTATACCTCCTGTTTCGCGGGCTATTGGGTGCGAGTCCTGCACATTTGCACCCTTCTTACCTCCAACCTTTACGCGCGCTCCCAACTCCGAGTCGTACTCCTTTGTACTCGATACACCATGTTCGAGCAGGGCCATTGTCGATACGAGTTTGAAGGTTGAACCCGGATTTACAGGTATGCCGATAGCGTAGTTCTGCTCCTCGACACACTCCGAACCATTGCGTTTGAGGTTTGCCATGGCGAGAATATCACCCGTTGCACACTCCATAACGATAGTTGTGCCCCATATAGCGTTCTGCGCCAACAACTGCTCTTTCAAGGCGTTGTGAGCCACATCCTGCACATCGATATCGAGCGTAGTTACTACATCGTAGCCATTCTGGGGTGCAATATTGTCCTTGTCGCGAACAGTTGTCTTATAGCCGGGCGAGATAATCTGCTTCAACTCCCTGCCTGCCTTGCCAGCCAGAGTATCTCGCAGTGCATACTCAATGCCGTAGGAGCGATGATGTTCCAAACGACCTATGGTGCGAAGAGCCAAGTCGCCTTGCGGATATACTCGGTAGTCGTGATCTTCGACACTATATGTAACCCCCAAGCCACCTCGTAGAAGCGGGAAATCTTTGATGTCGTGCCACTCGTTGATATCCACATCGCGGAACAGACGCACGGAACGATTTTTTCGCTTTGCCGTGGCGGTGTTTTGGGTGATATGCTCCTCCTCCTTCCAGAACTGCCACCATTTTGGCTTGATAACCTTGGTGTAGCTATTGTAGGTGATGGTCTTCTCGTTGTAGTCAATAAGGTCGTTGTAGTACTCCTTGGCACTGCGATCACCGAAGTAGTTGGCGAGGTTGCGAGCAAGCTCTGCTGCATCCTTCTTGTACTTTTTGAGTCCCATTTTTTGGAACTTCTCACTACTGAAATCGATGCGCATAGTGCGGCGTGTGATGGATGTAGCCAACTCCTCACCATTGCGTGAGTATATCGAACCGCGCTGTGCAGGTATGATTTCGGGCCGAAGAATGGTGGAGTCGCGAACCTTTTCGAAGTCGCTCGCCACCTTGCCGTTGAGCATTATACCAAAGACGATATAGAGCAAAAAGAGAATAACTACACCCGTAAAAGAGAGGTGTAGTATCTTGATGCGGCTTGCAATTTCCTTCTTCAACTTGTATCTCTGTTCGTCCATAGTTCGACTCTATTTTAATATTTTGGGTTGAGTCTTGGGGTCACTAATCTTTATGCCGCGCTCATTCAGTTGGCGCAGTATGGCAGAGTGCGAAGAGCGTTGATAACACTCCTCCGAGGAGCGTATGGCTCGCTCTTTGAGTGTAGCTACTCTCTTTTCGAGCTGATTGCGGCGCAGGTCGCTGTGAAGCGATGCGAATATGGTGGCGATGCTCGCAAAGAATATCACACCCAACATTGTCAGCAGCGTGTAGACATGCTTCACCTCGTTGGCCAACAAAATATCGCCCGTAACCACACCTATAACCCATACCATCCAGCGAGGACGCTTCGACTTCTGCTCCTTAACGGCGCGTTGTTCCTCCTCGCGAGCAATATCCTCGGCAATGTCGGCATCGGCAGCACCCGTCTGCACACGGCGAATTTCCGTGCGCACCATACGGCGCAGAGCCTCTTGGGCTTCGCGCTCGGCAATCTCCTCCTGCGAGTCGGTGAAATATTCGCTCTCGTCGTACTCTGCCATGGTATTACAATTTTATCGCTGCACGCAACTTTGCCGAGCGTGAGCGTGGGTTTGCCTCCAACTCCTCAGAGGTTGGAACTATCGGTTTGCGGGTTACAATCTCGAATGGTGTGGTGGCACGACCAAAAAAGTCCTTCTCCACCTTGCCCTCGAAATTGCCACTACGCATGAAATTCTTTACAAGGCGGTCCTCCAACGAATGATAGGATATAACCACCAAACGACCTCCCGGTTTAAGCACCTTCAACGCCTGCTCCAAAGCCATTTTCAACGCTTCCATCTCGCCATTTACCTCGATACGCAACGCCTGAAATAGTTTTGTAAGGAACTTTGCCTCATCTTTCTTCGGAGTGCAAGGCTCAACCGCCTTCACAAGCTGAGCCGTGGTCTTAATCTCCTCGGTTGCCCTTGCACGAGCGATGCAGGCGGCAATCTTCCAAGTGGTATCCAACTCGCCATACTGCGAGAATATCTGCGCCAACTCTTCCTCCGAGTAGTTATTTACAATATCTGCCGCCGTGCGACCTCCACGCTGGTTCATTCGCATATCGAGTGGGGCATCGCCACGGAACGAGAAGCCTCGCTCCTTAGCATCAAAGTGGTGTGAAGAGACGCCCAAATCTGCCAAGATACCATCCACCTCCGTTACTCCGCGCAGACGCAATGCCGAGCGCAAGAATCGGAAGTTGCTCTCAACAAAGTGAAAATGTTCGTCATCAGGGGCATTCGCCAAAGTGTCCCTATCTTGGTCGAAAGAGTACAATGCGCCACCTTCGCCCAAATCTTCGAGTATTCGGCGAGAGTGTCCTCCACCTCCGAATGTGAGGTCGGCGTATGTTCCGTTGCTCTTAATATCAAGCAGCTCCACAGACTCTTCGAGCAAAACAGGTGTGTGATATGATGACATGTTTTGGCAATATTGTAATATTGCCACAAAGTTAGCGATTTTAGTTGTAACGAAAAATAGTTTAGAGTATGATTTTTTGATTTTAATTTTTAAGCGTTATTCTTAAAAATTTTAAATAATTACAGATATCAACCTTTTGGGTACTATTTGGTTATGATTTTTTGTAAAAACCGAGATTTTTGTAAAAAAATATCATAAAAAGTTTGCAAATAATAAAATTAGCATTACCTTTGCGGTACAAATGTGGGGTTCTCCCACTTGCTCATTAGCCTAACTAACCTAACATTGGATCTCCGATAGTTTCCCAGACTGTCGGAGATTGTCTTTTTGTATATTTCCCTTGTGAAGTAGATGAAGGGTATGGCAGGAAGAAAAAAGAGCCTGCCCAACTTTTTACTCGTTAGGCAGGCCGTAGCTATTTTTAGTTGGTCGGTTTAGTGGCAGTGGCACTCGCCCTCGCCGCAGTGGTGGTCATCACCGCAACCCTCGCAGCCATCGCCACAGTGGTCGTGGTCGCAACCGCACGAGCAACCGCCCTTTGGAGCGAGGTCCTCAGGGGTAACATCGCGCACCTCTACAACCTCTACATCAAAGTTCAAGGTCTTACCTGCCATTGGGTGGTTGAAGTCCATCATAATAGTTTCATCCTTCACCTCCTTGATGATACCGTTCATACGGTGTCCCTCGGCATCGCTCATAGGCACTACATTGCCCACGAAGAGCATCTCCTCGACAACCTTTCCGTCAATCATAAAGATTGTCTTCGGCAACTCTACGATAGCCTCAGCGATAATCTCGCCATAACCATCCTTTGGCTCCAAGGTGAACGAAACCTTATCTCCCGGCTCCTTGCCGATAAGTGCGCCCTCGAACTTAGGGAGCAACATACCTGCACCGCAAACAAATTCGAGTGGCTGTCCCTCAGGATTCTTATCTGCTACCTGACCATCAACGGTAAGCGTATAGTTTACCGCAACAAATTTTGTGTTTTCTACCTTCATAATTTACCTATAATTTATGTTATTATTAAATGTCCTGTTTGTCCTTTGTTGTAAGTTTTTTAGCCATTAACCATTGGCTTTTTCGCCCGACAAAGATAGTGAAATTTTATGAATATTAAGTCGCTAAGTAGAATAGAACGCTACTTTTTGCACTTTTCGGAATAAGTCGCTTCACTCGTAGTGCAACGCGATTACTCGTATTCACTAACGCGCTAACAATGCGTTAATCTTGCTCTCGTGTTTTTCGTAGGCTTTGTCGGCCTTGCGATTGAACTTCGCAATATCCTTTGGCATCTCCTCAGGGAAAGGGAGGTTGGTTTTTACTCTCAACGCTGCACGCACAAGCTCCTTATTGAGATAGTAACGCCCCTTCTTCTTGCCACGGCTCTTTATCACTCCATCCTTGATATAGGCTGCCTTGACAAATTCGCGACCAAGCAGATGCGAAGCCGTACCACTCAGACACTCAGGAATTTGCTCTTTTGCCTCAACCCATACGGGTATTGCAGGGCAGGCTGCCGGATAGCCCATAGATATAAGGATGCGCGGATGCTTGCCGCAGACAATCGTAAATGAGCCTACGGTCGAGCGATGAGGTACCGTTTCGTAGCGATGGTTATAGAGCTTATTGTCATTTTTCAAGGCATCGCCCTTGCCTGCAACATAGTAGGAGCAGGAGTATCTGTAAAAATCTTTGGCCGAGAATTTACGCTTGTTGCCAATCTGTTCCATCATCGCATCGTAGCGATGATGGCTTGTGCCGAGCTTCTCCATATCGCCTGCAAACGAGAAGTTCGAGCGTATATCGTAGCCCTTCTCGCTCTTGTTCACATCGTAGCGGCGGTAGCCATCGCCCCAAATCTCGAAGAAGGCGGCTCCACCATTGGCATCACCCACGCCGATATTGGTTGTGAATTTGTATCCGCGCTTATACTTACGCAAAAACGCTTCGAATTCGTCTATGGTGGCGCAGTTTATCAAGGCATCACGCATAAAAGGCGAGCGTTTGCCCGTGCCTTTCAGCTCTTTGTTTGCAGGTAGGTTGCGCGTGGCGGTATTTATAATGCCAAAGCCTACCTCGTTCACTCCGCAGAGTATGCCACCGTCAGGATTTTCACTGTTTATTACACCCGTGTAGTTGTACTTGTCGGTGGTGTAGTAGCGCACTACGGTGCGAAACCTGCTACTATCGCGGTTTTTCCAGAGGATTGTACCTCCCTCTTTCGAAGCTTTTGGTGCCACCACAGCGGCGGTACAAGCCAAAGCCTTGTCATATCCAAACAGCAATGCAACAAGCAGCAGAAAGGATGTAAGTGTTCGTTTCATATTAGGCTCTATTTCTTACGGTACTTACCAGCATTGTATGATTTAGCAAAGATAGTGAAATTTTGTGAAAATTAGTATGTAATCATTTTTTGCACTTTTCGTAATAAGTCACTATATTTGTGGTGCAGTCCACGAGGATTGCAGACATATTTTGATGAAAGTGTATTCGCTTTTATCCTTGAACGAAAATGTGGAAGTTTTTAGAACACAAGGAGAGCAACGCACTCATCACTTGTATTGGTGTATTGGCACTCTCATTGCCCTATACCTACCAGTACGGGTGTGGGGTATTGTTTATTTGTGTTCGGGTTTTTCCACAACCTTCGTTCAGATAGACGAATTGGCTCCACACTTTCTATTTTTGTTAAATGCCCTTTCGGAGCGAAGAGCATAAAATCTATGTTACGATGTTCTACGCTGTACATGAAAATGGTATGGTGGATATGAAGTTGGAGTTTGAGAGGTTGCACAAATCCGGGAATATACTTTTCTTTGCCGAAAGCCATAACGACTATTCTTATTATACGTACTATTTCTTTATAGATATTAACCTCCAAAGAGTTCAACTAACACTAAATGGGTGTAAATTAAACTGCATTATTCGACATTTTGAAGACAATATTCCCTGTATAGAGTTTGAAATTGAATCACCTAATTATGGCATCGAAAGAGTAGAGGTATATAGGCAGCACCCTCTGTTTCCATTCCATCTATCCCGCACTGCCGATATCATTGGTACAATAAACAAGTTTGGGTACGAGGCGTATCGTAAATATGATTTGAGAATAGAATAGGGTGTAGCCAACAAGTTTTTGGCCACACCCTATCTTACAGCAATTGCTTTATGATGTAGTTCTACTCCTCATTCTTACATACGAGATTGCGGTCGCCATAGCCGTTGTCAATCTTCGTTACATAAGGGAAGAACTTCGAGCGAGCCACCCAAGGCAATGGGAAGGCTGCCTCCTGTCGAGAGTATGGATGCGACCACTCTCCTGCAAGCTCCTCGGCGATATGCGGAGCGTTGGCAACCACATTGTCAGCCTCGCCATTGATAGCCTCGGCCTCGCGCTTAATCTGAACGAGAGCCTCGATAAAGCGATCCATCTCCTCCTTTGGCTCCGACTCGGTAGGCTCAACCATCAGCGTTTCGTGAACAGGGAACGAGAGGGTAGGAGCATGGAAGCCGTAGTCCATCAAGCGGTGTGCCACATCGCCGCAATCTACGCCATAGTCGCGCTTGAAGTTGGTCAAGTCGAGAATCATCTCGTGGCCTACACGACCTGTTTCGCCCGAATAGTAGGTGCGGAACTCATCTTTAATTGCCGAAGCCATATAGTTGGCATTTACGATAGCCATCTCGGTTGCCTTGCGCAAGCCATCTGCGCCGAGCATCTTGATATAACCGTAGGTGATAGGCAACAAGAGTGCCGAGCCCCAAGGCGATGACGATACGGCAGTAATACCCTCCTCGCCACCGGTAGCAACAACCGAGTGCGATGGGAGGAATGGTGCGAGGTGCGAAGCCACGCAGATAGGACCAACACCCGGACCACCGCCGCCGTGAGGCATTGCGAAGGTCTTATGGAGATTCAGGTGGCAGACATCGGCACCGATAAAGCCCGGATTGGTCAAACCAACCTGTGCATTCATATTTGCACCGTCCATATATACCTCGCCGCCTGCATCGTGAATTGCATCTACAATCTCACGAATACGGCTCTCAAATACGCCGTGTGTCGAAGGGTATGTTACCATCAAGGCGCACAACTCCGAAGAGTATTGCTCCGCCTTTGCTTTCAAATCATCAACATCGATATTTCCATGTGCATCGCACGCCACGGTAACAATCTTCATACCCGCCATAGCAGCCGATGCAGGGTTTGTGCCGTGCGCCGAAGCAGGAATCAAGACGATATTACGATAGCCTTGATTGCGACTCTGGTGATAAGCACGAATAACCATCAAGCCCGAATACTCGCCCGCAGCACCCGAATTTGGCTGTACGGAGCAAGCGGCAAAACCTGTGATGGTTGCCAAATCGCGCTCCAACTCCTCGATAAGTGCGGTGTAGCCCTCGCGCTGGTCGGCAGGAGCAAATGGGTGAATATTTTGGAAGCCGGCTAACGAGAGTGGCTGCATGGTAGCGGCAGGGTTCAACTTCATTGTACACGAGCCGAGCGAAATCATCGAGTTTGCCAATGAGATATCGCGCAATTCGAGTCGCTTGATGTAGCGCATCAACTCGCTCTCCGAACGATAGCGGTTAAATACAGGCTCGGTGAGGTATGCCGACTGTCGAGCCATAAATGTCTGTGGCTCGGTTGCGTGGTGAATCTTCTTCGCTTTCTTGACCTTTGCCTCTGCAAAGATTGCTACAACCTCCTCTACCTCGGCAGGGGTTGTTACCTCGTCAAACGAGAGGCGCACACGGAACTCCGATGGGTAGTAGAAGTTGATGTGATGCTCCAACGCCACCGACTCTACGACCGAAGCCTCCGCCTCGATATCGAGTGTGTCGAAGAAGTTCGAGCAAGCGAGTTTATAACCAAGAGCCTCGATGCCCTTTGCAGCGGTCAAAGCAGAGAGGTGGGCGGTGAGAGCTGCACGGCGCAAGCCCTCAGCTCCGTTATATACGCAGTGGAAACCGACAATCGAAGCCATCAAAGCCGATGCGGTACAGATGTTCGATGTTGCGCGCTCGCGCTTGATATGCTGCTCACGCATCTGCAACGACATTCGCAATGCACGGCGACCAAGTCTATCGACCGAAACGCCGATAATACGGCCAGGCATATTACGCTTGTAAGCCTCTTTTGTCGCCATATATCCTGCCGAAGGACCTCCGAAGCCCATAGGGCAACCAAGACGCTGTGTCGAACCTACGGCGATATCTGCGCCCCACTCTGCCGGTGGTGCAAGTAGTGCCAACGAGAGGAGATCTGCATCTGCGGTTACAAGTGCGCCGGCAGCGTGTGCAGCAGCTACGAAGTCAGAGTAGTCGCGCACCTCGCCATTTGCAGCAGGATACTGCACAATAGCACCAAACTCCTTGCCTGAGAAGGTGTAGTCGGCATAGTTGCCAATAACCAACTCAATGCCGAATGGCTCACTACGAGTGAGTAATACATCGAGTGTCTGAGGGAAGATATTTTCATCCACAAAGAGAAGGTTGCGTCCCTCCTTCACAGCCTCGCGCGAACGAAGCGAGAACATCATAGCCATAGCCTCGGCAGCTGCGGTAGCCTCGTCGAGCAGCGAGCAGTTGGCAATCTCCAAACCTGTAAGCGAAGTAATCGCAGTTTGGTAGTTCAAAAGAGCCTCCAAACGGCCCTGCGAAATCTCCGCCTGATATGGTGTGTATGATGTGTACCACGCAGGATTCTCGAAGACATTGCGCATAATGGCAGCCGACACGGCATTAGGATAATAGCCCATACCGATAAATGAACGGAACTGCTTATTGCGCGATGCGAGCTCTTGAATATGTGCTGCAAACTCGTACTCGCTCATCGCCTCGCCAAGTGCAAGAGGTGCGTTGAGTCGAATATCCGAAGGGAGTACCTGTGCGATGAGTTCATCGACAGAATTGACACCTATTGTGTCGAGCATTGCTTTCAGAGTGTCAGGATTGCTGCATCCGACATGTCTATTTACGAAGTTGTCAAACATAGTATATTAGGTTTTTATTTTAAAGTCTAACCACAAAGGTAATAAAATTTTGATTAAAAAATCATAGATGTGCAATAATTGTTTAATAACTAATCTCAGATTTATTCTATTTCTTGGTGTGGCGTAGAGCTCTCTCATACAAAGCTCTTGCTTTGACAGAATCGGACGACTTATTATAGATTATCGAAGAGGCCTCATATTGCCATTCTGCATTTGTTGTATCACACTCTGCACGTTTTTCTATATAGTATATTGCAGAATCTAGTTGATTGTTCTTCAGATGCAGCAAATACTTGCTCATGCAGAAATCGGCCATTCTTTTGGTACGGAGTTGTTCATAGGCAGAACTTCTGCGCAACTCTTCTTTCATTTCCTTATTATCCGCTCTTTGTTTATTCAACTCTGCGATATCGTCCTCTATTTTTCCTCGCGTTGACAACAATGAATCGGCCCTATTAAGTTCTCCGTTCAACAAAAAATGGGCAAATTGTTTCTCAAAATCATCTGCCAAATCAAAGTCAATATCTGCATACTCCTGTGCCATGCTCTTAATCAACATTGGATGATTCTCTTGCTCCTTATAGAGAACTCTTATACGAGCTTTATAGTCGTTTTCCGTAATAGCAAGAGATCTCTTTAGCTCTTCAATCTCCTCCTCCTTCTTCTTGATTCTATCCATTAAAATAGTTCGGATTTTAAACTCTATATTCAACTGTTGTCTCATTCTCTCGGTTGGGATTTCGAGGATAATGTACAATGGTGAAGTAGTGTGTTTCAACTTTCGACCTATTATATCTGGATCAGCTAAAGCATAACCTTCCTTTTTAACCATGTTTATCTCAAACATATTATCGGAATTAACCAAAAAAGTTAACTCTCCACGATTATCACTAGCCCATGTATTACCATCTTTTATCGATATCAAAACATCACTCAACCTTGCACCAGGCTTTACTTTGCCATCATCCATAAGACGCCCCTTAGTCTTAACTACTACTTGCTGAATTCGAGACTGACCAACGGCCATAACGCAGCAGGATAAAATACATATAAAAAAGAGAGGGAGTTTCATATCTGTTTATAGTGTGAGTATTATTGCATAACTGTCATTGACACAGCAAGGCATCTCTATTATTTTCTGTTGGAGAGTATATCTGCTCTTTATGCTATATCGCACAGATTGTTGTTCCATTGGCACATATATATCAACTAACCCGTTGCTATCCGTTTTACATTCAATCTCGCCGACTAAGAGTTTCTCGCGTTTGATTGGGCGGAAGTTTTTGTCTACCAACCTAAACTTTATGTGACCAAAAATCATCGAATCGCGTTCAATCGGAACCAACATCTCCTTGGCGAGGTTCAAAGTGGTGTCCGTAGGGTAAAAATAATCCCCCTTGACAACGACTTGCACCTTTTTGTTTATCATGCTACGCGGGATATTCGGAAATATTATCGGGTTGTTGCAGCTTTCGATATGTCTAGAAACGGTATCGTTCGGAAGATAGAGGGTAATGTCTCCGTGGCCTATGTCGGGAAGTGCAGCATTTACCGGCGAACTCTGTTTTATATTTACCGAAAGATCGATTGGTCGGTAATATATTACGGTAAAGAGCATCAACGCCATTACGGCTATCACCATCATAGACCTAACGGTAATCTCTTGTATCATCTGACGGCGATGTCGTTGCCATAGCGTATCGAACTCTACGTCGAGCAACTTTGTGATAAGTTGAATATACGCTCTTTCGCGGTTAAAATAGCCCCACTTGAATACCTTTTCGTTTACATTTACTCCAAGTTTTCCATCGAGACTCAACTCCTTGACTTTTGGGTTGTAGCACTCTTTGCTCTTATCGACACTATTAGCCTCTCCATCAACGATGAAAAAATATATATTGTCGGCGCGACCAAGGCTGTGAAAGTATTCGATTTCGCGACCTACCCACTCCGACCTTGCCGAGTTAGGCGAACATATCACTATCAGATTTTTGGATGCTCGCAGGCGCGCCTTTAACTCCTCGTTCAAGTCGTTTGGTTGGATGTCATATGGCGCAAAAAATATCTGCTTGAAAAAAGGCTTTTTCTCCCATCCGTGGTCGCGACGGATAGTCGATGGCAAACGATAGTTTTCCAACTTTCGCTGCAATCGTTTTCCCCATGCGGTATCGTGCTGGTTATAACTTATAAACGCAATATATTTACTCTCCATGCTATCTTTTATCCTTTGCTAGAACCGATTGTAATTTTTGGATAACATCTTTTGCTGTAACAACCGCATCGTGATCCTCTGGAAGATGTTTCTGAAATATATCGCGAGCTAAAATCGCATGTTCCAATGCCTTTGTCAGGTTACCATCTTTATAATAAGCCATGAATAAATTAGATTGTACAGATCCTCGGTGAATATCTTCTGATCCATAGTATGCAACAATTTCATTGTCTGCCTTTATGTAATTGTTTATCGCTTCGCTATATTTCTTCTTATTTTCGTATATCTCTGCAATGCCAATGTATATCAAATATGAAGAGTTAAATCTGAATCCTTGTTCTACAATTCGGGCAGCATTTGAGTAGTGGTGCAGTGCCTCTTGCGACTTACCCATGTCCTTGTAAAGATCTCCAAGATTTTTATAGCAATTAGCTATTTGATAGTTATTCTCTCCATATAGGGCAATGCTTATTTTTAGGTCCTTTTCTGCGCAATCGACGGCATTCGACTTATCTCCCATTTTTAAATAAATAGAACTTAATACCGAATATGTTCCCGCTATGTCCGCGTGTTTGTCTCCATAAAGCATTTTTTGTATGTCCAAAGCCTGCAACGCACTATTTTTTGCATTCTCCAAATCGTTTAGTATATAATTAAATAGGGCACAATGACCCAAAATTTGAGCTGTTACAGGGTGGTATGATAAACCAATATCTTCCATTACTTTTAAAGCTTCATTGCAATAGTGTCTAGCTTTTGCAAAATCTCTATTTGGAGTGTATGATTGGGCTATAGATAACAGCGACATTGCAATCTCCGTATGTTTTTCTCCGAATATTTTTTTCTTGATATTCAATGCTTTTGTTAAAAATTCAACACCTTTACCACTTCGCTGTAAAATAGCATTTCTACAATACATAACACCCAAGGAGTGAAGACAGTTAGCTGTTAATATATGGTTCTCGCCAAGCTCTTTATAGCACTCTTCTAATGCTTCTGTAATAATTTTTTCAGCTTGTAATAATGACTCTTTATCTCCTATTGAATAATACCCATTGGCAGCATTCAAGCGACAGGCGATATTGTTAGAGATAGGCTCTTGAGGTATATTTTCCAAGCATAGCGGAATATATTTTTTTACACACTCGTAGTCTGACAAAGTGGTATATGTAATTACAAGATTGGCATATATGGAACCAATGTTTTCAAAGTCGGGGTGCAGCTGTAATATATCCATTGCGCGCAATTGATATTCCACGGCTTTTTTTGAATTCCCAGCTTTTCTATGCGCAACACCTATATCATTATATAGAATCGCTGTTTCGCGATGGTTTTCGCCGTGATGTGCTATGGAAATCTCTAACGCTTTGTTATATAGGGATATCACTCTATCGTAATCGGATTGATAAACTAATATATGGCTAGCAACTGCTTTCTGCCATTCGAGATTCAGGGTGTCGAGTTTAGCGCGAAGCGACAAATAGTAGACTACAGAATCGTGCTCAAAGCGTAATTGATGAATCTGTGACTTTTTATGGCAACGATCTGCTATATCCATCATTTTATTATAAGCAGACTGTTCACGCTTGTTAAGTCTTTTACGAATATCCTCGTTGGCTTTTCGGTGAATGTTAAGATCTGCAATATCTTTGTTGATATCTCCTTTGGTTGACAATAACGAGTCTGCCTTTTGTAACTCACCATTTAGAATCAGCAACGAGATATTTCGATAAAAGTCGTCTACTTGATCGAAATCTATCTTTGCATACTCTTCAGACATACTTTGGACCAACATCTCTGCAGCAGTTTGATCATCCAAAAGCTTTTGCAATAGCGAACGATACTCATCCTCGGCAATTTTGTTGGCGGCCAATAGCGAGTCCGCCTCGCGTTTTTGGGCAAGCAGTCTATTATTCAATGTTTGTCTGATTTTTTTGCCACTGCCAACTCATCTGCAATTTTATCTCCTTGCTTCTCCAGTGTGATGTATATTGGTGTAGAATCTGAGTATTTCAGAGATCGCGACAGCAAATCGTAATCTGTTAAAATATAACCGCTTTTGTAAACCTTTTGTATATAGAATGGGTCATCTTTATCCACTGGAAACAAAATCTTTCCATTTGAATCGCTCTCCCATGTATTTCCATCTTTAATGGTAACAAATGCAGATGACAAGTTTGTGCCAGGTTCTATTCTACCATCGCTTAACATTCGACCTTTTGTCTTGATAATACCTTGTTGCGTGTATGTTCTGGCATATGCACCTAAGGTTAATAGAGTTAAAAGAATAAAAAAGAGTTTTCTCATAATTATATGGCTTTTGAAATTCCAATAATTGTCCCGTCCTGAATAGCGTTATAGATTAATACAAAATACAACAATTATTACATCGTTGTCAGCAGATAGAATAATTTGACTCGTTATATAGCAATCGGATTTAACCGCTTTGCAAAGGTACAAAAAATTATTGTAATTTTGCTTACTAGCAATGCAATTGCAAATGCATAGTTAAATGGCTTGGCTAAGATCTCGAAGAGGGTGAAATAAGAAGAGGCTACTTGAACTGAGTGTTCAAATAGCCTCTGAGAATACTCAACCATTGAAAGTTGGTAGAAATCGACTATTCCAGTGGTATATTGTTATTCGAGTAACGGAATGGAGTGCCATCATATAGTATTACATCGGCCTCAACCTTCACCCTATTGCCCGAAATGCTCATTGAGATAGTGCCTGATTGAAGAGATCGGAAAGGAGCATAGTAGCAAGTCGGATCCTCATATACAAGTATATAATCCTCGTTGCAATACTTGTATTTAACATCGACTTCACCTGCAGGTAACCCCTTATTCAAACCAATTATAGCGTTAGTTGTAAGGTTCGAGGCATCCGTCAGAGGCGATATAACGACCATAATCCAATCATCAATATTTGATACCTTAACCAAATTTATCGGAATATGCTCTTCTCCAAGTTGCAGCGTGCCATACTTTCCGCTACCCGGAGTTGTTGCGCCATTGTCACTATCCACCCCACACCCTACCGCAACAAAAAGTGCGGTAAGGAGTGTGATGATATGCAGTAATCTACTCTTCAACATATAGTTATATACTCTTCAATAATTATTGGACAGTTACGCTACCGGTGTAGTTGAACTCAAAACCATTATAGTCGGTAAACTGCAACTCCAACTCCTGAGATCTTGTCTTGTAGTATGCAGTCATTGTTCCAGTGTCGCCATTTGCCTTGCTATAAGTTCTGCTATCAAATGTAACGGTAAAGTTGTCACTCTGCGAGAAACCATAGCTATCGCCACCAAACGCAATATCAGGTGCTGTGAGAACGATATCCTTGCCCAACGAAGTGGTAAATGTGAAGGTGTACAACTCGTTAGCCTCGGTGAATGTTGCAGCCGATACAGCGTACTCCTCGCCTCCATATTTGAGATAGTTGGTCTTCTTCTCAGGTTCAGCCAATGCCGAAACACAAGTACCATCAAACGAAGCCTTATAAGGCACACCATTTACCGTAATGTTGTAGTTGATAGCATACTGACCTTCGCCCTTCTTCGAGATGGTATAGTCGCCCGTTGCACCTTGGAGGTCATCACCATATATCTCTACATAGTTGTCATAGTTCATGTTGTCGGACATTCCAAACATCATTAATGTACTCTCGCTTAATGTCTGCTTTTCGCCATTTATACACGAAGTCGGAACCTGAATCATGGTAAACCAAGTTACATCATATATTCCAGTAAAGTAGTCAATATTGCCAGGGGTTAAGTAGAACACTGTGCTACCCTCTGCTTCCATATAGAATGCTGCGCGCAAAGGCTTCTCCTCATCTCCACGCGAGATGGTATTTTCGTTTACAACTACCTGCTGCTCTGCCGACATGTGGAGTCTCAGTGTAGTACCATTTGCAAGGGTAAGGTCTGCCTTTACGGTAGCCACATTGTTCTCGTAGGTGAATGTAGCCTTGCCAGCCGAAATTTCGCTGGTCTCTCCAGCAGCAAGGCCTTCGAGTGTAGCACCGAAGAGAGTAGACATAACTGTAAAAGTCGAGGTCTCGGTCATCAAGTCGAACTCCTTACCAACAAGTGCTGGACCAACGAGGAAATATACATACTCATCGCACTCAAACATAGCATCTGCTGATGCTACACCTGCTGTTGGAGTACCTACAAGGTAGATATACTCGCCCATTTGTGCCAATGCAACACTCTTCAACTCGGCAACATTGCCATTAACTGCATAGGTGTTGGCCTCCAACGCTGGTGGTGTTACAGGAGTCTCGGTGCCACCCTCATTTCCTCCCTCGTTGCCATCAACGCCATCGGAGGTAGTACATGCAGCGAACATAAATGTTACGGCTGCCATCAAAAAATAGAGGAAACTCTTTTTCATAAGCCTTAATTTTTGTTAAGTGATTAAAATTTAATATGTGATTGTATTATCTTTATCGATAGTAATATCTGCTTTGACTTCGAAACTTGGCGAGGAGCAGTCCTGCAAATTGCAGATAAAACGGTGTGAACCATCTGCGCCTCGTTCAATTGTAACCGAGCCTTTGTCAATGCGGGCATAGCTATCGCCCCACTTGCCATCGGCATACTTCACATACCACGCTCCCGACCAATATGGAGCTGAAAAGCAATCCGGCAATCCAGGAATAGAGTGGAATGGCTGTACATTCTCTCTATCGATTGAAGTGTCGGCATTGCGCACCAACATCGGATATTCACCTGCTGGGATGCCATCGGTAACGATATTGGTCGCCCATGGCACCGTAAGTTCGATGCGCAGCATATCTCCACTACCGCTTGGTGTGCCCCATTGGTCGTAGTTAATGCCCTCCTCGGTTAAAAAGATTAAAATTGTGCGGCAACTCTCATCTCCAAGGTAGAAAGAATCGCGCTTATCTTGTAAGCAGGCCTTGGTTAGATTGTTGAGTTGCAAATCGGAGGTGAGCAACGAATTTGGAATCAACTCTGCTGCGTACGATTTAGGCTCTATTTTACCCTGCCACTCGAAGTGTCTTTTGCGACAATGCTTACCAACTAATGTACCTTGGATAGAGTACTCTCCGTTAGCCATCTTGGAGATACTCAACGAACCATCATCTATTAAGTCCGCATCCATGTTTGCCGAACTACCTCCCTCAGGGATTTGGGCATAGAAAGTGCCATCGGGGCGATAGATACGGCCTGTTGGCAAATCTAAATAGTCGAGGTAGCCATAGATGAATGTTCCAAAAAAGAAATCGCCGGAGTTACTCTGTGCGTAATATGTATCGACGAGATTGTCCGCAATGGGCTTTTGACTCTTTTCGTATACTACATTGAGCAGCAGTTGCATAACATAACCCGGACCTATGAGGTCGCCAACGGCATCCACTTCCATGTCTGTATATAACTTTATAACCCAACCGTCTGATACACCCTCTCCAATATCATCTCCGTTATAGACTACATCGGCATTTGTGAATTGGATTGTAGAGTACTCCTTCTCCGCAAAATTGTTATACTTGTTATTGTCGTTTGCAGGATTGCAGGCAATTGCAATCAAAGAGAGAAATATGATGCCTAATTTTGTTACTCTGTGCATATTATTTCTATATTGCGTATGAATTTTAGAAAAATTAAGTTGCAAATATATGTATGTGTAGATAAACATGCAAATTTTTAGGCGATATATCGCAATTAAATATGCAGATGTCTCATATAAATATTTTATCCAGTAACTTTATACTGAAATTATAAAAAATCTTTATACCTTTGTAGAGGTAAAAACGCAAATAAACTTATAAATAAATTATACTACAACCATGAAAAACATCGTAAAAAAACTTCTGTGTCTATTGCTGCTCGTTCCGGCGTTAGCATTTGCACAACCTGCCACTGAACGACCTATGATTGGTATCTCCTGCGGAGCAACCAATGGTACAGCAAAACTTAAATTGGAGTATGCCGAGGCGGTACGCAAGGCTGGCGGAACACCTGTGTTAATCCCTGTAATGACCGACAGCTTGGTGCTGCGCGATATGCTCTATCGCCTTGACGGTATTATTATGAGTGGAGGCGAGGATATTGCCCCTTCCTACTATGGCGAGGCGCCTCATGCCAACTTGGGCACGGTGAACGATTTTCGCGATACATTCGATATTATGACAGCCCGAATGGCGCACGATATGAATATCCCGATGTTGGGAATCTGCCGAGGTGCGCAACTTATAAATGTTATATTCGGAGGTACTCTTGTACAAGATATTCCTTCACAACGCCCTACTTGGAGATTGTCGCACCGCGCTCGTTCAGGCGAGGAGCCACCAATGCACGAAGTGAAATTCGAAGCAGATTCGCAGTTGGCAAAGATGTTTGGTGCAAAAGAGCTCCTTACCAACTCGTATCACCATCAGGCAGTCAAAGATATCGCGCCCGGTTTCCGTATCGTAGCGAGAGCCTCCGACTCTACACCTGAGGCTATTGAGTCCATTGAGGAGTATCCTATTTGGGGCGTGCAGTTCCACCCTGAAAAGATGGTTGCAGAGGGCAACGAGACGGCACTAAACATCTTCAAGGCGTTTGTTCGCAAGGCTGACACCTTCCGCCGTGCCAAGGATATCCACTCGCGTATTCTCTCTATCGATTCGCACACAGATGCTCCGGGAGCCTTCCGCAATAGCTACAATATGGGCAATCGCACTAAGCGTTTGGTTAACATTCCGAAGATGGAAGAGGGTTATCTCGATGGTCAATATTTGGCTTGCTGGGTACGCCAGCGCGAAAACAACGAGGAGGGTGTGAAAAATGCTGTGGCGCGTGCCAACCTCCTTATCGAGAGAACACTCAAACAGATCGAGAAGAATAGCGACCGCGTGGAGTTGGCTCGCACACCAGAGGATTTAGTGCGCATAAAGGCAGCCGGCAAGAAGGCTGTTTTCCTCGCTATCGAGAATGCTTATGGCGTAGGCTCTTCACTTGCCGACTTCGAGCGTGTACACAAGTTGGGTGTTACCTATGTAACCCTCTGCCACTCGCTCAATAACGACTACTGCGACAGCTCGTCTGATAAGACCAAGCGCTGGAAAGGACTCAGCCCTCTCGGTCGTGAGGCGGTGAAGGAGATGAACAAATTGGGTATTATGATTGATGTGTCGCACGCCTCGGAGGATACCTTCTGGCAGGTGCTGAAATATTCGAAGAAGCCTATCATTGCATCACACTCTGGCTCGCAGGCAATATTCAATCACGACCGCAACCTTACGGATGCACAGTTGAAGGCCTTGGCGAAGAGTGGCGGTGTAGCGCAGGCTACAATTGTCGATATATTTGCTAAGAAGCAGGCCCCAAATACAGCTCCCGGTCGTGGCGATGCCAACCTCTCGGACTTTATGAAGCACCTCCTCCATATGATTAAGGTGGCAGGTGTAGACCATGTCGGTATCGGTACCGACTTTGATGGTGGTGGTGGAGTAAAGGGCTGTCGTGGCGACAACGACCTGATTAACATTACGGTACGACTTCTCGAAGAGGGATTTTCAGAGTCGGATATTGCCAAGATTTGGGGTGGGAACTTCCTTCGCGTAATGAAAGAGGTGCAGAGTAAATAGAGCCATACGACTTATGAAACGAATAGTTCTCTATATCCTATTGATTGGTACGACTCTCTCGGCAGCAGCAGAGAGCGTTAGCTGGTTGCGCTATCCCGCAATTTCACCTGACGGGAAGAAGGTGGCTTTTACCTACAAGGGAGATATTTGGATTGTCAGCACACAAGGAGGTACAGCCAAACGCTTCACTAAGCATAAGGCCTACGATTATGCGCCTATTTGGTCGCACGATGGCACAACAATAGCCTTCGCATCGAACAGATACGGTAACTTCGACATCTTCACGGCTGCCGTTTCGGGTAGTGTAGCAAAGCGAGTTACTACCCACTCTAACGATGAGCGACCTTGGCGATACTCGCCCGATGGTAGCGAGATATACTACTCGGCAAACTTGCAGGTCTCGGCGCAGAGCCGAATGTATCCGCAGCCTATATATCAGACAGAGCTATACGCCTCGCTTGTTGAGGGCGGCCGTCCTCGTTTGATTACCGAGGTTACAACAGAAGATATAGATTTCATAGGCACAAGTGGTGATTTCCTCTACCACGACAGAATGGGAGGTCGTGATAGCGAGTGGCGTAAGCACCACACCTCGTCAATATGCCGTAATATTTGGATCTGTCGTGATGGCAAGCATACTCGCCTAACCGACTTTGAGGGAGAGGACCGTACACCGCGCGTGGCTCCCGATGGCAAGACCATCTATTATCTTAGTGAGCGCGATGGCTCGTTCAATATCTATTCGTTCCCTATCGACAATCCTTCGCAAATTACCCACATAACAGAACACCATACGCACCCTGTGCGCTTCTTGTCAATAGCTGCGGATGGTACTCTCTGCTATGGATACCATGGTGATATTTACATTAAAAAGGCGGGTGCCGAACCTCGCAAGATAGAGGTTGAGATTGATGCTGCCGACCAACCTGCACCGATTGCTCCGAAGCAAATAAAGATCTCATCGTCAAGAGATGCCGATGTATCGCATGACGGCAAGCAGATGGCATTTGTATTCCGCGGTAACATCTTCGCAACATATACAAACACCGATGATGCAACGACTCGTCAAATAACCAATACAATAGCCCCTAACGAGCAGGTCTCGTTCTCGCCAGATGGCTCAACCTTGGTCTACTCGACCGAACGCGAGGGGGCTTGGAATATCTACTTCGCGACAACTAAAAATCGTAAGAGTGATTTTGTTGCCGAGGCGGCGATTGTCGAGAAGCCGATGTTGCCAAATGGCGGTGTTAGTCGTCGCTCGCCACAATTCTCGCCTGATGGCAAAGAGGTGGCATACATTGAAGACAAGTCGCTGATGGTATTTAATCTCAAAACCAAGAAGGTGCGTTGTGCTGTTGATAAATCGCTATCAAATGGTGTAACGGCTTATTGTTGGTCGCCCGATAGCAAGTGGTTTGCTTTGGTCTGCAATCCAAATGCACACGACTCGGAGGTGTGTCTAATGAGGGCTTCGGGTGAAGGCGAACTTCTGAATATAACTCAAAGTGGCTATGCCGAGGCTTCGCCGCGCTGGGTTATGGAGGGAAATGCTCTACTCTTTCAAACAACTCGCAACGGAAGCTACACCCACTCGCGTGTGGGAGGCAGTAAAACCGATGCTGTAATGATAGTATTCCTCAATCGTGCTGCCGAGGAGCGTTTTCGCAAGACAAGACGCACGAAGGAGAATTGTATGATGCTGCCTGCATCGGAGCAAGGCAAGGAGTTGGTAGTAGAGATGGATGGTATCTCGCAGCGTATTATTTCGATGACCGACAGTGGCAATTGGGGCGATACCGTATTCGATAGTGAGAATAAATACTTCTATGCTACGAGCAATGGTAAACTATATCGCCATAATTTGGTCACCAATGAAAAGTTTTGGTACAATGGTAAGGCGGGTAGCAGGTTGAAATGGAACGATGCTGACAAGACGCTATATATGCTCGGCTCGCGCAAAGTTGTTAATCACGGCAACGAGATTAAGCGTATACCTATCGAGGGTATGACAACCGTAGACCATGAAGCCGACCGTTTGTATATGTTTGAACATATATATTGGATATACAAGGAGCGTTTCTATGTTGTGGATATGCACGGCATAGACTGGAAAATGTATCACGAAGCCTATCGCCCATTTATGAAACATATCAACAACAACTTTGACTTTGCAGAGATGGTTAGTGAGTTGGTAGGCGAGGCGAATGTTTCGCATACGGGGCTATTCTACAACCCTCCAAAGAGCAAACGACATGACTCGACGGGAGAGCTTGGATTGTTCCTTGATTGGAACTACAAAGGCGATGGTTTGAAGGTCGATGAAATTATTGCACGAGGACCATTCGACCGTAGCGACACACAGTTGGAGGTTGGCGATATTATCACCAAGATTGGCGAATCGAAGATTACGGCAGGAATGGACTACTATCCTCTGCTCAACCACAAGGCAAACACTGACCTCAGTGTAACTATACGCAAAGCTTCGGGCAAGGAGGTTGTGGAGGTTGTACGCCCAATCACGCGCAAAGCTCTCGACAAACTGCTCTATAATCGCTGGGTGAAACGCTCGGAGCAGGAGGTTGCTCGCCTCTCGAACGGTCGTTTGGGGTATCTGCATATTGAGGTTATGCAGCATCCTAACTATCGCGATACCTATATGAAACTCTTTGGCTCGTATGGCAAAGCTGAGGGAGTAGTGATAGATGTTCGTTACAACAAGGGCGGTCGCCTACATCGCGAGTTGGCGCGTCTGTTCGGTGGTGTACAATATATGCACACCGATATACGCGGTGTCTATGGAAACGAAAACCCTACACAGCAGTACAATCGCCCTACAATTATGTTGGCCAATGAGGCTAACTACTCAAATGGATTTGGTACACCTTACACATACTCTACCTTAAAGCTCGGTTCGTTGGTGGGTATGCCTATTCCCGGAACGATGACCGCAGTATTCAAGCACAAGTTGCGCGATAAATCTTTGACCTTCTGGATTCCTACCATAGGCTACCGCAACCGCGAAGGCAAGTATCTTGAAAATATCCCTTTGGAGCCGGATGTGAAGGTGGAAAATAAGAAAGAAGATGTGATGCAGGGGCGTGATGAACAGCTTGAAGTTGCAGTTAAGACCTTGCTCGAACAGCTGCCGAACAATCCGCGTAACCGCTGGTAGAAGAGTTTTGTGCTTGCCAATGTTGTTGGAGGGGACTTTGCAGGTTTAAATTTTTGCACTATCTTTGAGGAGATGAAACATTTTGATTATGGCAAATTTGGTGAAAATATTTTGCGTGAATAGCAACCAGACCTACGAGGTTGAGATGGGTACATCGCTGCTTGAATTGGCGTGTAACCTCGATTTAAAGGGTAAATATCCATTCCTTGCAGCCTTTGTAAACCACAAGATCAAGGAGTTGAATTACAAGGTCTACACACCGGCCAAGGTGGAGTTTTTCGATATCTCGCACTCGGCGGGATTTCGTGTATACCAACGCTCGATGATATTCATTATGCAGGCTGTTGTGTCGAAATTGTATCCTTTGCAGAAATTCCACGCTCGCCATGCCATAGGCGATAGCATCTATTGCGAGGTGGAGGGTAAGTCGGAGTTCTCGACCGAGGAGTGTCGCGCACTCTACGATGCTGCACTGCAGATTGTGGCACAAGATATTCCAATTACACGCGAGAAACTTCCCACTGAGGAGGTAGTTGCCGAGTTTGAAAAGCGAGGCTTTGACGACAAAATAGACCTCTTGCAGTCACGCCAACGCCTTTATAGCTCGATTGAGCGATTGGGCGATGAGGTGGGTTACTTCTTTGGAGCATTAGCACCATCCACACGCTATATCGACCACTTCGAGGTGCAGCCATATTTTAAAGGTTTCTATATCTCGTTGCCTTCGTGTACGGCACCTGACACCATTGCGCCGGCTCCAAACCTGAATAAGATGTTCTCCGTCTTTGATGGTTACAGCGAGTGGGTGGAGATTATGGGTGTGCCAACGGTCGGAAAACTCAATAAGCGCATTGCACAGGGCGATGCGAGCGAACTGATACAGATTGCGGAGGCGTTGCACGAAAAGCGATTGGCACGCATTGCCGATACCATCGCCGAGGCTAATCGTGAGCGAGGTCTGCGACTTGTGCTTATTTCGGGACCATCTTCGAGTGGTAAGACAACCACATCAAAGCGTCTTGGTGTGCAGCTGCGAGTGCTTGGTCTGCACCCCGTATTGGTATCGACTGATGACTACTTTGTAAATCGCGATGATACTCCGCGCGATGAGAATGGCGACTACGACTTCGAGGCTTTGGAGGCGATAGACCTCGCACGACTCAACGAGGATTTAGGCCGACTTATGGCTGGTGAGAGTGTAGAGATTCCGCGATTTGACTTTATTAGCGGTACGCGCAAGTGGCACGACAACCCGCTGCAACTCGATGACCGTTCAATACTTATTATGGAGGGTATTCACTCTCTTAATCCGCGACTCACACCGAGCATCCCTGTTTCGGCCAAGTTCCGCATCTATGCCTCGTGTCTTACTTCGGTCGCTATGGATAATACCTCGCGCATACATACTACGGACAATAGATTGTTGCGCCGTATGATACGCGATAACGCCACACGCGGAATGAGCGCAGCCGATACAATTGCTCGTTGGCCGAGTGTGCGTAGAGGCGAGGAGAAAAATATTTTTCCTTATCAAGAGGAGGCCGATGTGATGTTCAACTCATCGTTGTTCTACGAATTGGCCGTATTGAAGCCATTTGCCGAGCCGTTGCTGCGCGAGATACCTAATACTCGTCCTGAGTATGCCACAGCACAAGGAATGTTGAAGTTCCTCGACAATTTCCACACCATAGGCACCGATGAGATTCCGCCAACTTCGGTGTTGCGTGAGTTTGTTGGTGGTAGCTCGTTCAAATATTAGAACTTCACTACTATATTATACAACTTATAGTAAAATAGAGCCTGTCTAACAAGTTTTTTTGTTAGGCAGGCTTGTTTGTTGCTGTGGATTTTTTTGGGAAGGGGCAAAATTTAGATAGTTGAAAAGCTCAAAAGTTTTGAGAAAATCACATTATGCAACGCAGATTTGCGCTACATA
>JAZSOV010000103.1:0-5020 GCA_045537095.1 Alistipes sp.
CATAACCAACCAACGCATTAACTACTGTGTCGCAGTTCGATGCCGAAGCTACCGCAGCGATGGAGTCATCGCCCGCAAAGACCTTTATCGGATAGTTTGCCAACGCCTCGCTGAGAGGTTTGTAGTATTGTTCGTCACCAATAACTACCGTATCGACATCGAAGGCGATAGCCTGCTCTGCCAACTTCCGCCAATTCTTGTGCGCAGTGAGCGACACCACCTCGAAGCGGTCGGGATTTTCACGCACAATATCGAGTGTTTGTACTCCTATTGAACCTGTCGAGCCAAGTATTGTTAGTCGCTGTTTCTCCATTTTCGCCCTTCGTTTAGAAAATAATGTATAGTTCGGGATTTACCGCCTTGCCGTTGCGCCACAATTCAAATTCAAGCATCGACAACTCCTCATCTTTATCGCTTCCGGCATAGCCTATCGCCTGTGCGCCCTGCACTCGCTCGCCCTTCGTGAGAAGTACACCCGAAAGATGACGATATACCGAAAGGTAGTTATCCTTGTGCTGAATAACTACGCTATGCCCCGACTCCGGCGACCATTCGCTCAACACCACTACCCCATCGGCTATTGCCGATACCTGTGCATCTCGTGTTCCGTTGATGCGAACACCGAGCAGACCTTTCGTATTAAATCGCTCCGAGATAAGTCCGTACATCGGCGATACGGCATTCAACGAGTTCTGGATAGTCAATTTAGGCTTCGACTCATTCAATCGATAACGCTCATCGTTCTCTATCTTCTGACGCAACAGAGAATCGGCCTTTGAAGGTGCAACAAAAGATTTATTGCGTTGCAACGAGTCATTCTTCAGCGACTGCATAGCAGGCGTTTTGCCACTTACAACAAGGATGCGATTTTCGTTATAAGTGAGCATATCGTTCATCTTACGCTCCAACGAGTCGATGCGCACGATACTGCGAATGAGCATCTCGCGCGAGCGACCTGCGTGAGTACGATAACCCGGCATCAAATCGAGCAGAGGCGTGTATGCCACAAGAATAAGCAACACTCCAAAGATGAGAGTCACCACCGCAATCGCAATCGCCGTAAGCGATGTAGGAGAGATATCTGCATGCCAACGCTCCTCCTCGCGGTCTAATATCGCGATTCTGCGCTTGCGGAAGAGTCCGCCTAACCACGAACCAATCTTATGAAATTGTCCCATTTTGCACAAAATAGAATTAACTTGGTAAAGTTACGAATAATTTTCGGATTTATTATTTGTTTTCCCAAACAAAATAACGACAATAATCATTATCGCGCTTTTTTACTCCGACATCAACTTTTGTTTAATTTTTTAATTCTTAATTTTTAATTCTTAATTATTTTATACTACCTTTGTGAGTATTTTATACTCAAAATTACAAATAGACAAAATTTGACAAACAATACGACTATGGTAAAACCTACACTTTTAGTGCTTGCCGCAGGCATGGGCTCGCGCTATGGCTCGCTCAAACAGATGGACGGAGTAGGTCCTAACGGCGAGGCTATTATCGACTACTCAATTTATGACGCTATTCGCGCAGGATTTGGTAAGGTGGTATTCGTTATCCGCCACTCTTTCGAGAAGGAGTTTAAGGAGATGTTCACACCTGAGCGTTTTGGAGGTCGCATCAAGGTAGACTTCGTATTTCAGGAGTTGGACTACCTACCGGAGGGCTTCACCGTTCCCGAAGGTCGCGAGAAGCCTTGGGGCACAAACCACGCAGTGATGATGGGCGCTTCGGCTGTACATGAGCCTTTTGCAGTTATCAATGCAGACGACTTCTACGGCGCAGATGCCTATCGCGTTATGGGCGACTACCTTTCGCAACTCGATGGCGCAACGGGCGAGTACGCTATGGTCGGCTACGAGATTAATAAAACCTTATCCGAGAATGGTACCGTATCGCGCGGAGTATGCACTGTGGATGAAAACAGAATGCTTACTTCGATGGTTGAGCGCACCAAGATTGAGCGCAACGCCGAGGGAACAATTGTATTCCACGACCTCGGCGAGGATGTTGCACTCGAAGAGAATACCCCTGTTTCAATGAACTTCTTCGGCTTTACCCCCGACTACTTTGCACACTCGGAGGTTGAATTTAAGAAGTTCCTCGCTTCGGACGATGCCAAGACCAACCTCAAAGCTGAGTTCTTCATCCCGCTTATGGTAAACACCCTTGTTGGAGGAGGCGTGGCTCGTATGAAGGTGCTTTCGACCACCGCGCAGTGGTTTGGCGTAACCTACAAGGAGGATAAGCCTGCCCTTATGGCAAAAATCGAGAAACTTATCGAGGAGGGTGTTTATCCTCGCAACCTCTGGGAGTAACGGAAAACTTTTAATTAGAGAGTAGTGAGTAGAGAGTAGTGAGTAGTTAAAAAAATAATTCTGCATTTTGCATTCTGCATTTTGCATTCTGCATTAAAACTCTCATCTCTCGTCTTTCGTCTCTCGTCTAAAAAAAATATATTATGAGAGAAGTTCGTGTGCGCTTTGCGCCAAGTCCTACGGGACCACTTCATATTGGCGGTGTTCGTACTGCCTTGTACAACTATTTGTTTGCACGCCGACACGGAGGCAAGATGATTTTGCGTATCGAGGATACCGATTCGCAGCGTTTCGTGCCGGGTGCAGAGGATTATATTATCGAGTCGCTCAAATGGTGCGGTATCGAGATTGACGAGGGTGTCGGTGTTGGCGGTCCTCACGCTCCGTATCGTCAGAGTGAACGCCGTGAGTTATATCTGAAATATGCTACTCAACTCGTAGAGGCAGGTTGGGCATACTACGCCTTCGATACAGCCGAGGAGTTAGATGCTCTCCGCAAGGAGTATGAGAGCCGTGGCGAAACCTTCGCCTATAACTTCAAGGTCCGCACTACCCTGCCGACCTCGCTTTCACTGTCGAAGGAGGAGGTCGAGGCTCGCATTGCGCGTGGCGACCAGTGGGTTATCCGCTTCAAGATGCCTGAAAATGAGATTGTAAAGATGCACGATTTGATTCGTGGCGATGTGGAGGTCAATACCTCTACGCTCGATGATAAAGTACTCTACAAGTCGGTTGATGCACTGCCAACATACCATTTGGCAAATATCGTGGATGACCATTTGATGGAGATTTCGCATGTTATTCGTGGCGAGGAGTGGTTGCCTTCGTTGCCTTTGCATTACCTATTATATAAAGCCTTCGGCTGGACCGACTCGCAGCCTGAATTTGCACACCTTCCGTTGTTGCTGAAGCCTACGGGTGGCGGTAAGTTGTCGAAGCGTGATGGCGACAAGATGGGATTCCCTGTATTCTCACTCCATTGGGTATCGCCAACTACGGGCGAAACGGCTCGCGGCTATCGTGAAGACGGCTACTTTGCCGAGGCATTTATAAATATGTTGGCGTTGCTTGGCTGGAATCCGGGTACCGAGCAGGAGATTTTCTCTATGCAGGAGCTGATTGATGCCTTCTCGCTTGACCGCGTGTCGAAGGCGGGAGCGCGCTTCCAACCCGATAAGGCAAAGTGGTTCAATGCGCAGTATATGCACGCCAAGACAGCCGAGGATCTCTGTCCAATCTATCAGCCAATCCTCAAAGAGCATGGCATTGAGGTTTCTGACGAGGTGGCAGGTAAGGCAGCCTTCATTATGAAGGAGCGTGCTACATTCGTGAGCGATTTGTGGGATTTGACCTCCTACTTCTTCATCGCTCCTACCGAGTACGAGGAGAAGCAGTTGAAGAAGTATTGGAAGGGCGAAAACCCTGCTCGCTTGGCGGAGTTGCGTGAGGTTTTGGCTTCGATTGACGACTTCTCGTTGGAGAATACAGAGCAGATTGTTCACGCTTGGATTACCGAGAAGGAGTACGGTATGGGGCAAATTATGAACACTTTGCGTTTGGCTCTGGTTGGCGCAGGCAAAGGTCCGGGTATGTACGATGTAACATCGTTTATCGGCAAGGAGGAGTGTTTGAAGCGCATCGACTACCTTATCGCCAATGTAAAGCCATTGGAGTAATTGACAATTGACAATTGACAATTGATAATTAAAGGAATTCTTAATTCTTAATTGTTCTATGATAATAGAGCAGAATGTTTGGGGTGTAACGCCTGAGGGCGAAGCGATAATCATCTATACGATGAAGAATGCACTCGGCAGCGAGGTGCAACTCTCGAATATAGGTGCCGGAATTGTGTCGGTGAAGTATGCCGATCGCAATGGCAAGATTGACGATGTGGTGCTTGGCTATAAGGACCCAATGAGCTACTTTGGCGATAGTGCAGCAAGTGGCAAGACGCTAGGTCGTGTGGCGAATCGCATCGCCCACGGAATGATGACAATCGAGGGTGTAGAGTATCGCCTCGAAGTAAATAGTGGAGGCAATCATCTTAACGGCGGCACAAAGGGTTTTGCAAATCGCTTGTGGGAGTCGCGTGTCGAGACCAATCGCGTAGTATTTTCGTTTGTGTCTGAGGATGGCGATCAGGGTTATCCGCACGAATTGACCGTAGAGGTCATCTACGACTTTGATGATGAGAACAACCTCGAAATTACCTATCTCGCAAAGAGCGATGGCACTACGGCTGTAAATCTTTCCAATAATGTCTATTGGAACTTGGCAGGCGAGGCGAGTGGCTCGGTGCTCGACCACGAATTGAAGCTTAACGCAAAGTATGTATTGGAGTCTGACGAAAGACAAATTCCTACGGGACGACCCCTTCCGATGAAGGGCTCGGCACAAGACTTTACCGATTGGAATCGCTTGGGCAAGGATATAGGCTCGATTTTTAACCACATCGATTTGTTTAGAGGCCACGACCACTACTTTGTGGTGGATGGCTGGCAGAAGAACATCCTCGGTGAGGTTGGCGAGTTGCGTTGCGAGAAGACAGGTCGTTTGGTTAAGGTATTGTCGTCGCAACCGGGTTGTATGGTCTATACCGGTAACTGGCTATCGGGAGGATGCCCTATCACAAAGTCGGGCTCACGCTACGAGGACTATGCAGGTGTGGCAATCGAGTGTCAGGTACATCC
>JAZSOV010000132.1:0-21714 GCA_045537095.1 Alistipes sp.
CCATACTTCAAGTGAAGGTAACGAATAGAATAACCTTCTTCGAGCATCCTCATATATTTGAGCAATGCTCCGTAATCGTGTTTTTTGCGCATAAAGAAACCCCAAAAGTTTTTTGTCCAAACTTTTGGGGTCACTTCAATTCGGAACACATCTCATTTAATGCTGTTAGACGACTCTTAGTCCTCCAACTTTGCGCACAAGAATTCGCGGTTGAGGCGAGCGATGTGAGCAATGCTGATCTGCTTTGGACACTCGGCCTGACAAGCACCTGTGTTGGTACAGTTACCGAAACCGAGTTCGTCCATCTTTGCAACCATAGCCTTTGCACGGCGTGCGCCCTCAACGCGGCCCTGTGGCAACTTCGCAAGCGAAGATACACGAGCAGCAACGAACAACATAGCCGAGCCATTCTTACAAGTTGCAGCACAAGCACCACAACCTACGCAAGCAGCAGCATCCATCGACTCCTCGGCATCTGCCTGAGGAATTGGAATAGCGTTTCCGTCAGGTACCGAGTTGGTACGCACCGACACGAAACCTCCGGCCTGCAAAATCTGGTCGTATGCGTTACGATTTACTACGAGGTCCTTGATTACAGGGAACGCTGCCGAACGCCAAGGCTCAACAGTAATGGTAGCACCATCCTTGAACTGACGCATATAGATTTGGCAGGTAGTAACCGCCTGCGATGGGCCGTGAGCGTGGCCATCGATGTGCAACGAACACATACCGCAGATACCCTCGCGGCAGTCGTGGTCGAATGCCACAGGCTCCTCACCTTTGTGTACGAGGTCATTATTCAAAATATCGAGCATTTCGAGGAACGAGGTATCCGAAGATACATTCTCAACCTTGTACTCCTTGAATGCGCCCTTCGACTGAGCGTCTTTCTGACGCCATATTTTCAATGTGAAATTCATAATCTTTTCCTTTCTAAAAATTTAACGCCAAAAATTAGTCTTTGTAGTTACGCTGTGCGCGGTGAGTAAACTCGTAAGTAAGGTCCTCCTTGGTCAACTCAGGAGCCTCATTCTCGCCCTTGTACTCCCAAACAGCTGCATAAGCGAACTTGTCGTCGTGACGAAGTGCCTCGCCCCCCCCGGTCTGGTGCTCAGACCGGAAGTGGCCACCACACGACTCCTCACGGTTCAAAGCATCGCGAGCCATCAACTCACCGAGTTCGAGGTAGTCAACCAAACGCAAAGCCTTCTCCAACTCAACATTGAACGAGTTTGCTGTGCCGACAACCTTAACATCCGACCAGAACTCCTTGCGCAAAGCCTGAATCTCTGCGATAGCCTTCTCCAAAGACTCCTTGGTACGAGCCATACCCACATTGTCCCACATAACAAGACCGAGACGCTTGTGAATATCATCTACCGATTGCTTTCCGTTAATCGAGAGCAGCTTCTCAATCTTAGCTTTAACAGCCTTCTCTGCCTCCTCGAATGCAGGGGTATCGGTCGAAACCTTCGGAGCCTGAATCTTCTTCGCGAGGTAGTCACCAATAGTGTAAGGCAATACGAAGTAACCATCAGCCAAGCCCTGCATCAACGCCGAAGCACCGAGGCGGTTTGCACCGTGGTCAGAGAAGTTAGCCTCACCGATAGCATACAATCCAGGGATTGTAGTCATCAAGTTGTAGTCAACCCAGATACCACCCATTGTGTAGTGAACAGCAGGGAAGATCTGCATTGGCTCATCGTATGGATTAACATCGGTAATCTCCTTGTACATATCGAACAAGTTACCGTAGCGCTTCTTAATAACATCCTTGCCCAAACGCTCGATCGCGGTCTTGAAGTCGAGGAATACAGCCAAACCTGTCTCGTTCACACCGAAGCCTGCATCACAACGCTCCTTCGCTGCACGCGAAGCGACATCACGAGGCACCAAGTTACCGAATGCAGGGTAGCGGCGCTCCAAGTAGTAATCACGATCCTCCTCAGCGATCTGCGAAGGTTTCTTTGTTCCCTTACGCAAAGCCTCTACATCCTCCATCTTCTTTGGCACCCAGATACGGCCATCGTTACGCAACGACTCCGACATCAGAGTCAATTTCGACTGCTGTGTGCCGTGTACAGGGATACATGTTGGGTGAATCTGAGTGAAACAAGGGTTTGCGAAACCTGCACCCTTACGGTAGCACTGGAATGCTGCCGAGCCATTCGATGCCATAGCATTGGTCGAGAGGAAGAATACATTTCCGTATCCACCGGTAGCGATAACCACTGCGTGAGCACCATGACGCTCAATCTCACCTGTTACGAGGTTACGAGCGATGATACCCTTAGCCTCGCCATCCTCGATAACGATATCGAGCATCTCGTGACGAGTGTACGACTTAACCGAGCCAGCTGCAATCTCCTTGTTCAATGCAGCGTAGGCACCGAGCAACAACTGCTGACCGGTCTGACCACGAGCATAGAATGTACGCGATACCTGCGCACCACCGAACGAACGGTTAGCCAACAAGCCGCCATACTCACGAGCGAAAGGAACACCCTGTGCTACGCACTGGTCGATAATGAGGTTAGAAACCTCTGCCAAACGATATACATTAGCCTCACGAGCACGGTAGTCACCACCCTTGATTGTATCGTAGAAGAGGCGATAAACCGAGTCGTTATCGTTCTGGTAGTTCTTTGCTGCGTTGATACCACCCTGTGCAGCGATAGAGTGCGCACGGCGTGGCGAGTCCTGAATGCAGAATACCTTTACATTGTAGCCCAACTCGCCAAGCGAAGCAGCTGCACTCGCACCACCAAGACCGGTACCTACAACGATAATATCCAACTTACGCTTGTTAGCAGGGCTAACAACCTTGATAGCCGCCTTGTGGTTGCTCCACTTCTGAGCCAACTCACCAGCAGGAATTTTGGAATCTAATTTGAAAGCCATATTTTTATAAATTTTGTTATTTTTCTAAATACTCAAATTACTACTCCTGATTAACAACCACAGCAAGGGCAAACGCTCTGAACATAGAACCATACCACTACAACTGCGAAACCACCGAAGATAAGGGTTGCTACGATGCCCGAAAGGCACTTCAAGCGTGGATACCAAGTATCGTTAGCCCAACCTACGGTCTGCAACATAGACCATACACCGTGAGTGAGGTGGAACCACAAAGCAGCAAACCATACAAGATACAAAACAACATTGTACCACTGCGAGAAGGTGTACTGAATAAGAGCTGCGCCATCGGTTGGAGCGAGTCCGAGGTTATTCTCGTGGTGACCGAGAAGCTCAACCAACTGCATCTTAGCCCAGAAGTGCGAGAGGTGCAATGCAAGACCGAGCAATACGATTACGCCCAAGAGAAGCATATTCTTCGATGCCCACGAAACACCCTTCTCGGTAACGGTTACGGCATAGCGTACATTACCGCGAGCCTTACGATTCTGCCAAGTGAGCCAGAAAGCGTAAGCGAAGTGAACCAATACTCCGAGTGCCAAAACAGCAGTACCCACCAAAGCATACCAGCTTGCACCCAAGAAACCGCAAATCATGTTGTAAGCATCAGCCGAAAAGATTGCGGCGATGTTCATTGACATGTGAAAGAGAATGAAAAGCACGAGGAAACATCCAGAGATGCTCATCACCAACTTTCTTCCGAGAGATGAATTAGTTAAAAAACAGCCCATAATTTTAATAATTTTTAAAGATTTGTGTATTTTTGTGAAAAGTTTTCTGTCAACTTTCTGCTCTTCTGTAAAAAAACGCGCACCGATATCCGTATAGGTACGCGTACCTAATTACAAAGATACGAATTGTTTGCGAAATAACAATACTTTTGGCTGTTTTTTTAACATTTAAATTGAACTTTTTTATGGCCACGCCAAACAAACGCGAAATACGCCGAAGCGTAAGAGATAGAATAAAAGAACTCTCGCTCGATGAGCGAGAGGCATTATCCACACAGATTTTCAGTAAGATAGCCTCTCTTGCAGAAATGCAACAAGCTTCGGTTATTGCGCTTTTTGCATCGTTGCATGATGAGCCTCAGACAGCCAATATCATCGAGCAACTTTCACACGAAAAGAGGATTGTATTGCCACGCATCGATGGCGAGAAGATGGAGTTCTACGATATCGCCGAGGGATTATGCGAGGGGGCATTCGGCATTATGGAGCCAACTGCCACCACCCCGATTAAGCCGGCCGAGATAGATCTAATGATTGTTCCGGGTGTGGCCTTCACATGCAAAGGTGCGCGTCTTGGTCGCGGCAAAGGCTTTTACGACAAGTACCTCTCGCGCAAAGGTTTTCGCGCCTATACAGTGGGTGTATGCTATCCGTGTCAACTCCTTGACGAGCTGCCTACCGAGCCTCACGACCGCGTAATCGACCGCGTAATCTATTGAAGCCCCTCAGGCAGAGAAGAGCGAACATAGACATACGACACGCTCTCATCGTCCGTGGCAATCCATACCATACTATCGTCAGTGAGGTTGCGTACATAGTAGCGATGTTCCCAATCGCCCTGTCCGAAGTCGTACATTCCAAAGATTACAGCAGCACCATCGGTAACAATATCGAAGCGGCCTGAGCGTTTACGCATCTCCATACTCGACAAATTATCGTAGGTAACAAAACGCTTATCCTTACGCTCAAAGTCGATATAGTAGTAGCTCCCCTCAGTCAACTTTGTGCCATTATCGTAGCTTTCCAATCGCCATACACCCGAAATAGTATTTGGCGTTACATCAAGGAAATTGTTGCCTGCATTCCAATTCTTCTCGCACGACACCATCACAATCGCAACACATAAGGCTACTGCCAACTCTAAAAATCTCTTCATATCTCTAATTTTCTTATTCTCTATCTCTTTGGTCCTCCCACCAAGACCTCTATCATGCTGTGTCGAGGGGGTAGATTAAGTCCCTTTATATAAATTTTAAAATCATCTATCGCATTCGCCCCACTTTGTGGCGCGTAGCTAACAACCATATCACCCTCCTGCTTCGGTTCCAACTCCGCAGGCTCGAAGTAGACCTTTACCCCCTTCGGTAGCAACATTGCATCCACCGTAGGTCGCAACTTCGTTGAGCCGCCATTCATACATGCTATACGCAGCACCTCCTTCGCATCGCCTCGCAACTGCGCCGCCTCCTGACGCAAACGAAACACTCCACGCGAGTAAGGATAATCATCTCTCCTATCCTCCGATGCTGTAACCAAACCTCGCAACAACAATATAGCCGAAGGCTTTTCGGTTACACCATCTGCATAAAGCAACACCCGTTGCATCACTCTTCCTGCGTGTCCCCGCGGATAGTATTTCAAAGCGACAGCTACACTCTCTTTGGGAGCCAGCACTCTCTTCGGCACCTCTGCCTTCAAGCAACCACAAGTGGTTTTTATCTGCGTTATAGCGATGGTATCCGCGCCACTATTCACAAGTTTAGCACTACCCTGCCACACGCCCGACATCTCGTCTATTGTACCAAAATCGACCTCGCATGGCATAAATTGGAGTATCGAAGAGTCGGTTTGTGGAGTTGCTGCTTCGAGTTGCGCCTGCGGAATAATGCGTATCTGTGCAAACGCCAATTGCACAGCCCAAAGCATCATCACAAAAACACAGACTCTACGCATTTTATCCGTTCTCCGTTTTTTACAGCCAGCCGTTAGATTTGCGAACTGTAATGATAAACGGATGCTCCTCTCCGTTAGAGGCTTTAATAGTTGCCGATGTCGTTCCACTCTTCAAACCCTTAAACAGCATCTTATCGCCACTCTTTTCGCAAGTTGCAATCGTTGTATCGACAATCGTAACTGTATAGGTCAGATTCGCCCCATCCACGAAGTACATTGCAGGGGCAACGGCAACGCTACCTCCAACTTTAATAGTGATATTCGGGAAGTGCATCGCCACACCCACATCTTCGCCACCGATAGCCGCCAAGAATTTCGCAGCATTGACCTGTCCTGAACCCATCTGTCCCTTAAATGGAGCAAGAGGCAGCTGCATAGGCTGAATAGGTCCCATATCGGCAACATAGCGGCGATACTCTTTGTAGCCCTTCATATACGAATCTATCGGCGTAACATTCTCTGTCGCCTGCAACAGTTCTCGAATCTCCTCCGCCTTGAAGTGCTTGCGCAACTTCGTAGCATACGACAATCCGAGAGCCACTACCGCCGACACATGAGGACACGCCATCGAAGTACCCTCCATATAGCCATAGCCCGACTCGCTGATATGCTCAGGCAAGGTCGAAAGGATACAACCCACATCGCCATACGCCTTAGTTTCAGGGTTGTAGTAGTTGAAATAGTAATCTTGGTCGCCACCCGGAGCTGAGATTGTCGTACCCGGTCCATAGTTGGTATAGGTTGCAGGGGTGAAATCTGCCGATGTTGCTGCCACCGACACACAATACTCTGCCGCACCCGGATAACCCGCCATAGCGGCGCACTCATTACCTGCGGCAAAGACTGCAATACCTCCCTCGACAACACCATTTGGCGAGCCTGCATTATTGATAAAGTAGTCCAAAGCCTCTTTCTCGATTGGAGAGCCTGCAATCCACTCCTCCTCAGAAGCAAATCCTGCCTCGCCCCAATCATACTCGTTCGCTGCACCCGAAACATAGCCCCAACTACACTGCAACACAACAGCACCGTTGTCGGCAGCATATTTCATCGCACGAACAACATTATACAAACCTGTCGATATATTACCTGAGAATATCTGGCAGACCATAATCTTTACTCCACTATCGGGTGTTCCATCTCCTCCTGCTATCGAACTCACTCCGATAGAGTTGTTATTCACCGCGGCAATAGTTCCTGCGACATGAGTTCCGTGTCCCGAATCGTAGTAATCGTCCCAAGTTATCTTTCCGGTATCATGAACGAAGTTATAACCATTCTTATCGCCCTTATAGCCATTGCCATCTTTGTCCTCATTGAGTGAGCCATTCTCATCGTCATTCACCCAGATATTGGCAGCCAAATCGGGGTGTTTAACATAGATACCCTCATCAAGCACTGCCACAACAACAGATTTGTCGCCCGTGCTCTTCTTCCACGCATCTACGACCTGAACATCGGCACCTGCTATACTCTTGATAGAATCACCCTTGATAAAGTGGGTGCCATCATTCTCCAAGTTCCACTGCTTGGCGTACAACGCATCATTGAATGGCTGCTGCAAGGTTCGAGTAGCTGTCATACGCTCGTACTCCGCCTTCGAAAGTGGCATTGCCTTACGAGTATTGGCACGCTTGATGGTGCGATTGACATCGACCTTCTGCACCTCGCCCAAGCGCGCAAAGCGGCAAGATACCTCCTCAACCGTATATTCATTACTATATCGAACGATATACCAGCAGTTCAAACCATCACGCATGGTACGCTCTTCGTAACGAGAATCTACAGGAAAGACACGCGAAATCTCAAATCCGCCCACCAAGTCGAGCAATTCGTCTACACTGCTCACACCACTGCGAGTAGCAGTTGAGCGTACAACGCCCGACTCCTCCAACAACTTTGCAACCTCTGGCGTAAACTTAACAAACAACTCGCCTGCAACATATGATTCGCCCTGCGAAGGTCTGCTCTCGACCTCTGCCATCATCTCCTTGACGCACGATGTAAACATAATCGCCGCACAGAGCATTATCACTATAATTCTACTATATCTCATTCTCATACTATGATTACTTCGTTATTATTCCGCCCTCATCCTCGACAGGCACATCCTCCTCAATAGAGTTGGCAAGCTTCTTATTCGGATACCACTTTGTGTAGTACTCAACAAGGCTCGATGGTGCATTCGTGAAACCTGCCTTCACACCATCAATGTAGCGTCCCTCCTGCGGGAATACCAAGCTGAATGGTACCCACCAATCAAGTGCGGGATGCATCAACAACCACTTTGGAGCCTCACCCGACAGGCGGTTTCCATTGATACGGAAAGTCTTGGTTGTCGGCATAATCTTAGGTGTACCGATCAATTCCTTTGGCAAGGTATCGGCCGCAATAACCTCCTCCTCACTCCAAGTAGGGATATCATCTCGTCCTTCGAATGTAGGAAGCGGACCATGCAGATAGTTCACGCTCAACACCAGTGTATCCAATCCCCAAGTGAGCAGGTGTTCAGGGAACTTCTCCTCGTCAATAAGACCGCCAATCTGCCCCATATCGTGCACCGTATTACTCAAATCCGACACTGCATGACGCTGTTGCGCATTCATAACCAAAGCACGCAAGTTCGGGAAGTTGCCTTTGGTGATAATCTCAGGCACTCGCTGGAAATTGTTCGAGCCAAGATCAAGATACTCCAAATTTTTCAAATTCACAAAGTCGGGATGCAACTCGGTCAAGCCGAATGCTCCAACAGTCAATCGTTTGAGATTTGTGAGTTTGCAGACATACTCGCCTATGTTGATACTTTTCAGCATAGAGTTCTCATTCGAGAAGATATATATCTCCTCTGCTGCGGTCAGGTTCTGTATCTCATAAGGCAATCCCTCGTAGGTATTACAGAGGAATATCTCCACACTCTTCACTCGACCGACCTTGCCTTCGCTACCTTTCATTCGCTCCTCCCACAGAGTTATGCCATTCCAAGTATCCATAGATGTCGAGCTATCCCAAATAGTCCAACACTGCATTGCATTGGCAATATTGAGCAACGACAGCGAATCTCCGGCACGAGTATCCTTTTCAATTGGCTCAGCAGCCTCCTGCTGAACACTCAGAATATCACTATGAACAACCTCAATATCATTTTTCGGCACAAACTTAATATCGGCCAAACGCGCTTTATCTCGATTATTCACCTTCCAATTGAAACGCACCTTAACCTCACGCGGACGAGTTCCGCGATTGAGATCGAGTTTATACGACTCACACGAGAGCCAATATTGCTCACCGTCAGGAATCTCGACATCGAAATCGAAGTTCGAGCGCACCACAACATCGAAATATCGCTTGCCATACTCGGCAAACTTCTTCAACTCAACCTTCGGGTTATCCACCTCAACCGAGTAGTCGTAGCCTCTCTGATTAACGGTTATGCGCTGTGTCTTGTTGGTCGCAACATTCAAAATCGACACCACAGCCGTACGCGGCTTTGTTGTCAATGCCGAGTCGATAATAAAATCGCAGGTAACCGAGCCTCGACCATTTGCAGGAGAAACGGTAATCCAAGGGTTTGGCTCACCCGCATTTTCGCCCTCCTGTTGAAGGCCTACCGATGCCACCCACTCATCGCTCGAAGAGATCTTAATCTTCTCGATACCTCCGTTGGCACCCACCTCTATTATGTTACGATCGGATTTTAAATCGGCACCCGTCTTATCGGATTCGCAGGCAATAGCTATCAAGGCTGCTGCCACCAATATATATATGTTATATCTCATCTTCATACTTCTTCCTCCCCTGCATTTACTCCAACATAGCATCACAGTTCAAAATCTTCTGTGTCTTATCGTACATAAGGATATAGGCTCCCGCCTGCCAAGCATAGCAGATATCCGAAGCATCAAACACAATGTTCGGGTTATCACTTATATCGAGATAGTAGCACAATGTCGAGATGGTATCATCAATAACACGCAGGTCATTCGAGCCGAGATACAGACCTCGCAAGCCCTTGTGTTGATAGATGCCCTGAGGCCACTCTCGCAAACAACGCTCACCATTCTCATTGCGCTGGCTACGCACTGCCAACACAGTCAATCCCTCGGCATCAAGCGGATTGTATGGGAAGTTTTCAAAGCGATTGAACGACAAATCTACACCATAGAGATATGGCATATTGCCGGCGTGGAAATCCTTTGGAAACTTCTTCAATCGGTTATACGAGAAGTCGAACGAGAAGTGATTCACAGCATTCTCGTGCGAAAAACAACCCTCCTCTATCTCCTCTATCTGGCAAGCACTGACTACTATATACTCAAACAGTGAGTTCGAGTCGGCAAAGGCCTTAGGATACCTTTTCAATGGATTCAACGAAAGTGTCAAGGTCTTGACATTTATACCCTTATAGCTACCGTCATTCTCGCCCTCGCAGATTACTCCCTCGGCGTTGTTACCAATTTGATTACCTGCAAAACTTACCGAAGTCATATTAAACTTACTCTTGGCATTGAAGATATTAGGCACCATTGTAAGTCTATTGTAATTCACCGAAAAGGTCTCGACATCGTCATATCCACAGAAGTAACCCTCGGCATCGTGTGGAATAGACTCGATTTGGTTATTATCGAGATACAACTGCGTAAATGCCACATCTTTACCAAGAGCCTCAACAGTCGAAATCTTGTTGAATGCCAAATCCAACAATCCGATAGCCTCCAAGCCACCCTCGTCCTCGGTTGCACCTGCACCAAACATCTCCTTGGTGAGCTTTGAAAGGTTATTCTCGCGAGCGTAGAGGATTTCGATGATCTTACGCGACTTACCACGCGCCAAGGCAGTGAAGCCCTTATCCATCTCCTCACTCGACCACTGCTTGTTGTTCGAGATATTCACCGAGCGCAACATTGGCAACTCGGCAATAGCCATTGGGAACTTCGTCATCTTCGGGCAGTTGTAAATCTCCAACGAAGAGAGCGATTCCAACTGCGCAATCTCGGCAGGCAACTCCGTGATAGTTGAGTTTGCGATATTTAGCGTTTCGAGCTTCTTCAAATTGCCAATCTCGGCAGGCAACTTAGTAAGACCATTCTTCAAAACGCCATGATTCATATCGTACTTGCGGATGGTCTGCTTGCCTGTCTTCTTGTCGATAATATCCGACTCTTTGCCCCCCTGCTCGTAGAGCGCAATCGCCGGCGAAGTCAGCCCCTTCTCCATCAATGCACGAGCGCAAGGCTCCGACATCTGAATAGCAGGATGTATCGAGCGAAGATATGCTCGTTGGTCGTCAAAGAGATTACGCTGACGCTCTGCCAATGGGCGAGATAGGTCGAGCGATGGATCGTATATGACATTTGTATCGTTGTGCGTTCCAAGATACAACTCTGCCAACTCGGTAAGTTGTCCTATCGCAGGCGACATCTCTCCATAGAAGCCAAAGCCACTCAAATCGATACGGGCAATACGACCATTCGAGTGTACTTGCACACCCGGCTGCTCGCACCACAAATCGACATCTTTATTGAAGTCCCAATTTGTGCCACGGGCATAATTTTCACCATCGTAGCACCAATTCTCGCCTCCGAGCGACTTCCAAATATCATACAAAGCATAGTAGTCACGGATATAGGCTGCCTCACGAAGTTTAATCCAGACATCGGCCTCACTCGTTACATTGTCGGATATGACTATATCGTACTTCGGATCAGCAGCATCGGTGCACGCCTCCAACGGCACAGCATCCCTCTTCGAAGCATATGTCTTATAACTAACCACACGATATGTTCCGGCTTCAAGCGACAGAAGTGTGTCGCATTCGATAGATGATGTCTTGTAGCCATGCTTATCGCTCTGCTCATTCTTCTCATCGAAATGCTGCGAGAACTTGGCAGGCAGGCTCTTAAATTCGATTTCACTACTCTCCATCGTAGAGCCATTAGACACCTTCTGCACCGCTATATCCACATACTTAATTTCATCGAAAGTGTACTCACGCGACAACTCGCTTGCGCGTGTAACCTCCGACAGATCTTTTTTGAGCGAGAAACGCACTTTTCCGCGTGGCGTAACATCAACAGTAACATCGTGTTGTGTCAATCCGCCATTCACAACCATAAACTCCGATTCCGCCGCCTTGCTGTACAGCACCTCGTCCATCACATTGAACAGCGTTATCGAGTTTAGCAGATAATCTCCGGCCAAAAGCTTCAACTTGCCACTGCGCAATCCGAACTCCGCAGACGCAGCATCCGCAGCCGACAGCACCAAACTCTGACGAATTCGGCGATTATTGGCATCGTAGAGGTCCACCTCTATTTTGCATGCATCAGCCAAATAGTCAAGTTCTTCGACTAACGCCGCACGCGAAGATGCAGTTGCAGGGGTATATGATGCCGCCTTATACAATTTGAACTGGACATATCCGTAGCCATCATCTCGGAGATCTACCTCACCGTTCTGCGTACATCCATACGCAAAGAAGAGTGATATTGCAGTCACGAATATGCTAAGTTTTGAAAGTCTCATAATCTTAAAAGAGTATCGTTTCTTCTCTATTTTATCTTCATACAAAATCTCCATTCCGACTACTTCGCCTCCTCAGGCGTTACCGGCGTCTCCGGAATCTCGGCAGCAGGTGCCCACTCGAATACTACTGCTATGGTATATGACACCAACGAGTCGCCCAATGCAGAGATGCTCAGCGTGTCATCACGCACTAAGCCTTCAAGTGTTGCGCCCTCTTTAAGCGAGAGATAGTAGTACTGTGTTTCAGCATCTTGCACAAACTGCAAGCACTCCTGAGCAATCAAGCCATAAACCTCGGTATAGCCCTCGATTTTCAACGCCGCAGCAGCGGTATTTGTAGTGAGGATATCAGGGGTAGGAATTGTAAGTGTATAGGATGTACCACTACCCGTCAACTTAACACCACTTGCAGCTGCCAAATCGGGATTTGCAAGACCAAACGATGTCTGGGTAACTATCTCTGCATCCGGATTATAGAGATAGTAGATTGAAATTACAGCATCCTTATTCTCATCCTCTATATTCACATAGGCCTCAAATCCTACCTTGTAAGTTCGTTTTGCCGTGCTATGATTATAATTCATATAGAGGCGGTGTTTCTCTCCTTTGCTACCAAACTTAACCAATTTAAGCCAGCTATTCTCATCGTTGGTAACATCAACTATCTCGCCCTTGCCATTCTTGCAGTAGACCGCATAGTTGTAGTCCTCATCAAAATCGTGCTGTACAAAAAAGTTGGCATCCGAAGCATCGTATCCACTGAAATGTGATATGATATAGGTGTGTGGAGCTGTTTTAAATGGGCTATCCTCAGGATGTCCTCCTGCCGAGATAGTTGTCTTCACACTATTCTCCAATCCGGCACTTGGCGCACCCGTAACATTAACAACCTTTTCAAGACGAGCGAGCGTACACTCGACAATACTCTCGGTATACTTGTCGATAGAGAGATCAGCTGTAAAGACTAGATCCTTCGCATAACTGCCTATCCCCTTCTTCACATTGATAGAGACAGTGTGCTCACCAGCCTCGCCGTAGAATTGTGTATCGGTATATCCATCGTATGTGAGTGTTGCGTATGGCAACGACTCGGCAGGAAGTGCCAACGACCAAGAGTACTTGGTTTCAAATGTGAATTCATACGATCCGCCCGCCTCTACGGCAAAGCATTTCTTCTCCGGAAACTCCGGTTTATTCGGCGTAGTATTATTCGGCGTACATGCCGACAACAACATAGCCACTCCACTCAAAATTGCTATAATCTTCTTCATAATATATCGTTTTTTTATTATCACAACAAATCTCTTTACAATCCTTCTCGCATTATCTCTTCGGCCTCCTCGTCAGACACCCATTCGAGGATATTGTAGAAGTCGCCTACATAACCCACCATTGCCGACATATCCTTGACATAGAGGCGAACATACAACTGTGCAAATTTCTGACACGCATTAAATTGCGAGATATATGTTCCCACAGGGCTACTTTGCGCTAAAATCTTACCATCACCCCACGCTATGCCAAATACGGCAAACTCCTCACCAATAACTTGGTCGGCAGCAACCTCCAAGCGAGGTTCCGAAGGGTTTTCGGTGTTGAATGTAAGCTCCACATCATAGCCATCATAGAACATATCGTCCATAACGATTGTATTCTCCTTATTCTTGTGCTTGTAGCACCTAACCAATCGTTGGTACGAGGTGTTTGTTCCGGGATAACTATACAACAACAACGATGTCAGCAAACAGTACTTCGGTTGATGCTCCGTACCACCCCACTCGTTAATATCGAATGGGCACGACTTAAACATCACAACCTTGGTACGATTGTACTCCGGGTACAAGTCCCATTTCAACTCATCGCGCATGACCAACTGCAAGGTAAAACCGAGCGAGTCGGTTGGCTCGATATTGTCGTACATACCATAGACCTCAACATTGGTCGACAGCTTACCCGCAGGGATAGTGATAGTGTTCGACTTCAAGCGATAGTGCTTGCCCTCGATAGCATTGCTACCCTTGTCGATAACCTCGACAGCGTAGGTACGGTCGTAGTTACGCGCTACGGTCGAAGACACGGACACCTTGAAAGGCTCTCCACTTGCCACAACAGCATTCGTAGTGAGAGTATCGGTAAACATCAGATACTCGCCACCCTCGTAGGTGGTATATTGCTCCTTACACGACACCGCGCCGGCGCAAAGAGCAATCAGCAAAAGTATATTAAAAAATCTCTTCATAATCTCATCTCCTCCGTTGTTTAGTAGCCCTCATTCTGTTGAACTTGTGAGCCGGGAGCCTCAACCTCGTGGCGAGGAATTGGCCATACGAACATATAGTCGTCTGCCGACTTCTTAATAGAACTACCCTCCTTCAACGAGTTGGTCTGTGGCGTACGCGTAAAGCCCTTGCCTTCGTTGTACATATTACCCCAGCGCTTTATGTCTTGAAGGCGATGTCCCTCCATATACAACTCACGAACACGCTCGTTGGCAATATTCTCCAACCAATTATCAGCTGTAACCGACATCGCGCCTCTGCCCGACACAAAACGAGCCTCACGAAGCATGGTCAAGTCAGCCGATGCAGCCGAGTAGTTTGGTGTCGCCTGACGGCAATAAGCTTCGGCGCGGATAAGGTACTGCTCTGCCAAACGGAATGGCTTTGGCATCGACACCTCGTAGAGGAGATAGCTGTTTATAAAGCTTGTATTACCTGCATACTTTATCAACAATGGCCATACAAGTCCGTGTGCGTGGGCAGTCTGCGCATTGGCAAAGTAGGCGTTATAGCGCAAATCGTTTGCATCGTAGAGGTTTAGCACCCACTGCGCAGGCACATAGTCCGGATAGTAGTTTACGCCATCGGTATTACGCCCCAAGAATGGCGAGCCAAGCATACCACCATACGACTCTGGGGTAAGGTTAATCTGCCATATAATCTCCCAACCCTCATCGTTAGCCCACAAATGCTGGAAGTGGGAGGTTGATGAGGAGATCATATTATTTACCGAGGAGAGAGCAAATCTTTCACTCTCAATAAGTTTTGTCGCATACTCCACAGCTGTATCCCAATCCTGCATATAGAGAGCTACACGAGCGTGCAACGCCTCAGCCATTGCCTTGGTGGTGTAGATACTGCCAAAACCATCATACTCGCTATCGAGCAGCTCCTCGGCCTTTGCCAAGTCGCTCAACACAAACTCGTAGGAGTCGTACAATGAAGCACGCTTTGCCTCTTCGGGTTTAGAGTAGTGCTTACGCAATACCACGCCCAACTCCTCCTTTGCCGTAGCGGGATTGTAGGCCTTGCAATACAATTTCACAAGCTCCGAATAGGCCAATGCACGAATTGCATATACCTCACCCGTAAAGTAGTCGAGGTCAGAGAGTCTGTTATCATCGGTCATGTTAGCCTTCACTACCCCGATATTTTCGAGGAAGAAGTTGCAGTTCGAGATTACGCTATACAAATTTGCATAGACAGCCTCCGACTCCGATGTGGTCGAGCGAATTTGCCACAACCAGAACGAGCCGAGTTGGTTGCTGTAACCATCCACCGCATATACAAGGTCGGTCTGCACATCGGGCAGCGTAGTGAGGTAGCCCGTATAGAGGCTCGAACTCTTCAACATAGCATAGATACCCGTGTTGAACTGCACGGCATCGTCATAGGTCTTCAACGACTTACTTGTCTCGATTGCGCCACCCGGATACTTCTCCAAACACGATGCTGCCACCAAGAGTGTAGTCATCGCAATAGCGCATACCTTTATATTATATATTATACTCTTCGTCATCATAGCCGTTAGAATGTTATATCAAGACCAAATGTATATTGACGCGCCATTGGATATTGCGCCGCGTAGATATTCGATGTTCCCTCAGGATCCAAGCCTGAGAACTTCGTAAAGGTGAATGGGTTTTGCACCTGCGCATATACGCGCAAGCCTTGGAACACCTTACTCTTGCGCAACAGTGCCTGTGGGAACGAGTACGAAAGCATCAAATTCTTCATACGAAGGAATGATGCATCCTCCAACAATCGGCTATCGAACTCGGTATATACTCCGTGACGCGGAATATCGGTAATATCGCCCGGTTTTTTCCAACGGTCTAGCAAACGAGCAGATTGATTATACGACATAAATCGTCCGTTCGACTCATCGAAGTAGCGGTCGTTGTTTATCATCCAGCGGTCTGCCACCCACGCAAATTGCGCACTCAACGAGATACCCTTCCACGACAAGGCCGTACCGAAACCACCTTGCCAAGGAGCGATATAGCTCTTGCCGACAAGCACTTTATCCTCATCGCGCAACTCGTTTGTAATCTCGCCATCTTTGGTATACCACAAAGCATCTCCGTTTGCAGGGTTTACACCTGCGTAGCGATTGATATAGAACTCGCCAAGCGGATGTCCAACAACAAGCTTGGTGTTGGTATTTGCCAACTCGTACTCCTGCACTCCGTTATACAACTCGGTGATGCGGTTGTGGTTGTACGAGAAGTTGGCATTTACGGTCCAGAGGAAATCCTTTGCCTGAATAAGCGTTCCGTTGAGATTTACCTCAAAACCCTTATTCACCATTGCACCAACATTATCCCATCTGTAACCAAAGCCCGAAGTTGAGTATGGCAGTGGCACCTGCATTAACATATCGGTTGTACGCTTGTAGTACAACTCTACATCTACGGTCAGGCGATGCCAGAAACCGAAGTGCAAAGCCAAGTTCGATGTCCACGGCTTCTCCCACGAGAGCGACTCGTTACCGGGTTGAGCCAGGCCGATACCTGCATCACCGGCATAGTCAAGACCTCCGCCTACGAGAGCCAAATGCTCGTAGTTAGGAATTGAGGAGTTTCCCGAAGTACCTGTCGAGAGGGAGACCTGTGCATGTGTCAACCAGCGGCGTGCCGACTCCATAAACGGCTCATCGCGCAGACTCCACATAAAGCCCAAAGACCAGAAACCTGCCCAACGATTGTTCTTACCAAATCGTGAGGAGCCATCAGCACGCACCGCAACCTCAGCGAAGTAGCGGTTGTCGTAGTTGTACTCGGCACGACCGAAGAAAGACAAGAAGCCATAGTCCGAGTCGGTCGTATCGCTCCACGATGTTACGCGCGTAGCCGAAGATATATTGGTCAGGCGGTCGTTATTCTGTCCGCGAGCCAAGAGGCTGAATGCCTCGTAGTGATAGGAGATTCCCTCCTGTCCCACGAGGAAATTGAAGTTGTGTTTATAATCCTTCGTAAAGCGATAGTTTGCCGTATTTGTAATCGTCAACGAGCCGCCATCGGTCGAAGAGCGCGAGGCCGAGCCTTGTCCCTGATTTGGGAGATAGCTCGGATAAGAGATAGCAAATCCCGTAGTGTGCGAGTAGTCCACCGCCAACTGCGAACGCAATGTCAACCCCTCGATAGGTGTTGCTTCAGCAAAGAATGTCGAGAGCAACTTATACTTCTTGAAGTTTACAGGATTATTCTTAATCCATTCGAGTGGATTCTCTTTGATACCCTTCCACGAGCCATCGTTAATCGATGCCAACGATCCATCCGCCTTATATGGCGAGTAGTATGGCAACATAAATCGAGCAGCCGAGATTGGAGTTACGAGTGTATATGCACCCTCATCAGCCTGCTGAATCTGCTGATAGTTAAACATCGTATTCGTTCCTATTTTGAGCCACTTGGCAGCCTTGCGCTCCAAGTTGGCACGAAACGAGAAACGAGCAAAGCCCGAACCGAGAGCAGTACCCTCCTGATTGTAGTAGCCGCCCGAAACATAGTACGAAGTCTTATCATCCGCGCCCGAAATGGAGAGTTCATAGCTCTGCAACATAGCCGCCTTCTTATAGACCTCGTCCAACCAACGAACATCGGTCTTGCTCAGCAGGTCGTAATCCTTGCCATCGGTCAATCCCACCTCCTTTTCGTACTGTATACGCTCGGCGGTATTCATCAAATCCCAATTGTCGCCCGCAATCTGCGAAAAGCCGAGCTGCATACGATAGTCGATGCGTGGGCGGTCAGCCTTTGCTCCGCGCTTGGTCGTAATAACGATAACACCATTCGCAGCTCGCGCACCATAAATCGAGGTCGAGGCCGCATCCTTCAACACCGACATCGATTCGATATCGGCAGGATTGATTGCATTGAAGTCGCTGCTCTCGATAGGCACTCCGTCCAAGATATAGAGTGGAGCCGTTCCCGAATTGATGGAGTTCACACCACGAATAAGGAGCTGTGCCGAAGCACTTGGCTCACCCGTAGAGGACATAACCGACAATCCTGCCACCTGTCCCTGCAATGCTTGGTCGAATGCCGCAGTTGGCGTGTCAGTGATATTCTCCATTTCAACCGCCGAAACCGAGCCTGCCACAGTACCCTTCTTGCGAACACCATACGCAATAACCACAACATCGTCAATCGACTCGGTGTCGCTCTGCATAACGAGGTTGTAGGTAACTGCATCGTTACCCGCAGGCACCGTCCAATCTACCGAACGATAGCCCAAATAGGAGAATGATAATTTTGTACCCGCTTCGGCCTTGATGGTATATGTTCCATCAATCGCAGTCGTAACGCCCGACATCTTCTCGGTAACGACCGTAACTCCTATCAGTGGCAGCTTATCCTCAGCAGAGGTAACCAAACCACTCACTGTAACGACTTTACCGCCCTGCGCAAAGGCAAGATTCGGCACCATCGCAAACACGAGGAGCAAACAGGTTAATAGTGAATAAAATCTCTTTCTTATCATAGCGGGGCAAAGATAATAAAAAACTTTGTTTTTTGAGTTAAAAGTTAAAAATTAAAAATTAAAAACTGTTTTAGCTTTCAATCATCAGCCGTTAGCAAAACCCGAAATTAAAAGTTCAATTACTCACTATTCTCTGCTCACTACTCACTATAAAAAATTTGCCTATTCGGGGAATTTTGCTTATCTTTGTGAAAATTACACTGATTTTTAAACTTATGCAAGAAGATTTGTATAGTGATATTCGCCCTTACAACGATGATGAGATTCCCGCTGCTTTGGAGCGAATTGCAAACGACCCATTCTTTGTACCTGCGGTAAACTTCGCATTCCCCGATGCCGATATGGAGCGCATCAAGGAGGTTGTGCGCACCTGCAAAACCGTAGAGCAGATGCAGGAGCGCGTGATGTTCAGCATCATCAGGCGCATTATCGAAGCGACCATCGACAACTTCACCGCCTCAGGTCTCGAACACATAGAGAAGGACAAAGGTTACCTATATATCTCTAACCACCGCGACATCACTCTCGATTCGTTGTTGCTGCAGTACTCGCTCTTCACACACGGACTATCGACAACCGCGACAACACTGGGCGACAACTTGTTGCGTTCGCAATTTATAATCGACATCTGCCGTATCAATCGTGCCGTGCGAGTGATACGCAAGACCGAGGAGATCTCGCCACGCGAGTTTTTGCAGAACTCACAACACCTTGCCGAGTACATTCGTTGGTACATATCACAGGGTAAGTCGATGTGGATTTCGCAGCGCAATGGCCGCACCAAGGATGGCATCGATGCCACCGACCAAGGTGTATTGAAGATGGTCAGCCTGAGTGGTCCGAGCGACTTTGTCGAGAATTTCAGCGAGTTGAGCATCGCTCCAATCGCCATTTCGTACCAATACGAGCCATGCGACATCAAGAAGGCAATCGAAACGACAGTAAATCTGATGGGAGGCTCCTATCAAAAGGGTAAAAATGAAGATGTAAACAGCATTCTCTACGGTATCCGCATGCCAAAGGGCGATGTAAATATTACAATTTGTGAGCCTATCACCCGTGAGGAGTTGGAGGAGTGCGGCAAGTTGCCAAAAGCCGAGGCTTACAAGATGCTCAAAGAGATTATCGATAATCGCATCTACAAGAACTATAAGTTACACGAAACCAACTATGTAGCATACGACATTCTGCACCGCACCAAGAAGTATTCCGAATACTACACCCCTGCTGCTGTGAAGAAGTTCAAGGGGCGTATGGCCTATGCCGAGGCGCGCTTTATGGAGTATGGCCTCGACCTCAAAACAGCCCGCAAGGTATACCTCGGCATCTACGCAGGACCCGTGGATACGAAGATATAGTTGACAATCTAATTTTCAAGCATTTTGCATTCTGAATTTTGCATTTTGCATTTTTAATTGTATCTTTGCGACCGAAATTTGAAAAAAGCAAGCGGTTATGGGGTGCAAACTACGGGTTTGCATTGAGTGCCGCCCAAGGTAACATATTAAAAATTAAACTATTATGAAGACTTTATCTTTGAAGGCCGAGCTTCGTACAGAGTTCGGTAAGAAGGCAGCTAAGGCTGCACGCCGCGAGGGCCTCGTACCTTGCAACCTCTATGGCGCAGGTGAGAATGTAACTTTCGTGGTTAGCGAGAAGGACCTTCGCGCTTTGATTTACACTCCAAACTCGTACATCGTAGAGTTGAACTTTGGCGATAAGGTGGAGATGGCCGTTATGCGCGAGACTCAGTTCCACCCAATCCGTGAGCAGGTGCTCCATGTTGATTTCTACCGTGTAGTAGAGGGTAAGCCAGTTGCTGTTGCATTGCCTGTACGCCTCACCGGTAACGCAGAGGGCGTTAAGATTGGTGGTAAGTTGGCTTTGTCGGCTCGTAAGTTGGTTGTTAGCGGTTTGATGGAGAACCTCCCAGATGAGTTGACCGTTGATGTAACACCATTGAAAGTTGGTCAGACCATCTTCGTTGGCGATCTCCAGTTCGAGGGCTTGCAGTTCCTCTCGCCAGCTACTCAGGCAGTCTGCGCAGTTCGTGTAACTCGTGCATCGCGTGGTGCTGCTAACCAGCAGTAAGCAATAGCTTATAACTGATAGTTATGAAATATTTGGTTGTCGGCTTGGGTAACATCGGCGCAGAATATGCCGAGACTCGCCACAACATAGGTTTCAAGGTGTTGGATCGGCTCGCTGCCGAGGCCAACACCTCTTTTATTTCGGGACGCTACGGCTCGGTGGCGGAGTTCCGTCATCGTGGCCATATCGTAACCCTGCTGAAACCTTCGACCTATATGAACTTGTCAGGCAAAGCAGTGAGATATTGGCTCACGGAGCTAAAAATCAACAAGGAGCAGTTGCTCGTAGTAGTCGATGATATAGCCCTGCCATTTGGCGAGTTGCGTATACGCAAGAAGGGTAGTGCCGGTGGACATAATGGCTTAAAAAATATAACCGAACTGCTTGGTGGCGAGGACTATGCACGAATGCGCTTCGGCATTGGTGGCGACTTCTCGCGGGGGCATCAAGTAGACTATGTTTTGGGCGAGTGGAGCGCAGAGGAGCGCGAAAAGATGAACGAACGACTAAAAGTTTTCAGTGATGCGATACTCTCCTACATCTCGGTAGGTCTTGACCGCACAATGAACGCTTTCAACAAGAAATAGAAAAACAAGAGCCTGTCTAACAAGTTTTTTTGTTAGGCAGGCTTGTTTGTTGCTGTGGATTTTTTTGGGAAGGGGCAAAATTTAGATAGTTGAAAAGCTCAAAAGTTTTGAGAAAATCACATTATGCAACGCAGATTTGCGCTACAT
>JAZSOV010000003.1:0-10819 GCA_045537095.1 Alistipes sp.
TTGGGGATATACTCCGCTCGAGTCTATCGCATTCTCTATTCCTACCATCACTACCACATTGGCAGGTTTTGGTGTATGGGCAGCAGAGCAGGAGAAGAACGATGGAGTGGTTGTTGTTGAGCGTAACGATAATAATACTGCCGAGGCTGTGGCTTTGGTGGCAGATGCAGTGCTTCGATTCCTTGCCCTCTCGGATAAGGAGGTTAAGGCGGTTCGCAGTGCAGCGTTGGAGATGTCGAAGAAGGCTCTTTGGGAGAACCTCTTCTCGTACTATCGCAAGGCCTACGACTGCGCAATTGAGAGTTGCGTAGCACGTACCAACCGTGCAGTTATGGGCGACGGTGGTGCATCGCACGAGCAGATCAACTTCGTGCGTCAGCAGCTCTTCGTAGAGCGTCCAAGCTGGCAGCGTGTAATGGTTGAGAAGTCGTTGCCTGAACGTTTGCGCCCACTCGAGGAGTTGTCGCGCAACTTGTGGTGGAGCTGGACTCTCGGTGCTCGCGATTTGTTCGAGGCTATCGACAAGGAGTTGTGGGTAGAGGTCGATCGTAACCCTATCGCATTGCTCGATAAGTTGTCGATGGAGCGTTTGGCCGAGATCGAGAAGGACGAGGCGTTCCTCGCAAGAATGGATGCAGTATATGCACAGTTCCAGGAGTATATGAATGAGAAGCCAAATCCGAAGGCTCCGAAGATTGCTTACTTCTCGATGGAGTATGGTTTGCACCACTCGTTAAAGATATACTCAGGAGGTCTTGGTATCTTGGCGGGCGACTACTTGAAGGAGGCTTCCGATAGAAATACCCCGATGGTTGCCGTAGGTCTTTTGTATCGCTACGGATACTTCACTCAGCGTCTTTCGGCGCAGGGTGCGCAGGAGGCAACATACGAGGCGCAGAACTTCTTTAAGTTGCCAATCTTGCCTGTTCGTGAGGAGGATGGCTCGTGGGTAACCACACAGGTTGCTTTGCCGGGCCGTACTTTGAGCGCACGTGTATGGCGTTGTCAGGTAGGTCGCACTCCGTTGTACTTGCTCGATGCCGATTATGAGGCTAACCTCGAAGAGGATCGTCAGGTAACACACTACCTCTATGGTGGCGATTGGGAGAATCGTTTGAAGCAGGAGATTTTGCTCGGTATTGGTGGTATCCGCGCCCTCAACAAGATGGGTATCAAGCAGGAGGTTTATCACTGCAACGAGGGCCACGCAGCATTTATCGGCATCGAGCGTGTTCGCAATTTGATGTCGCGCAAGAAGCTCTCATTCTCGGAGGCGTTGGAGGTTGTACGTTCGTCGTCGCTCTTTACAACCCATACCCCTGTACCTGCCGGACACGATGCATTCCCAGAGTCGATGATTCGTCAGTATATGTCGCACTATCCGGATGCCCTCGGTATCACTTGGGATCAGTATATCAACCTCGGTAAGGTTAATCCGAACGATCCGAACGAGCGTTTCTCGATGTCGGTACTCGCTTGCAACCTTTCGCAGGAGGTTAATGGTGTATCGTGGTTGCACGGCGAGGTATCGAAGGATATTCTCGGTAATATGTGGCCGGGATACTTCAAGAAGGAGTTGCACATCGGCTACGTAACTAACGGTGTTCACTTCCCAACTTGGACAGCATCGAATATGCGTCGCCTCTACTCGCGTTACTTCCCTAACGGATTCGAGGGACACACATATAATATTCCGGAGTGGCAGAAGGTCTATAATATTCCTGACGAGGAGTTGTGGAACGAGCGTATGTTCCTCAAACAGCGCCTCATCAAGACTATCAAGCGTCGCTACACCGATCCTACACAGGTTCGTTTCGACCGCCCAAGCCAGATGGTACAGGTTGCAGACCGCATCAAACCGGAGGTTCTCACTATCGGTTTCGCTCGCCGTTTCGCTACTTACAAGCGTGCATACCTCCTCTTCTCGAACTTGGAGCGTCTGTCGGCTATCGTAAATAATAAGCAGCGCCCTGTGCAGTTTATCTTCGCAGGTAAGGCTCACCCGGCAGATAAACCGGGACAGGATTTGATTAAGCGTATCGTTGAGGTGTCGTTGATGCCTGAGTTCGTAGGTAAAATTATCTTCTTGCAGAACTACGATATGGAGTTGGCTCGCCGTATGGTTCAGGGAGTCGATGTATGGTTGAATACTCCTACCCGTCCATTGGAGGCTTCGGGTACTTCGGGTGAGAAGTGTGTAATGAATGGCGTTATGCAGTTCTCGGTACTCGATGGCTGGTGGGTTGAAGGCTACAAAGAGAATGGTGGTTGGGCACTCCCTATGGAGCGCACATTTGCTGACCAAGGCCACCAAGACGAACTCGATGCCGAGATGATCTATACCACCATCGAGGAGCAGATTGCTCCGAAGTACTATGCTCGTAATGAGAAGGGTATCCCAACCGATTGGGTGGCTTCGATTAAGAAGTGTATCTCGGACATTGCATCGAACTTCACCACAAATCGTATGCTTATCGACTACGAGGAGCGTTTCTACAATAAGTTGGCAGCGCGTAAGAAGGAACTCGTATCGAACAACTACATTCTTGCTCGCGAGATTGCCGCTTGGAAGCGTAAGGTTTCGGCTGCGTGGGATAGCGTAAGAGTTCTCGACTCGCAGCGTGTTCGTGTAGATAAAGAGTCGATGGTTCTTGGCGAAAAGTACCACTTCGAGGTGAAACTCGATGTTGCAACTCTTTCGCCTGAGGAGATTGGCGTAGAACTCGTTGTGGCAAAGCAGATGGTAGGCTCACAGGCTCCTAATGTAACACTTGTAGAGCAGTTGCAACTCGTTCATACCGAGGGAACACAGGCAACCTATTCATTGGATATAGCTCCTAATCGCACCGGCGCATTCGACCTTGCCTTGCGAGTATATCCAAAGAACGAGAACTTGCCATACAGAATGGACTTCGCCCTCGTAAAGTGGGCATAACAATTTGCCTATTGGGTTCTTTTTTCACCTTGCTTGCGGCTGAATTGCTCACATACGATTTAGTATGCTGCGCATTCAGCCACAGCGCAACGCAAAAAAAATAGCTCCAATATCCAAAATTGTTAGAGTAGAGTGGTTTGCTAAGGTGAAGAAAGTGCCCCTAACGCCTCTAACGCCCCTAACGACTCTAATAAGAAAGCACATACATCAATACTGCCAGAGCACAGCGATGTTCGGCAGTATTTGGTGTGTGGTATAAGAAAAGGGTGAATAGACGCTGAATTTATTCACGAGATGTGGTAAAAAATGGTTATTTTATAAAAATATCGGACTTTCTGAGAACAATTAGCCGAAATTTTTATTAACTTTACGAAACAGAACAATAAATCTACATTATATATAATATATGCCGGGACTTAAATTCGATAAACAGGAGTTAGGTAACTTGGAGTATTCTTTGCAGCGCGAGATGCTGGCTACCGACCGCCGTGGCGGTTATATGAGTACCACTATCGTAGGTTGCAATACGCGCAAGTACCACGGCTTGATTGTTGCCCCGATTGATTCGAGCGACAATGCCTATGTGCTGCTCTCGTCATTAGACGAAACTATTGTGCAGCACGACCAATCTTTCAACTTGGCTCTTCACCGCTTCCGTGGTGTCTACGAGCCACGCGGACACAAGTATATCACCGACTTCGAGTATACGCCGTGTCCGACAATTACCTATCGTGTCGGCGGTGCAATCCTCCGCAAGGAGATTTTGTGGGTACACAAGCGCACGCATCTGATGATTCGCTATACGCTTGTGGATGCGCATGCCGATACTACTCTGCGTCTGCGTCCATTCCTTGCATTTCGCAACAAGCACGAGTTGTCGAAGGCCAATATGTATGCGAATGTTCGCTCCTATCCGGTTACTAACGGAGTGAAGAATCGCCTCTATGACGGCTTCCCTTGGTTGCATATGCAGTTGTCGAAGGCGGATGCGAAGTTTGTTCCGGCGCCGGATTGGTACTACGATTTCGAATACCAGAAGGAGATAGAGCGTGGCTACGAAGGCTACGAGGATCTCTTGACTACGGGCTACTTTGAGATGAATATCAAGAAGGGTGAGAGTGTTATCTTCTCTGCCTCGGTTGATGAGTTGCCTTCGGGCAAAGCTATCTGCGAGGCTTATGAGGCATCGGTGGCTCGCCGTACACACAAGATTGACTTCGAGAGCTGTCTGCACCACTCAGCGCGTCAGTTTATTATTCGTCGTCCCGGTAATCGAACCGAGGTTATTGCAGGATACCCTTGGTATGGAGTCGATGGCCGCTCGACTTTTATCTCGTTGCCGGGCTTGACCTTGGAGCAGGGATATAAGGAGGATTGTCTCGATGTGCTCGACACTATGGTTGGCGATATGCATAATGGGGACTTTGCGGGTTCCGCTTCGGCGGAGGTGGCGGCAGATGCGCCTCTTTGGTTCTTTTGGACCTTGCAGCAGTTGGAGGAGCATATCGGCGCACAGGCTATCTGGGAGCGTTATGGCGATGCTATGAAGAGTATCTTGGCTGCTTACCGCAGAGGATTCTTTGGCGGATGTGTCGCAATGCACACTAACGGCCTTGTATGGGCAGCTCGCGAAGGTATGGCTCTGACTTGGATGAACTGCGTGATGGATGGTATTCCTCAGACTCCGCGTGCAGGTTATGCCGTAGAGGTAAATGCCTTGTGGTATAATGCAATATCCTATGCTTTGGCTCTCGCCAAGAAGATGGGAGATAAGTCCTTCGAGAAGGAGTGGAAGGAGTTGCCTGCACAGATTAAGAAGTCGTTTATCGATATGTTCTACCTTGCTGATGAGGGCTACCTTGCCGACTATGTTGATAATTGTGGCAAGAATAGTTTCATCCGTTGTAATCAAATTATCGCCTGTGCATTGAAATATACGATGCTTGACGAGGTTCAGATTGTAAGCATTTGGGGAACGGTGCGTCAGCACCTGCTCACTCCTGTTGGTCTTCGTTCGCTGTCGCCTCGTAACCCTATGTTCGAATCGACCTACAAGGAGAATCCGATAGAGCAGGAGGCTGCCTCGAAAAACGGAGCTGTATGGGTGTGGCCGTTGATGTTCTACATTGAGTGCGCATTGCGTCTTGATGCGGATCGTTTCTTGGCGCATGCCGAGGAGATGTTGATGGCATTTGACGACAATATCCAAACCTATTGTATCGGTTCAATGGCAGAGTACTATGATGCCAACCCGCCATTTGCACCTCGTGGAGCCGTATCGCAGGCTTCGAGCGTGGGAGGTGTGTTGTACATCAAGCAGCTCATCGAGCGTTACAAGGCAAAGGCAAAGCGTGCAACCAAGCGCGCAACAGCAACGAAAAAGAGTGTTAAGAAATAAATAGAATAGAGATATGAGGGTTTTAATGTTTGGCTGGGAGTTTCCTCCGCATATTGCGGGAGGCTTGGGTACAGCCTGTTACGGAATGACTCGCGGATTGGCTCGTAACGATGTTGATGTTACATTCGTTATGCCTCGTGCTTCGGGCGATGAGGATGAGCGTTTTATCCGTGTAGTGAATGCGAGCGATGTCGAAACGGTATTCGGCAAAGTGAGTTCCGATGCCGCTGATATCATCGACAAGATGTCGTTTATACATGTAGACTCCAACTTGGTGCCATACCTTTCGCCTGAGGAGTACCAAACCTATCACGATGAGTTCGTGAAGACAGGAGAGAGGCGTTGGGAGACAGGCGATGTGTGGAGTCAGCGTTACACCTTCTCCGGCAAGTATGGCGCGAACATCATGGAGGAGGTTGCGCGCTATGCCATTGTTGCAGCACAGATTGCCAAGGACCTTGAAGGCCAGTTCGATGTAATCCATGCTCACGATTGGCTCACCTACTATGCAGGTATCGCGGCAAAGCGTGTGTCGGGCAAACCGTTGGTGGTGCATATGCACGCAACATCGTTTGACCGTTCATCGAGCGATAATATCGACACTCGTGTCTACGAGATTGAGCGTACCGGTATGGCTGCTGCCGACAGAGTTATTGCTGTGTCGAACTTGACGCGTAATATCATCATCGAGAAGTATAACATTCCTGCCGAGAGGGTTGTTACCGTTCACAATGCAGTACGCTTTGTTGATAGCGATAAGGATGCTCCGGAGCGTGGAGTTACGGATAAGATTGTAACCTTCCTTGGTCGTATCACCTTCCAGAAGGGTCCCGACTACTTCGTTGAGGCTGCAGCAAAGGTGTTGAAGAGAGTTCCTAATGTCCGCTTTGTGATGGCGGGTTCGGGCGATATGATGAACCATGTTATTCGCCGTGTGGCTCGCTTGGGTATTGCAGATCGCTTCCACTTTACGGGCTTCTTGAAGGGCGATGATGTTCACAAGATGTTCCAACTCTCCGATGTGTATATCATGCCATCGGTATCGGAGCCATTCGGTATCTCGCCATTGGAGGCGATGCGTGCCAATGTCCCTTCGATTATCTCGAAGCAGTCGGGTGTTGCCGAAGTGTTGGATTACGCCGTGAAGGTTGACTATTGGGATGTTGATGCTATGGCTGATGCCATCTATGGATTGATTACATATCCGGCTTTGGCGAAGATGTTCGCGCAGAAGGGCTTGGAAGAGGTAACCAACCTCAAATGGAACGATGCTGCCAAGAAGATAAAGAGTGTCTACGAGGATGCCATTGCATCGATGAAATAAACGGAAGAAAAAACAAAAACATAAAAGATATGAAGACAGTTTGTTTATATTTTCAGGTACATCAGCCTTGGCGATTGAAGACCTATCGATTTTTCCATATCGGCAAGGACCACAACTACCTTGACGACTTGACTAACCGCGCCATTATGCAGAAGATTGCGCGTGAGTGCTACTTGCCAATGAACGCGCTCCTCTTGAAACTTATCAAGGAGAACAAGGGTGCATTCCGTATTTCGTTCTCGCTTACGGGTTCGGTTGTAGAGCAGTTCAAGGCTTACGCTCCTGAGGTGTTGGATTCGTTCCGCGCCTTGGTTGATACAGGATGTGTAGAGTTGTTGGCCGAGACCTACTCACACTCGTTGGCTGCACTCTCCTCGAAGGAGGACTTCAAGGAGCAGGTCAAGAAACATACCGCAATGTTGAAGGCTGAATTTGGCGTTAAGCCAAAGGCTTTCCGCAACACCGAGCTTATCTACTCTGACGAGATTGGCGAGATGGTTGGCGAACTCGGCTTTAAGACTATGTTGGCAGAGGGTGCAAAGCATATCCTCGGATGGAAATCGCCTGATTTCGTATATGCAGGTGCAGCAGATCAGAGCCTTCGTCTTTTGCTCCGCAACTACAAGCTTTCGGACGATATTGCATTCCGCTTCTCGAATCAGGGTTGGGATGAGTATCCGCTCACAGCCGATAAGTATGCCGCTTGGCTTTCGGAGTCGGAGGGCGAGGTTCTCAACCTCTTTATGGACTACGAGACCTTCGGTGAGCACCAGAAGGCATCGACCGGTATCTTCGATTTCGTAAAGAACCTCCCTGCTGCAATCTTGAAGCGTGGCGATTTGAAGTTTGCCACCGTTAGCGAAACCGCTGCCGAGTATCAACCTGTTGCAGTTCTTCACTGCCCTCATGTTATGTCATGGGCAGACGAGGAGCGCGATATTACCGCTTGGTTGGGCAACGACTTGCAGAACGAGGCGTTCGGAAAGTTGTATGCTATGAAGGATAAGGTTCGCTCGTTGAAGAGTGCCGATTTCGAGTATGTATGGAACTTTATGCAGACTTCGGACCACTTCTACTATATGGCAACCAAGTGGCTTTCGGACGGCGATGTTCACTCCTATTTCAACCCTTACGGCTCGTCTTATGAGGCATTTATCAACTACATGAATGTTTTATCGGACTTCCAGATTGAGGTTGAGAAGGCGTTGGCTTTGAAAAAGTCAAGTCGTGCTAAAAAGTAGAAATTGTTTTTAAGCAGCGTTTGCTGCGTTAAACTTCGGTAGCCGAGTTGCTCACATATGCCCAAGTATGCTGTGCGCTCGGCTCTTTGTTTGCCTTGCAACTAAAAGATTTAATTCTGCATTTTGCATTAAAAACCAAAGGGCCTGCATCGCTGCAAGCCCTTTGGTTTGTTAGACGGCTTCGTTAAGCCCAAGTGTCAGGATCTTCGGTGCCGAAGCCCGGCAAACCGAATGAAGTGCTATTCTCGTAGCCGCGCTCGGCTGCTACCTCGTACACCATTACCTCTGGTGCGAAATATATCTTTTTCATAGTTCTGAAATTTTTAATTCTGAAATTCTTAGTTTCCTTGTGCAGGTGTATAAATCGAAATACCATCTGCATCTGCTACCGCCTTTGTAATTTCGGTTGCGTAGAGGTAGTTGAAGTAGTTCTCGCTTGTGATTGGAGTCTCTACGCCATCAACAACGAGCTTACCTGCAACTTGGCTGTTTGTGGCTCTCTGAGTCTCACCACGGTTATTACCTGCAATCATACCTGCCTTACCCTCACAGCCCGTAGCTGTAACAGTACAATTGCAACTTGTATTGCCGATATAGGTTGCTGTTGCTGAGCTGTCTACATCTATCAAACCTGCAATACCGCCAACGCCAGTTTTACTTGGCATTTGTCCCGATACCCAAGTAAATGATACATTACCACTATTGTGGAGCTTCAAGTTGTTGTATCGGAAATCAGCACCACGATACGCCATACCATAGATGCCTCCGAAACATACATCACGAGGGGCATTGCTTGCAACATTTTTGATTCTACCTGTTATCGAGCCTGTGTTTACAATTGTACCACCAACGACATCTTCCAACTTATTTATGGTTTGTCCAAAAACACCACCTACGCGCATACACTCGTTTGTTGCAAGGAATATATCTGCCTCAATCAAGATATTGCCTGAGTTTGTACAGTTGTTTATCTTAAACGATGTAGCTGCATTTGTATCAAATGACACAATACCTGCAATAGATGTATTGGCGGTGAACTTACCAGAATCAGCAGTGATATTGCCGCTGTTGTCGCAATTTTCAATAACAAAGCCTGCACTTCCCTGCTCTCGATTTGCGAGTATACCGCCCATTCTAAAATAGGCATATTGAGCACCTTCGCTTGCCTTAGAGGTTAAAGTTCCGTAGTTGTCGCAGTTCTTGAAGGTGTTGGTTTCTTTACTCTCAGTCCCCTTATCCCAAGCACATATTCCACCAATGACGACCTCATTTGCATTAGTGCCACCATTGTTCACCAAGATCTTGCCGTAGTTTGCACAATCCTCTGCCATACCTCCGCGTCCGCGAGCTGTTACTCCTCCGATTTGATACTTAACTTGGTTGCTTCCCGTAGAGAGAGTGATATTTCCATAATTGTAGCACTTGGTCAGTTTTGTAAAAGGGTTCAAGAAACAGATAAGACCGCCTACAACATGCTCTCCGGTCTCGTTACTTCCAACAGTGATAGAACCCTCTGTGCCATCGCTGTTTGGAACACCATTAACACAATTGGTAGCATTACCTACACCAGCGGTAGCAAGGCTGGCGATATAGAATGTTCCACTCGTATTCATGCCTTTATGCTTCATTGAGCCGAGAATGGTAATATTCTTAAAATCGGTACCCTCTACACCTCCTCTACCTACACAATTTGCCACATAGAGGTTCTTGGCAAAGACAACCGAGTTCTCTGTTACCTCGAAATCTACATCGACATATATATCGCTAATCTCGCCTTCGGACTTAGAGTTACCGATAAGAGAACCATAGTAGTAATATGTGTTTACCACCGTAGGAGCCGTTGTTACATCGACAGTGAATTTACCCGTTACCGAGCAGTGCGAAACCATAGCCTCTGTATTTGTCATATCGCAAACCAAGGCACCTGCGTCAGGGAGGTTGGTGATGGTGATATCGATATTTTCGAGGTGCAAGCCCTTAATCTCCTTAACGGCTGTTGTTCCGAACAATGGCTGAGTCAAACCATTGATAGCAAAACCATTTCCGCTTACGGTACCTTTGTAGTTCGGAGCCTGAATAGGCGACCACTCTACACTGACCTGATTGATTACTGCTTCGTCTATCTTAACATCCGAAATAAATACGGCAGGCTTCGATAATGTTGCAGTTGCAGCTGCCTTCTCCTCATCGGTAGCATCAGTACTTGCAAGAGTTGCCTCGGCTGTCTCAACTGTCTGCTTGAATGTTACAAGGTCGCCGTAGTTTGCAATAATAAACTCCTTTGCCGTGTCGGTAGGCTCGAAGTAGATGTCTTTGCTAAACTCACGCACATTACCTGCTGTAAGTGGCTTGCTGTCGCCAGCCTTTACGGTTGCATACATCACACCATAGGTGTCGTCAGTCAGAGTTACATACAACTCGTCATAAGTGCCGGCAGGAACTGCTACATAGATATATTTAGCCTCATCCTCGCTCAATGCGCCATCAATGAAATTGTAGGAGATAACCTCGCTTGCCGACTCGGTTGCTGTAAGTGTGCCCTTCTCGAAATCGAGGTTAAATGCACCTGCGATAGGAGCGCGGTCGATGGTCGAAATCTGTGCGTAGATAAGGTTTGCACTACCCTTGATACCAATCTTCAAAAGACCTGTCAAGTGGTTGAGTTTCACACTCTTACCATCTGCACTATAACCATACAATACGGTTACATTGTTTTCGATATTACCAAATACCGGTTGATTTTGAACAGCAGGAAACTCCACCTGACCGGCTGCGGCAGCCGGATAAGCCACAAAATAAGGGGTTGCAAGTGGCTCGGTAGTTGTGAAGTTGAATTTTGCCTCCGCCTTACCAGCCTCCTCGGCTGTCAAAGCGTCAGATGCATTGCCGTTTACCGACACTTGGTCGCCCTCTGCCCAAGT
>JAZSOV010000120.1:0-27617 GCA_045537095.1 Alistipes sp.
AACCATCTTCTTCTTTGCCTCCTCATCGGTGATGACATAGTTGATAGTTACCTCTGCTGCTGTACCTGCGGTTGTAGGGATAGCAAATGTAGGCACTGCACGATGCTTTGTAGGTGCTACGCCCTCCAACGAGCGAACATCTGCAAACTCAGGGTTGTTCACGATGATACCCACAGCCTTTGCGGTATCAATCGAAGAGCCACCACCCAACGCAATGATAAAATCTGCGCCCGAAGCCTTATAAGCCTTCACGCCATTCTGAACATTAGCAATAGTTGGGTTAGCCTTCACATCGCTATAAATCTCGTAAGGGATATTTGCACCCTTCAACACCTCCTCAATCTTCTCGGCAACACCGAACTTGATAAGGTCCTTGTCGGTTACGAAAAAGGCCTTCTTAAAACCTCTTTTTGCCACCTCGTCGGCAATCACCGAACGGCAACCTGCACCAAAATATGATGTCTCATTAAGAACTATACGATACATAATCAATTAGCGTTTAGAGGTTACATCTTTCTCATACTGCTGCACATCAGCAATAAATGCCTCGCCGACAGGTACATTGTTGCGCAAGCAGTACATATCCCACACTGCGTTCCAAGGGAGAGCCTTCGCCTCCTCCAAGAGTGCCAAACGCTCGAAGAACTGACCATTTGCCTCATACTCTCGCAACTGTGCTATTGGCTCCAACAAAGCACGCAACAAGCACTTCTGGGTTGCTCGTGTTCCGACAACATAAGCACCGATACGGTTAATCGAAGCATCGAAGTAGTCGAGTCCGATATGTACCTTGTCGAGAGCATCGCAACGAACAATCTCCTGCATCAAATCGAGCGTTTCGTCATTCATAATGGTTACATGGTCGGAATCCCAACGAACAGGGCGGCTTACATGGAGCATAACCTCCGGAACATAGAGAAGCAATGACGACAACTTGTCGGCAACGCTCTCGGTTGGGTGGAAGTGGCCTGTATCGAGAGTTACAATCTTGTTATTCTTTGCGCCATAGCCAATGTAGAAGTCGTTAGAGCCAACGGTATAGCTCTCCAAGCCAATACCGAACACCTTCGACTCGATACAATCCTTCATATTGTCGTACTTGGTTGCAAAGATTTGGTCCAACGAATCCTTCAACAATTCGCGATACTTCATACGATTTACTGTAATATCCTTGCTGCCATCATGTACCCACAAGTTCATGATACAAGGGTCGCCCTGACGGCGTCCCATCTCCTCGGCGATAGCACGGCAACGCTTCGAGTGCTCAATCCAGAAGTCGCGAATCTCCTTATTCGGATTCGAGAGCGAGAGATCACCCGACTTAGGGTGCGAGAAAGATGTGGTGTTGAAGTCCAACTTCATACCATGCTCTGCTCCCCACTGCATCCAGCTCTCAAAGTGTTTTGGTTCTACTTGGTCACGGTCAACGAACTGACCACCAAAGTCGCCATAAATCTCATGCAGATTCAGACGCTGATGTCCCGGAATAAGTGATGCCGCCTTCAAGATGTCGGCACGCAACTCCTCGATATTACGAGCCTTGCCCGGATAGTTTCCTGTGGTCTGAATACCACCGGTCAAATCGCCCGCCGACTCGAAACCATTTACATCGTCCGCCTGCCAGCAGTGCATCGAAATCTCCACCTTGTGCAACTGCTCAAGCACCTTCTCCACATCAATGCCAAACTCTGCGTAACGCTCTACGGCAATGTCATAAGCCTGTTTGATTTTTGCTTCATTCATAGTTTTAATAGTTTTTGTATTATTTTAAGTTGTGAAATTTTGTATATGCTGTATTCCATTGTTCGCTATTCTGAGGTAGGAACTCCTCCGTTTCAATTGAGGCACGAATAATCTTGCGAGCCTCTGCCAACGAGCCGACAACTCCTGCGCCAATAGCCTGCATCATAATATTACCGATAGCGGTAGCCTCCGAAGGACCTGCCACGACACGCTTACCGATAGCGTTAGCGGTGAATTGATTGAGCAGAGCATTCTTTGCACCACCGCCTATGATGTGCAATACATCAATCGCAAATGGCGACATGCTCTCCAATATCTCCAACACCTCACGGTAGCGTAGTGCTAAACTCTCGAAAATAGTGCGGACAATCTGTTTATCGCTCTGTGGAGGTGTCTGTCCTGTGCGAACACAGAATGTTTCAATAGCCTTCAACATCGACTGCGGATTGGCAAACGATGCATCATCAGGGTTGATAAACGACACAAACGGCTCCGCCGAGTTTGCCATCTCGACAATCTCTGGATAGGAGTAGCTCTTACCCTCTCGCTCCCACTCCTTGCGGCACTGCTCCAATATCCACATTCCGCAGATATTCTTCAAGAAGCGAGTTGTACCATCTACACCACCCTCGTTCGTGAAGTTGTGGTGGAACGACTCCTCGGTAATTATCGGCTCGCGCGTTTCGATACCCATCAACGACCAAGTACCCGAGGAGAGGTAGGCAAATCGCTCATTCTCGGCAGGTACAGCCGCTACGGCCGATGCGGTGTCGTGTCCGGCAACAGCAACCACAGGTACACGACCGATACGACTCTCTTCGGCCAATGCGCTATTCAACTCGCCGATAATCGCGCCAGGGAAGATTGGTTTCGGCAGAATGTTCTCCTTGACGCCTGCGGCCTTCAAGAGTGCACTCTCCCAATCCTTGGTGCGAGGGTTCAGTATCTGCGATGTTGAGGCGATGGTGTATTCGCACACCTGCTTGCCTGTGAGCATATAAGACAAGGCATCGGGCATAAAGAGCAGACACTCGGCTTGTGTGATAGGGGTGTAACCCTCCTGCACAGCGGCGTAAATCTGGTAGAGTGTATTGAAGTTCATTACCTGAATACCCGTCTTATCGTAGACCTCCTCACGAGGTACAATCTCAAAGTATTTTTCGGGAGCGCCATTCGTATATGGGTCGCGATATGCGCGTGGCATACCGAGGATGGAGCCATCCTTGCCGATAGGTACCACATCTACACCCCAAGTGTCGATGCCTATCGAGTCGGGCGTGATGCCCTCCTTGGCACACGCCATAAGTCCATCTTTGAGACTCTCGTAGAGAGAGAGCAAATTCCAAAAGAACTTGCCGTTTACCTCGATAATGGCGTTCGGAAAACGAGTTAATTCCTTTATTTCAATTTTGCCATTGCATAGTGTTCCAAGCACGGTGCGACCGCTTGTTGCGCCCAAATCGAATGCTAAAAAGTTGAGTCTTTTCATGCTATTATCGTAAAAGATTATTTTTTCTATTGCAAATTTAGTATGAATTTTCTAACTTTGAACTATCAAAAATGATAATAAACTTTTCATATTTGACATAAAATGGTCGAAAACAACACAAATTCGTTAAAGTATCTCACAATCGGAGCAAATGACGATGCGTGGGGCATGGTCGTTACGACCGTTGGCAAGCAACATATAGCGCCGAATGCTGATTATCCTGCGATGTTGCATCCTGCAACCTATAATTTCAAGGTGCAGAGTGGCCGAATGCTCGATGAGTATCAATTGGTCTATATCACAGATGGTGGCGGCTACTTCGAGTCTAAGTCGATGCCGCGTCAGCGCGTAGAGGCGGGTATGGTTATAGTGCTATTCCCCGGAGAGTGGCACAGCTACGCTCCTGACAAGGAGTTGGGATGGAGCGAGTATTGGATTGGTTTCAAGGGAGATATGATGAGAAAGATTGTTGATGCCCACTATTTTTCGCCAAAATATCCACTGGTGAAGATAGGTCCGAGCAATACCCTTATGGCTCTATACCGCGATGCTATTCGTATTGCCGAGAGTGATAATACAGCCTGCCAGCAACTATTGTCGGGAATAGTGATGCACATGTTGGGACAAATCTTCTACAAAGATAAGAATCGGGACGGTACAGGTCATGCCGAGCGAATTATCGGCGAGGCGCGTCAGATAATGCGTGAGCGAGCCCGCCACGGCCTCCGTGTGGAGGATATTGCCGAGGAGCTCGGCGTGGGATACTCATGGTTTCGTCAAAACTTTAAACATCTGACAGGAACATCGCCTATGCAGTATGTTGCGCAGTTGTTGATGAGTCGAGCCAAGGAGATGCTTGTTACCGATGATCTCTCCATTGCAAATATTGCCTACATTCTCGGATTTGAAAATGTGGGACAATTCTCGACCGCCTTCCGAAAAATTGAGGGGGTAACTCCGCGACAATTTAGGGGCGGAAATCGAAAAAAAATGTTTATTGCTTAGCAATATAAGATAAAAAATATTTACCTTTGCAAATCAGTGTATTAGAAGCGGATTGATAAAACACATAAAGTACCAGCATATATGAATACGAAAATGAACAAAACAGCAGACTATGATTACAAGAGGCCCGATATTGCCCTTGTATATGTCGAAGTAGAACAAGGCTTCTCATTGTCGGGAGGAATCGAGAATGTGGACAAAGATGATGAAATCGAATTCTAACCTCTAAAAACTGCGAAAAGATTATGAAGAAGATATTCTACTACCTATTATCGGTACTCGCTGTTGCAATGTTTACAGTGGGATGTACTGAGGATTTGACCACTGATGAGGTCAATGTAATTGTAGGCTCGGACAAGGAGTTTACGGATGTTACGGCATCCTTGGAGTTTGATGCCCCAGCCGAGGGTGAGCAGTCGCGCGCGACACTCATTGACGATGGTGAGGGTAAGGCTGTTTGGAGCGAGGGTGATACCATCGGAGCTGTGTCGAGTGATGGAACTATCACCGAGTGTGTCGCAGTGTCGATAGATGGCTCGTCTGCAGTGTTTTCGGTACCTACCGACACCAAATATGCTATCTATCCCTACAACGAGTCGCAGTCGTTTAATGCAGATAACGAAGTGTTGAGCCACTCGCTCGTGTCGAGCGTTACACTCGATGGTTCGAAGCGTGTATTTGACGATAAACAGAATACAATGGTGGCGCACCTATTGGGTGAGAAACTCCTATTCAAACACCTCTGCGGATATATTGAAGTTAAACTTACAGGTACGCAGGTGGTTAAGCATATCGCTTTGCGTAGCAATACAAAGAGTTGGGATGCGCTTTCGGGTTTGGGAACACTCGATATTTCCAATCCTGACGAGCCGAAGATTACAATGGGTACAAAGCCTGCCACTACCTTTAACTGGGTATATGCCGCTTGCGAGGATGTTCAGTTGAGTGGCGAGGCTACATCGTTCTACTTTATCGTGCCCCCGCGCACATACGAAAATCTCACTATCTGCGTGCAGACCGATAAGGGCTCGTACTCTATCACATCGAAAAATGCTGTCACCGTAAATCGTGCAAAGATTCGCCCGTTGGCAACTATCGATGTGAATAAGTTGGCTCACACCACTGTTACCGATTTGAGCGCAGAGGGTGTTGCAAACTGCTATGTTGTGCCGCAGAGCAATGATGTGGGATATTTCTCTTTCCCTGCTCGCAAGATTAACAGCACAGCAACTCTTCCGGGTGCTGCATACGCACACCTTGTATGGAGCGAGCATAAGGAGCTTGTTACCAATGTAAACTACGATGTCTCGACAGGTAAAGTATCGTTCAAGTATGGCGGCTCGAACCTCGAAGGTAATGCGTTGGTGGCTGTTATGGATGCAAACCACAATGTCCTTTGGTCGTGGCATATTTGGTGTACCGATGGTCCAAATACCATTGCTGTAAGTGAGGTGGATGATGGAACTGTGTGTGGTATTCTCGACCGAAATATTGGAGCTACCTACACCCCGACAACTAAGGCGGAGGCTGTTGCAATATCGGCAAGCGATGCAACAGATGCAATAGGTTTGCAATATCAGTATGGTCGTCCTACGCCATTCCCTCGCCAGAGAAATATCAAGGATACCGCCGAGGAGAGTCCTGCATTCAGCAATCCATCGAAATACGATGTGATGTATGGATTTAATGCAAAGGTGCAAGGCTTTGTCTTGTCGAATACGGCCTACAATCAGAGTGTGGCATTGACATATCCTAATACCTACTTTATTGTATATTATACAGATAAGACAGGTGCTACTATCACCACGACTGCTAACAGCAGTCAATACACTTGGTACGCTTCGCCACACAATCCATACAGTCAAGGTATGAATTTGTGGTACTCTAAAAATGCGGATGTGGTGGACAAGAAGTCTGACAACGATCCATGTCCTCCGGGATATGTTGTCGAGGAGGGCCTCTCGGCAAGAGATTATATCGGAGAGGTAACCTATAATCGTGTTGGATATGGCTCGAATTATGAGAATACATATGGTCATTACTACGAGTGTCCTATTAGTGAGGCTTTGGTCTATATTCCGGAATCGGGATTTCGTACCGATAAAGGTGCGCTTCGTTCGTCGGGTAACTACTTCAACCTCTGGTTAGTGCCTACAAACAAGGATAATGGTCAGCTTGTAGTTTGGCGTTTCTATGGACAATCCAAGACTCCAACACTCGATACTAAATATAGTACATATTCATTGCTCGGTCAAGGCTTTAATGTTCGTTGTCGCATAAAGGACCGTTCAGCCTTTGCGAGTTCGCAACCTGTTCCGATGTTCGAGGGTGAGGGTACAGCAGCTTCGCCATTCTTGATTAAGAAAGCTGTCGATATTGCACGACTTGCCGGTTTGTGTAGTGGTACATTGGCATCATCCGATACAACAATAGACTTCAAAACGGCACACTATGCTGTGGCAAACGATATTGATATGTCGGGAATGTCTGTTTCTCCTATCACTCCGTTCTCAGGTGTGTTTGATGGAGGAAATTACACTCTCTCGAACTTGACCGTAACACCAAATGGTTCCAATCCTACGGGTCTGTTTGGTTATATCGAGAATGCAACAATCAAGAACTTGAATGTTACCAATGGAGTAGTAACAGTGACCTCTTCTTTGCTCTATACGGGAGGTATTGCAGGGCGTGCAAAGGACTCTACTATCGATAACTGCTCGTTTGCAGGAACTATTCACTCTTCTGCTGCGGCTACATTTAATAGTGATAGTGAGACCAATCGTACTAATAGTGCTGTTGTGGGTGGTATTGTAGGCTTTGCGAAGAATACGGCTATCTCTAACACCTCTTTCAGTGGTGTGGTAAATGCTTCCGCAGGCCAATTTGCAGGAGGTATTACTGGTGTTGCCGAAGGCGGAAGCATCAAGAAGTGTACTCTTGCAAAGGGCTCAAATGTCTATTGTGCAATGAACCATATTGGAGGTATAACAGGTCAAGCATCATTCGATATTGAGATATCGGAGTGCAAGGTCGAGGCTCCTGTTATCGGCAAGTACTTCTATGTCGGTGGTATTGCAGGTCGTGTGCAGAGTGCTGTTATTGACAAGTGTCTTGTTTCGAGCTACTCCTATGTTCAAGGTGGTCACAATAACGAAACAGCCCAAAAGGGGAACACTTGGGTTGGTATCGGTGGTATTATCGGAATTGTTGAGGCCGAAACGGGCAAGAGTACCAAAATAGAGACAAAGAATTGTGCTTGCTATGCTGATGTAAGAGGCAATGCTTATGTTGGAGGATTAGCAGGTGTGGTAAAGACACATAGTGGAAGTGGTATCCCCGTGTCGTTCTCTAACTCGTTGTTTATTGGTCATATTACCGTAAATTACGAGAATGAAAAAAACTACAGCTGTGCGGCAGGTCTTGTAGGCTGTTTGAACCAAGAGGGCTCGACGAAGGTTAATCTTACCGATTGTGCAGCATTGGTACGAGGTCTTGTTGGATATTCAGGCTCAACACAAGGTGGATATGGTGGTGTTGTAGGTTATGCACAATATGCCTCATTTGAACGCTGCTACACTAATCTTGACAGTACACAAATTGTTATGGAGGATGGTAGCGCCATATCCAATGCTATTGCTGTATGGGGAAATCTTTATGGCAGAAGTACCAGTTCCGTATCGTACACAAATTGCTACTACTTGACAGGAAATATTGGTACAAATAGTCCGGTTCTAACCAACACCGAGGCCCTTGCAATTTCGGATATGACCAGTGGCACACTGCTCAGCAAGCTGACCTCTGCGGGTGGTAGCTGGGTGGCAGGAGCAGGCGACTATCCTGTTCCTACGACCGTACCAGCTAATACCACTACCATAACATTGGAGACAAAGACTCGTGTCAGTGTTATTGGTGATTCGATTAGTACATTTGCAGGTTGGATTCCGTCTGGTTTTTCTGCCTACTATCCGAAGAGTCCAGCGGTAGTTTCAGCAGGACAAACCTATTGGTATAAGCTTATATATAAGTATATGAGTAATGCCGTATTCGATAAGAATATAGCATGGAGTGGCTCGTGCGTGGCTCGTATACCATCAGTAACATCGGGAGCTACCGCAGGAAAAAACTGCTTTGTGCAACGATTTATTGACCATGGTATGGGTAATCCTGATGTCATCTTGTTCCACGGCGGCACAAACGATGTTCGAAAGAAGGCTATTGCTATCTACCCTGGATACCCTGAGTATGATGACTCAAATTGGGATGCAAAGGCTTGCCCTACTGATGCGGAGTTGAAGGCTGTGTTCGATATCGCGGATGCAACTACCTCTTATGAGGAGTCGAAGGCTCTTAACGACAGATCGTTTGTTGAGGCTTGTGTGAAGTTGCTTACTATGATGCACCACAGATATCCATCGGCAAAGGTGGTGATGATTATCGGTGACTGGATTCCGTCAGGCTCGCGTCAGGCGATGTTGAAGATGGCGGCGCACTACGAAACTAAGTATGGATACAAATGTGTGGATTTGCAGGATATTTCACCTTATGAGTCAAATACTATTATTCCGAAGTATGATGGTTGCCATCCGAACGAGGCAGGTTTCGAGGTGATGGCCAACTTTATCTACCAGAAGGTAGGAAACTATATTGATTAGTGATAAGTGCTCTATATGAAAGAAGCTGTCTAACAAGGTGATTTCTGCGTTATACTCGTGTTCGAAATCCTCACATACGCCAAGTATGCTGCGGTTTCTCACACTTCGCAAGCCTTGAAATCCCTCTTGTTATACAACTTCGAGCAAAATGGGAGTGTCTAAAAAAACTTGTTAGACACTCCCATCTCTTACCTCCAACTTCGGAAGGGGTGTTTGGATAGGAAGGAGTTGTAGAAGCATCGCACACCCGTAACCTCATCGCCACACCACGGCGGGAGTGCGACCATCTCGCTATGGCTCGAAAGCTCCACCTCGGCGATAATTAAACCCTCGTTGTCGCCTTTGAACTCATCGACCTCGAATGTATGTCCCTCGTACTCGACAATGTGGCGTATCTTATCCACCACACCCTTGCAGCGATGCAACAGATGCTCTGCCACTTCGCGCGGTATTTCGCGCTCCCACTCGAAGCGACTTAATCCGCCATCGAGGCTCTTTCCCTTGAATGTGAGAATACCTATGTCATCGCATACGCGCACGCGCGCTGTAACGCGGCGACTACATAGGTAACCCTGCGCAATGCGCATCGAGTGCGCAATATCTTTGCGCCACGACTCGTTGGCAATCAAGTATTTACGCTCTATCTCCTGCATTCTGTCTATCGCGAAGCGACCTCGTTCGAGTCATCAGCAATCACGCCCTTTGAGTCCAAAGCCCACATACCCTTTACGCGCAGTACCTGCTCGATAATATCGCGCACGGCACCTTCGCCGCCCCTGCGCTCGGATATATATATTGCAGTTTGCAACACCTCGCTACACGCATCGGCCGGAGCAACGGGGATGCCCACATAGCGCAAGACCTCCAAGTCGGGAATATCATCGCCCATATAGAGAATTTGCTCGCGAGAAATTCCTGTTTTGGCTATAAAGTCGTCTATGGCCGCAATCTTGTCCATGCAGCCGATATATTGGTGCTTTATGCCGAGACGATTCATACGGCTTGTTAAGGTCTTGCCGAAACCGCCCGAAATAACACCTATATTGAAGTTGTGTTTTACGGCATAAGCCATGGCATAGCCATCTTTGGCGTTGTATTTACGGATGAAGTCGCCATCAGCCAATGGTATGATACCTCCATCGGTCATCACACCATCGACATCGAGCAGAATGGCCTCGACATCGGCTAAAAGCTCTTTGAAATTTTTGTTCTCTCGCATATATCTTCGCTTATTTTGTCATAAATATCTTGTGTTCGTGGCTTGTCGGCCAACATTGCGCGGTGGCGGTCGAGGGTTTGTGTATCACCGCGGCGTGCAGGACCTGTCTGCGTTGCGGCAGGGTTTAATATCTCTACCGCCTTTTGTGCTGTCTCCTCGATTACGGGGGCAACAATATCGAAAGGCAATCCCGCACTTGCCAACACCTCGGCAGCATTGGCATACATCGCATTGGCAAAGTTGCAGGCAAAGACTCCCGACAGATGTATCACGGCACGGCGTGCGCTATCGGCCAACTCCACCTTCGAGGTTAGGCGATGTGCCACCTCTCTAACGGTCTGTAATGCGTGGTCGGTTGCTCCCTCCAAGAAGATGTAGCCCTTCGCAAAATCGATCTTGCGACCAATCGAAAATGTTTGGAAAGGGTAGAATACGGCACGATGGGCGTGCGGTGCAAGAGTGTCAATCGAACAGCACCCTGCGGTGTGCGCTATAACAGCATTTTGAGGTGTATGCAAAGTTTTTGCACACACATCTACTGCATTGTCGCTCACCGAGATAAGATATAAATCTGCCTCGGCTAACTCCGAGTTGCTCCACTCCGTATGTGCTAATGCTGCAACCTTACGACCACGCTCCTCGTTGCGGGCAAAGACCTGTACAAGGTCCAAGCCTTCCGCCTCGGCTATCGCCTGCGCCAACGACTCCGCCACATTACCACTACCAACAACTACTACTCTCATATTTTTAGTTGAATTTTATTGCTAACAATTTTGTTCCAATGGATGTAAAACACCACTTTTCGGCTCCACCCTCCGAACAGCGATAGCGTTTGCAAATCTCGGCATTCGAGAGTGGAAAATCGCGGCGATAAATCTCCGCCTTCGCCCCTTTAATCACCCGCTTAAACGCACTATCGATATTGTATATTGCCTCAATCTCGAAAGTTCGCCCCAAAACTCCTTCGGGCAGCCGTTCCGAAAGTGCTACGCCATTGTTCGACCATACATCGCACTTGCCATTAAATGCCGCAGCGACCATACGCGCGTGTTGCAACGACACATCGGGCAGGGTGATGTAGCGATAGTTGGTAAAATCTGTGGGTATGCAACTCCATTGCACACCCCCTCTATCCTCTGCTCTACACGAGAACTTTCCTATGCCAATCGCCACAGCAGAGAGCCTTTGTCCCTCCGAGCCATCGATATAGATATTTACCTCTTTTGCCTCGCCACCGAGCGATACGCACTCCACCGAGCAATCTCCAAATAGGCGAAGCGCCTCATCAACATCGAACAACGGTGAACATTTCACACAAATCCGCTCCGCAATCCTTTGCAATGTTGGCATAAGAGCCACCACATTGGGCGAACAATCCTCCAAACGCACCAATTTTTCACCCTTTGAACCTCGCCTGTCGGGGTCCGAAAAGCACCAATCGAAGTGTTCGGTGCAACCTGCGAGATACTCCTCTGCCGAGGAGCAGATAACTTCTATATTATCGGCTCCGAGCCTTCTAAAATTCTCTTTAGCAACGGCTGCCACGCCCTCGTTGCGCTCGATGGTAATAACTTTGCGAAATCGTTTCGATAGAGCAAGCGCATCAACACCCAAGCCACAAGTCAGATCCAAGACCATATCTCCCGAAAGTTCCTTGCGCTCGGCACACTCCTCGCTCGAAGATTGTTCGTAGGCGAGTGTCGGCACAATCACCCGTGCTGCAAAGTAGGAAGGTAGTTTTGTACGCGATTTTTGCAGGTTTTTGACCTGTGTAGCAACAATCGAGGCATATGGCACACGCCTGTCGAGGGCTATGTCGGTCGGCTTGCGACCAATATTCTCCTCTATCGCTCGGCGAACCTCCTCGCTGCACAATATCTCTATCTCCTCCCGACTAAACATATCGCAAAGTTACAAATTATCCTCAATTTTTGGCATTTTTTCTCGCTTCGGTAGTAAGAAAAACAAGAGCGTTACCAAAAACAATACCCCATACATCAGCCACATCGCCCATTCGGGTATCGCCACCTCGAAGTGTCCGTAGGGTAGCGATGCCGCCCACTCGACAATTTTGTTTTGCCACAAGGCGGCATACTCTGCTATTATCGCTGTGAATGGCAGCGCAATAGCCGCAATACCTGCTAAAATTACGATGTTGGCAAGCAGAATAACTGCCGGATTTATCAAAATACCTACAAGCGAAATAGTTGAGAATGTATTTGCTACGAGTGGCATCGTTGCCAAGGTCGAGGCGATGCCCACAAGCAATATACCTGTCAATGTATTCAACGCCTTAAAGCGAGTGGTGCATAGCCTATACAGCGGCATTGCCCACAAGATAATACCCGCCACGGCGATAAATGAGAGTTGAAACGAGATATCAAATAGTAGATGTGAGTTGAACGCCAACATCACAAAGGCTGTGCCTGCCAATATATTTACACTCGCATATTCTCGCAGAGAGGAGAGTGAGAATTGTAACAATGAGAACATTATCGCTGCTCTGACGGCACTTGGTAACATACCGCACAACCACACATAGAGCCATATCAGCGCAATCGCCAAGATAGAACGCACGATATTTCCATAATGCAACAACACCATCGGTAGGAGCAGCATATTTATCAGCATAAAGGCTATGCCTATATGTAAGCCTGACACAGCGAGGAGGTGCGAAGCTCCACTTGCCGAGTAGTTTTGGCGCAATTCGGAAGATATTTCACTTCGCTCACCCGTAGTCATTGCCAAGACCACGGCGCGTGCGTCACCCTTCGCCATTGCTCCTTGCAGTCGCGCAACCGCTATATCGTGAAGTGTTTCGCGCTCGGCGGGAAAATATTCGTATATGGTGTTGTGATTTATAGAAATAGAGCCGATAAACCCTCTGTGCTGCATCAGTTCTGCATACTGTTTGCGGTCGGCACGAAATGGGTGAATTGCAGTTGTCAGAAACAATTTGTCGTCTGCCTTGAATCTTGTCAGCGAGTCGCTCCACATCACCACATTGCACCCTGCAAGCGAGTTGTCGGCACTCGCCTCAATATGCGCTTCGGTCGAGGTGTAGCCATTGTGCTTGACCGATGAGTGCTTCACCGACAACAATATTTCGACAGGCTTATCGTAGACGATGTTGTCACGATATGATAACGAGTGAAGTAGGGCTCCGACCGAGAATATCATTGCGAAGATAGCGATATTCTGCCTCCAATTAGAGAGCGCAATTACGCTAACCAATGAGATTATAGTAGCGAGGAGCAACAACCATACCGGCGTGGCGATTGTATCGGCAAAAAAGATGCCCATGGCGAATGGTATAACCACCACCGCCATAGGCATCTTTGCAATACGATTTTGCAGATTCTCTTTCATAGCTATCACAAAGATAACTATTTTGGATTAAAATCCGCAATAAATAGTTCCCAACCACGCCAAATATCGCTCATATTGGCTGCTACGCCATTCTCGACCTCCGACATTGCGGCTACAACAGCCGTCATAACCGCACCATCTGTCGTAGAGATGATCTCATCGGGAGCGAGGTGTGTGGCACAAGCAACACGGCGGATATAGTTCTCGGTGTGGTTTTCAATGGGTGGTGCGTAGCGATTTATCATCTCGCGCAGGGTGCAGCAACCATACTTGCGGGCGTAGGTGTGCAACAAGACAAACATTGCACGATAACCCCATTCGATACTCTCGAACTGTCGAAATGCCGTATCGCTACTCCTCGCCACCTCGCCCTTATAGCGAAACGAGCCAATGCGAATATTGCCCGGATTAAGGTTGCGCAAGCCTCTACTCATCTTTGTCATAGTCGCCAATTTCGCATTCTACCTTTCGTTTTACATAGTTTCGTAGCCACTCGAAGAGTTTTGCATCGCTCAGCACTGAGGCATTCTCCAAAAATGACCACATCTCTACGCCACAAATTGCTCCGGCAATAAAGCGAGTGAGATTTAGTGTCATAAAATCGAGAATACAACACTCGATAAGCCAACTCATACCGATTGTAAGCATTACAAAACCCGCTTTGCGAATGGTGCGCCACGCTTCGTGCGAGGAGAAGTACCACGACTCGTTCCTGCGCTTCGCCTCGCAACGGGAGGCGATAACTCCCGTTACAAAGTCGATAAAGATAAAGGTCAAAGCGCACAAAACCACAGGCTTTATCGGTGCAAAGAGGGCCGCTAATGCGAGAATAGCCCCATTAGCGCATCTGTACATAGCCTCCATTGATACGACAATTTTGTAGTGCATCTTTACTTGCGTGATAGTCGGGAAACTCCGATGCGTGTCTCTTCAAATAGTTTGACAGTCGGCGCAATAGTGCCTGTCGGCGCAGACGCAACGACTTTTGCAGCAGTTGCATAGCACTCTTTGTGGAGGTATCGGCTCGCATTGAGGAGGGAATATGCAATCCCGCCTGTCCGGTACGAACATTCAGCGATGGCTGTATCACTGTTCGCACTGCCATAGCGAGCGCAGGTGCGACATAATCGTCAAGCAACGATTTTTGAGAGCCGTTAAGCATCTCTTCATACAACTCCTCTCCCACCACAGGGATAATGTATTTGTCTGTCGCCAAAGCGATGTCAGAGTCGCGAATAACCTCCGGAGATAGATACTCGCCATCGCCAAAAGCCAACGAAATAACCTGTTCATTTGTAATTAGATTTTTCATGTTGTGTTAATCAATTGATTTAAGGTTGTACTTGCTTATCTCGGACAAGAACAACTGCTGTCGCTCATCGTTCTCATCGTAGTCCAGCCCATCAGCCTTACGAGCTTCCCACACCTTCATATAGATAGGCTTCGTGCGTGTTGGTGGACGGTTGATGATTTCGAGCGAGGAGCAATCAATGTGCAAAATCTCGCTTATGGTACGAGCGATAGGCTCCAGTAGCTCGCTCTGCTCGCCGATGATTATGGTGTTGAGAGCGACCTCGTATTCGTGCAGAATGCGCTCGGCACTGAAACCTGACGAGTAGTCCAAGCCACTCAACGAGCGAAACCACGAGTGTGCCACCACAATATCGCCCGTAGCCTGATCGTGCAGATCCTTCCAATCGCCATCATTCTGCGACTCGATAGGTATAAATCGAGAGTTGTCGTCCGAGCTCTCATCGCGGATGATAAACATCACCTGCCCCGGCTTACCCCCGAAGCGTTGCTCGGCCATACGCGCCAACTGCGAGGCCTCGGCCTCACTATCTACCGCATTGTCGATCATCATTACACCGGAGAGTTGGAACGAGTTGTCGAGGCGTGCAATATTCCAACGGTCTGTCTTGTAGGCTATGGCCGATACATTGATGCCGGCGATATACTGCGGTACTCCATAGTGTTGGAACATCGGTTCGTAGTCTTTGTAGTGTACTATGGAGCGCAGCGTGCCATCTCTCTGCTTCTCGAATGTAGGGTAGAGAGGCAACGATTGCGCCTCATTTGTGCGATAGCGCGACCAATTGTGGTGCAGTAAGATGTGTTTAGAATTCTTTGCCAAGCGGCAGTGCGAGGCATCATGATGATAGAGCGAGATGAAGGAGTGTTGTTCATCGGTTATGATCTCCAAGAAGGCATTTCCGAAGAGCGACTTGTCGAATGCCAACTTGTTTAATACCTGTCGTAACGACTCGCCATTGCCGTTGGCGCGCTCCACAATGTTGCCGAGCAACGGGATGTTGGAGTCGTAGTTAAATCCTTTGCCTGAGATGTAGTCCGCCTTGTCGTTGATGATACGGCGGTGGGCAGTCGAGCGCCGCGATAGTGTTGCAAGGGCTTCGGGCATATTGTTGTCGATGCCCCAACGCCAGAACTCATTGCTCTCGACCTTTGTGGCAGAGAGCGCGTAGAGGGAATCGGCTCTATTGTTAGTGGTGCAGATTGTACTTTTTGTCTTATTCTGTTCCATGTTGTTTTGTCGTTTAGGTAAGACTTAAAATCTCCTTCGAAAACTCTGTATCGTGCGATACGAGTTGCAGCGTTACGGTGGGTGTGTCGTGCAGTCGGCTTCCCGATGAGGAGGTTAGGGCTTTGAGCCGTAGTGGCTGCTCATTGCCAAATTGCGAGGAGTAGCCAACCAGGATACGGCGACCATCACATAGCGAAACAATTGCCATCATACCCTCTATAGAGCAGCGCTCCAAGAAGGTGCTGTCGAGCCACTCCGAGGCGAGTAGCCGATCGGCTTCGAGATGAAGCGTATGGGTAACTTTTGTAGCTCCGTTCTTACACTCGGATAGCTCCTCATAGAAGGAACGGTCGTCTAAAAGCTCTATCTTGGTTGGTGTTACCATGGAGAGTGTGACCTCGCATCCCTCGCTCGAAAAGAGTGCTGCAACCACCGCATTGGCGGGGTAGAGAGTCACGCTCTCCACCCCTCCAACGGGTTTATACATCCGACTCATAATTATACCAATGTTAACTGGCTCTCGAAGATGTGTGCCGATACAATATCCTTGTCGGCAACGGCTGTACCTGCGAGGAATACCACGCGCTGGCGGTTCTCCATCTCGTCAGGGTTGTACCACATGCGAATCTCCTTCTCAGGCGAATCGGCAGTGTTGAGTGCCAAGACGAGGTTGCGGCGATCGGTGAGGATACAGAATCCGTACAAGGTGGTGGAGTACTTCTTTGAAGGAATCTCGACAACAGGGATGCCGTGATAGCTCAATGCCGGACGACCATTCGAGGAGTCGGCATAGACATTTGACGAGTACTTGTCATCGAGGAAGAATTGGTAGGCATCGTATAACTCCGAGCTGACGAAGAATGCCAACTGGCCATCTGCTGCGAGTGCGCGAAGTTCATCGCTTGCCTGAGTCCAAGTGTTGCGCAGAATATCCTCGATACCCATCTCGACCTCCTCCTCAAAGCGAAGAATGTTAACTTGGTCATTCCACTCTCTTTGAAGGTCTATGATTTGACGGACAAAGCCTGCATAGCTGGTGTAGTCGGATAAACCGCCATCGGGATCGCCAAACCATGTTGTTGCGAAGACACTCTCGGCTAATGCACGGCGGAAGAGTTCGGTTTCGGCCTTTTCGAGGTCGGTGCCACTCAAATCGCCGAGATTTACATCGGCCGAATTAGTGAGCAACTCGTATATAGTCGAGAAGTACGACTCGGCTGAGTATGCCGATTCAGCCTTCAATTTCTTCAAGTCAATCTCCACCTCCTGCATTGTAGCAGACTGTCCACCCTGCCAGCCCGAAGCGAATTTGCGGAGAAGATCGGCGTTCTGTCGGAATACCGGACATTTGGTAGGTGTAGGCATGTTGTAGATTACTCGGATACCAAGCTCCTCGGCAGCCTTGCCGCAGAAGGTTGGACGGAAGAAGATGTTCTCAACATCGGTTGCATTGTAGGTTTTTGAATTTTCGATAATCATAATTTTTCTTTTTTTAGTGGTTGTGTTTTTTTAGTTTTTTGTTTTTTTGGTTAGCGCACTCTAAAATTGATATTGCGCGCATCCTCGGCATAAGCCAAATCATTTTGGGTTTGAGGAGAGCCTTCGAGCGAGGGATCATCCTTTGCCGTGACGGCTGTCGGGCCTACCGCGAGTTGTCCTTCGCGGAGAGCAATGGCTGAGGTGGTGCAGACGCGATTGTCGGGCAGATGCAGAATATTGATGTCTGTCGCAGGAGGCTCGGCCTCCGTCTGCTTGTTGGATGGAGAGAACCATCCCTTGACCATATCGACAATGTTGCGAGGCTTTGACTGAGTCGCTTCAGTATCTATGATCTTGTCTGCAAGTCCGGCCTCGATAGCTTCGGCAGGTGTGAGCCAGCGACCTCGACCGCCATTCTCGGCCATCAATACCTCGAACTCGCTCTTGTCGTGTCCGGAGCGTAGAGCATAAAGTGTGGCGATGCGGTCATCGCTCTTTTTCAATAGCTCAATTCGCTCGGCCAAATCGGCCGAATTACCCTCCACAGCACTGCTCGACATGTGTACGAGATAGAGTGCCGAGTTCGAAATCTCGCGACACCCCTCGCTGGCAGCCTGCGCTATGATTGTGGCTGCTGAAGCGGTGTAGCCGTAGCATCTGGTTGTAACCTTTGCCCCAAGCGAGGCCAGCGTGTCGTAGATGAGCAGTGCATCGTTTACATCTCCGCCTGTCGAGCGAATATTTACGATGACCTCCTTCTCTGCAATATTGTCTATTGCGGCAAGCTCTTCGCGAAATCGCTCGTAGGTGGCTACGCTGTGTGAGGAGTCTGCAAATTGGCTCTCCTCCGAGAGACCGATTACACCCTCGATGTCGATGATGCAGATTGAGGCCTCGTTTCTGATTTTAATCTCTGTGTTCATAAAAATTTTTTCTATTGTTACTTGTGATAGACCGCAGTTCGCACCTTCTCGTAGGAGCAGTTCAACTCCGATGAGAGTTGCTGAATGGCGGCACACTTACTCTCGCCGGCTCGTACACGCCTTGCCACCTCGTTGCCTATGTATAGACGCTCTACGGCAGTGCGGTTGAGCAGTCCGTTGTGCCACATATACTCGACCGCCTCGGTTGAACTCTTCGCTCGGATGTTGTCGAAGAGAGAAATTAATAGTTTTCTGTCATTCTGTTTCATTTCCTACTTATCATAAAAGTTTAACTCTTGTTCAAAGGTGCAACACACGGTACCATTGTCGCTCCTCCAACTCTCCATCTTGGCAAGGCGAAATAACGAACTCTCACCCTGAATATTGAAGCGAAATCGTGTTCGCAAGGATGGTTTCGTACCATTGGTCGTGAAGAGAGATGCCATCTCGGCCGTTGTAAGGTGAAGATTGAGCGTCAGTCGCTTTCCCTCGCATAGTCGGGACAGACGACCTGTGTGGTAGCGGTTTAGACCTTGCAGCCCATCTCTATTCTCAAAGCAGAGGTTTATACTCTCACCATCCGAGAAGGCTGCATATGGGTAGTGGTCGAGCTTGTCGGCGGATATCCAACACTCCCCTTCGGGCAGGGTTCGCAGCCCTTTGTAGCAGACGATGTGCGGTGTGAATGGCTCATCTACAGCGAAGTCGAAACTGCTCGTATCGCCCACCTGCATCAGTAGTGCCGAGGGTGCCGAAGCAACGATGTTAGCGATGCTTATGGTGGTGGTAAATAGTGAGTTACCAACAAGTTTGGTGCTCTCCTTCGTTCCATAGAGAGGGTTGCGATGGCTCCAACTGCCAAAGAGCGTGTCGTGTTGCAGATTGTACTCATGCGATGCTCTATCGGTGTCGCGATAGCGGAATAGGGTATTTTGTTCCCTGCCGACTCCTGCATCGGCCAACGATATCCCTTGCAAGAGGTCTATGCGATTGCTCCAATCGACCACTTCATCGCAGTCGTACAACTCTTCCAAGGGCTCGATGTAGATCTCTTTGCGCTGCTTGTCGGTATAGAATGCAAGGTTGAACATCTCGCCTACGGCCGTCAGTAGGTTCATTTGACTCACTTGACGAGGAGCAATATCGGCAAATGTGAGTTGCGAACCATAGCCTGCTACGGAGGTGAAGTATGGGCGTAGGGTTGTACCGATGCCTATGGTTATCTCCATGCCCTGTTCGGCACCGCCAAACCAGAACTTGTCGAGCGCAAACTCCTCGCCGGCTGATACGCTTTGTGGCGGTATGCGTAGGTCGAGAGCAACATCAACCTTTCCCTCCTCCTCGATATATCCGGCATAGAGCGCCCAATCGCCCGTGTAGACTTGCCAGGCCGAGCTGCCGCTACGATAGAGTAGTTGCATACTGTCGATTTCGGAACTTGGCGTAACCACAAGCTGCGAGCGCGATGACCATGTACCGAGGGTGTGGAGAGTGTCGCTTGTACCGTATGCCACGAGTCGATACTCTTGCCCCTCGATGTGATCGAATACGATTGCGCGATACTGCATATTTTTGCTTGTGTCGTTGCGGCAGTCTACGCAACTGTTGGCGAGAGGAAACTCTACGCGCACACCATTCAACCCCTCTACCGTATCAAATCCGAGCAGTCGATTGCGTGAAGCGATCTTGTAGTCGGTGGTGTATTCGAGGTGGAGCATAAAACCAGCCTTTACGGAGTATCTCGGCGTGAAGCAGATGTTGCCGACACTATTTTTTGAGAAGGCGTTCAGTGTGTTGAATGTCTCACTCATCTGCATCCCTTCGCTATCGAATGCCGCAGGATTGGCCGTATCGACAATAGGACCTACCGTGCTTGTAGCAAAGGTTGTCGAGGCATATACTCGTCCGGCAAAGTCTGCCGTAGCAGTTACAGGTGCAGAACGGCGAGCGAAGAAGTCGCATCGGCTCTTTGCCGAGGAGGCATCGCTGCGCGTGTATTCGCCACTCATGTAGAGAGAACGCCCAAACTCGCTTGCAAGGAAGTTGCTGTGCAGGGTGTATCCAGTATCTGCAAACATCGCTTTGACCATCTCGGCTATCGAGATAAAGGGGTGGTAGTCGTCTGTGAGCATCACCCTCTCAACAGGTAGTGTCGAGGGCCCCGAATATTTTGGCAGATAATCCCCTCGATAGATAGGCAGAAAGCGTATCGCCTGCTCTCCATCCCACGACTTGGCTATGGTGGTGAGAGTTAAACGCTCGGAGTAGGGAATGTCGAGTTCGTTCAGATGCCTCTTTGCCACCGACTCTATCCACTCGGCACCACCTTCACGAATAGAGATTTTGTAACTCTCGACACTCCCCTTACGCATTGTTGTTTCGCAGAGGTAGACCACACCTTTGAATATCTCCACGCCATCCATCTTTACGAGGGCTGTGTGGCATTCGCTATTGAAGCGGGATGCGGCGTAGATATCTTGCGATGAACCGAATATGGCATCATTGCGCGGTGTTGTCGGAAGCTCAACCTCGATACTTCGACCTATGCGGTCGCCATCCACCTTGGTCAGGTTGTCGATATCGAAACCTATCGGAATGATTGGTATGGTGTCAATATCGCACCTTGCTCCGTCAATCCACAACTCTAACATACCGCCTCCTTTCTGTGCCATACAACCATGTCAAGACAGATACAATTGGGTCCGTTGAAGATGCTTTGCTCTACGACAGATGATGTTACAGCCACCTCATCGCATCCCTTCTCGTTTTCGATCCACACCTTGGGTGAAGATACTATCTGTGCAAGAGCCTCGATTGTAGCACGAGGTTCGTAGTGTGAGCAGAGCGACATGGAGTACTCGGTGGAGCCGTTTGCTGCGTGCCACCCCTCTGTGGTGCGAATAATTTGCCTCTTGGAGAGGTGTTTTGATGATATGGCGGCAGGGAAGGAGTATCGCTCGATAGATCCATATTCGGATATCCACGCCACTCGAACACTACCATTTAATGCGGGTACAATGTTGTAGTGTAGGTTGCCTATTTGTTGGTCGTTGCAGCGGATGACAACATCTATGCAGCGGCACTTTTCGTCAAAATCCATCGGGGATATAGACAGTATTGCGCACCCCGTTGTAGTGTAGTGCTGGATATCGACATACTCATCCAAATCGGAGGATATGGCCACGGAGATATTTTTGCCGCCTCCAACCATTAAGGCTATTTCATCACACTCCTCGCGAGAGATGCGGCGTGTTTGCGGCATGGAACTGATTAGCGAGGGAAGCACTATGGCCTCGGTGTTGAGCCAGGTTAGCACAGGCTCCGATACGACATCTCCGATGCGAATGTGATGCGAGATTAGGGGCGTGTCGGCAATGGAGATGCATTTGCATTGCGAGGGGATGTGACTACTCGTAGGCTCGATATAGGGAGCGATGTTTACTTGTGCCTCGGTTACGCTGTGCAGGAACTGGGTTGCCACCACCTTCTCGTTTGTCGAGTTGACAATCTCGACAACGAGATCTGTCGGCACCTCGCTTTCGGTCGATATGCCAAAGAGTATGCCTTGGCGTAGGGGTGTGTAGTCACCGGAAATTTTTGTAATTTTCATTGTCGTCTCTTTTTTAGTCGTTAGAAGATTGTTACCACTTTGGCCTTGCCAACAATAGCCACGGCTCCGTGGTTGTCGATGGCTGGCGAGGTGGAATATATCTGCAACCCCTCAACCACCGCAACGGACTCTTCGAGGGAGAGGCCGGTGAAGATGTCGAGCATCTGTTGCTCCATCTCGGCAATCAGACGGTTCTGCTTTGAGGGGGAGAGTTTCGCCCCTTGTTGGGCGAGGTGTAGGGTGATGTTGTAGGTTATTCGACCATGTTTTCGTCCCTCGATACTCGAAAATTCGGGTTGGGACATAAAGGCAGCGGGATAGCGGCAGATGGTGGTCGGATAGCGTGCGCAGTCATCCTGGTTGAACTCGTAGCCGTAACCCGACACCAAACCCTCTATCGCACTGCTCAAAATAGCGCGATTCATAGGTTAAAGAGTGTTGTTAAAAGTGTTAATAATTTGTTGGTGAATGTCGATAACAGCAGAGTTGTTTCGAACAGTCAGCACTTTGGAATGTTTATAAGGTTTTGAACATAGGAGAACCGAATGTTGAAAACCTTGTGTCGATAGACGCCGATTGACGGTGCAAATATATAACACGAAAATAGGGGTTGTCAAGAGTTTTGATAAAAAAAATCTAAACTTTTTGGACGCTAATTATGATAATTCTCTCACAATTAGTAGATTGTACAAGAATAGAAAAATGCACTTTTTCTAAAAAAAATACCCTTTCGGTGAACACTCTGTATAAAAATTGCTTATCTTTGCACGGATAATGGCTCGCAAAAATGAGCCGGAAATGTCAATTAAAGGTCAGTAAACAATGGACGATGGCAGTAAACGCAAAAATAACAGCCGTGTCGTATCTCAATACGATACCGTTCATCTATGGACTTCGACACCACGCTAATCTCGGTGCCGAACTACTGCTTGCACCCCCTGCTACATGCTATCAAAACTTTGTTGAAGGTAAAGCTGATATTGCGCTTATGCCGGTAGCAATGGTGCCGTCATTGCCTGATGCCGAGATAGTTACCGACTACTGCATCGGTGCTGTCGGCAAGGTGCGCACGGTAGTTGTTATGACCAATACTCCAATTGAAAAGGTGCAACGCATCTATCTCGATGCACATTCCAAGACCTCGGTGCAACTCTGCGGCTATCTCGCCAAAAATCTGTGGCATATCGAGCCTGAGTGGATGGCTATGGAGAACTATTCCGTGCTTGACAACGCCAAGGAGGGCGAAGCCTTCCTGCTTATTGGCGATAAGGTTTTCGATAACGAGGGTAAGTTTACATACACCTACGACCTCGCGGAGGAGTGGCATAGAGCAACAAAGTTGCCATTTACCTTTGCTGTATGGGTGGCTCGTAAAGGGGTGGCATACGATGTACGCGATGAGTTACAAGCGGCATTCACCTATGGCATCGAGCATATCTACGAGGCGATTCTCGAAAGCGACTATGTCGAAAGCGACTATGCCTACGAATATTTGACTGCCAATATCGACTTCTTGTTCGATATACAGAAACATAACGCGCTTAAAAAGTTCTGGGATTACGGTTTGAAGATTGAGCCGAAGGTCAATCCCGGTTGAAGGTAATCTAATGTGTTCGGGCTCTTGACAAAACTTCCACCGAACACATCTACATCAGAAATCGAAGTTAAACCTTTGAAGCCGCAAGGCTTCTTAAAATGGAAAAGAGATGATTACAATTTACTTGAAGCAATACAACAAGATTATCCGCAATGCCGACACCGAACTCTTTGACGATCTCGGTTACGATGATATTCTTTGGATAGATATGGTACAGCCTACAATCAAGGAGCAGAAGGCTGTCGAGAACTTTATGGAGATAAGCCTCCAAACCAAGCAGCAGGTCGAGGAGATCGAGTCGACCTCCAAATACTCCGAGACGGAGAACGCCATCATCTCAAACTCGAACTTCTTTGTCCCTACGGGCGATAGTTTCGAGGTCGAGCCGGTGTCGTTTATTCTCTCGAACGAGGGTGTTTTGGTCTCGGTGCGAAATGCCGACATGCGTACATTCCGTGAGGCGGAGAAGCGATTGCAAATGAACTACCGCAGTTTCTCTACGGGCTATCACATTCTTATTTCGCTACTCGAAGTGCGTATCGACTTCGATGCCGACTTGGTCGAGATGGTAGGCCGTCAGGTTTCGGCACTCTCTAAGGGTATCAATAAGGAGGACTCTATCGATAAGGCTGTAATCCACCGTATCAACACCTTGCAAGAGCGTACGATGATTTTGCGCGAGAACATCTTCGACCGTCAGCGTATTCTGTCGGGTATCTTGCGTAGTGAGCGATTCCCGAACGATATCTATCCGCGCTTGCAGTTGATGATTAAGGATGTTAATTCGTTGATTTCTCATACCGACTTTTCGTTCCAGCGATTGGACTATATTCAGGACTCGGCACTCGGTCTTATCAACATTGAGCAGAACGAGGTTGTAAAGATTTTCTCGGTGGCAGCAGTAGTCTTCCTGCCTGCGACATTGGTGGCGAGTATCTATGGTATGAACTTCCGTGTGATGCCGGAGTTGGAGTGGGTGTATACATTGCCAAATGGCTGGGATTTGCCGTTGGGCTATATCTTTGCACTCGGTTTGATGGTGCTGGCCTCGGGACTTACAATGGGCTATTTCCGCTATAAGAAGTGGTTATAAAGAGGTCGTATAACAAAAAATGGGGCTGTCTTGCTAAGTTTTCAGACAGCCCCATTATCTTTTTAGTTGGATTTTACATACTCAAAGTCCAAGAGTCGGCGGCGCAGGTCGGCACTCTTGACGCGAATACGCATCTTGTCGCCAATGGTAAAGACCTTGCCCGTGGAGTGTCCATAGACCTCGTAACGCTCCTCATCGAATTGGTAGTAGTCGCCTGGAATATCGCGCATCAGCACCATTCCCTCGACTATTGAGTTCTCCAATTCGACATATATGCCCCACTCGTTCATGCCCGAGATATGACCATCGAACTCCTCGCCAATCTTATCCGCCATAAACTCCACCATCTTATACTTTATGGATGCGCGCTCCGCCTCGGCAGCGATGACTTCACGCTCGGAGCAACGCACGCAGAGCGACTCGTGCATATCCTTGTCCGCCGAGCGTTTGCCATCGAGATAACGCTGCAACAGACGATGCACCATCATATCGGGATAGCGACGAATTGGCGAAGTGAAGTGGGTGTAGTACGGGAATGCCAAACCGTAGTGTCCGATGTTGTCGGTGGTATATACCGCCTTTGCCATTGAACGAATGGCGAGTGTCGAAACAACATTCTCTTCTGGTTTTCCCTTTATTGTTGCGAGCAGTTTATTCAGCTCCTTTGCTGCGGCATTACCCTTGTCGAGTGGTGATTTGAAGATATGACCGAAGCGCAGGATAAAGGAACGGAAACGCTCGAACTTGTCGCTGTTTGGTGTGTCGTGAACACGGAATACCATTGTGCGCTCCTTGCCGTGCGCGCGGGCGCAGAACTCCGCCACGCGGCGATTTGCGAGGAGCATAAACTCCTCGATAAGTTGGTTTGCCTCCTTCTGCACCTTGAAATATACCCCCGTAGGCTTCCCCTTTTTGTCGAGGTGGAATTTTGCCTCTCGGCGCGAAAATGCTATCGCACCCTTGCGGAAACGCTCCTTGCGAAGGGTTTGAGCAAGGTTGTGGAGCGTCAAAATCTCATTTTTACACTTGCCCTCGCCCGATTCGATAACTCTTTGTGCCTCCTCGTAGGAGAAGCGGTGGTCGGAGTGTATTATGGTGCGACCAAACCACTCCTGCAAGATTTTTCCCTTCTCGTCAATATGGAAAATTGCAGAGAATGCGAGTTTATCTTCGTGTGGTCGGAGTGAGCAGAGGTCGTTGCACAACCTTTCGGGCAACATCGGAATTGTCCTATCAACGAGATATACCGAAGTTCCTCGCTCAACTGCCTCGTCATCTATTGTGGAGTCGGGTTTGACATAGTGCGTAACATCGGCAATATGGACACCGACCTCCCACTTGCCATCACCAATCGGGCGTACCGATAGTGCATCGTCAAAATCCTTTGCGTCTGCCGGATCTATCGTGAGGGTTGGCACTTGGCGCATATCCCTACGCTCGGCAATATCTCGCTCGGTGATGCGACCATCAATTGCCTCGGCAGCCTTCACCACCTGCTCCTCGAACTTGTACGGCAAGTCGTATTCGAGCAGAATGGCGTGCATCTCGGCATCGTTATCGCCCGCTTCGCCAAGCACATCTACCAACTCGCCCTGTGGCAGGCGGTCGCCATTGCGCCACTCAACGATGCGTACGGCAACTTTGTCATCTTGTTTGAGGTGGGGATATTTTTTGAGCGAAATGGCAATATCGACAGGCATCTTGCGCGAGTCGGGAACTACTATTGCGGTAGTTTTCGATGCAATCTCCACACGACCTGCATAGCAGCGGTGCGAACGCTCCAAGACCTTCGATATTTCGCCCTCTTTTGCTCCGTTGCGGGAGGTGTGGGTTACGATAACCTCCACACGGTCGCCATTCAGAGCGTTGCGGGTATTGCGCTGATGCACAAATACATCGCTCTCCAACTCCTCGCACTGTACATACATCGCACCCGAGGCGGACATATCGACCACGCCCTCGTAGCGCGGCATCTTGCTACGGCTCAGGTGGTATTTCCCCTTGCCCTCCATCTCGATATAGCCTTGTTCGAGCAGGTGGTCGAGTATGCTCATTGTGAGGTTGCGACCTTCGCGGTCTGCACCACCCGATGCGGCAGCCAAATATTTGAGTGTAAACCGTTTCTCGGGCATCTCGCGAAAGGCATTCACGATAAATCCCGCACGGTCGTTAAATGAAATCTTCTTTCCTCGTTTCGTTGTTCGCTTTGATTTTCTCTCTTTCATCTTGTTCATCTTTTTAGTTTTTTTGAACTCCTAATCTTGTCACGGCGCAGGCAAATTAAGGGCTATTAACGGCTAGTAAGGGCTAGTAAAGGTGCGCTGAAAGTTTTTAACTACTCACTACTCACTAATTAGAACCTTCTTGCTATCTCCTCCATAAACTCCACACCCACCTCTATCGCTCTCTCGTCAGGGGCAAAGGTCGAGGTGTGGCTGCGACCTGCATCTGTTCCAACACCTAAACGATAGAAAAGCGATGGATATTTCACGCAGTAGTGTCCGAAATCCTCCGCCGTATATCGCTTTTCGAGCATCTTCACAGCAACGCCCTTTTCGGTGGCGAGGGCAATAGCCTTTTCGACAAGTGCATCATCGCTCACAACGGCAGGGTAACCGTGGTTAATATCGACCTCGGTCGTTGTGCCGAACTTCGCATCTACCGACTGCGCTACCGTCTCGATAATGCGCCAAACGGTGTGGCGGTGCTCCTCGCTGAAACAGCGCATCGTACCCTCCATATAGACCACGTCAGCGATAACATTTGTTGCACCATCGGCAACAACCTTACCTATCGAAAGCACTGTATTCTCGTCATTTACGGCATTCAACATCGTTACAAGATGTGCTGCGGCAACCACCGTATCATTCAACTGCGCACGCATTGCTCCATGTCC
>JAZSOV010000141.1:0-4448 GCA_045537095.1 Alistipes sp.
TATCCCATGCCACAGCAGCCGAAGGGAAGAAACCCCAGCGGTTGCCCTTCTGGAACTTCGAGGAGCCATCGGCACGAAAGGCTGCCGTAACGAAGTAGCGCTTCTTGTAGTCGTAGTTAAGGCGCACAATGCCCGACATCAGCGAAGACTCGGTGTAGCCGTTGCTCTCGCTACGCACTGCGGCATTTCCCACATCCCAATAACCTACGCTCTCGTTGTTCAATCCAGAGCCGCTTATCGAAAGAGCCGTATCGACAACACCACTCATCTCCCATACGGCATTTGCCGAGATGGTGTGTCCATTGAATGTACCGCTATATGCGAGGTTGTTGGAATTCTGCCAATAGCGATGCAGCGAAGAGGCATTCGACATCGAACTTGTTGCACCGGGAGCGACCTTGCTCGATGAGAAGGAGTATGAAGGGCTATGGTTGTAGTCGTAACCACCCTGCACCGAAAGAGTTAAGCCCTTCACGATCTTGAACAAGAGGCGCATATTGGCGTTGAGGTTGTAGCCATACGAGTCACTGTAACACTCCTGCATCACACCGTACGGATTGTTGCCCGTACCGATATTGTAAGGGTCATTGTTATAGATGCCCGTTACGGGGTCGCGCATCTCCATTGTAGGCGAGAAGTTCAAGACATGAAACCAATTTGGTGCGCCATTCTTGCGATGGAGTATCGAGCCGTTCATCTTTGCCGAGACAGAGAGCCAACGCCTTACATCGGCATCGATATTGGCACGAATACCGTAACGCATATACTTCGAGTTGATTGTTACAGCCTCTTGGTCGAGTAGATTTCCCGAAATGAGGTAGCGCACACGCTTTGCTCCGCCCGAAATATTCAGATTATAGTTCTGTGTTACCGCCGTACGAGTCAATAAATCCACCCAATCGATACCCTTCTCGCCTCGACGATAGGCCTCAACATCGGCATCGGATATTGTTCCTGCACCGCGAATATCGTTGAGTGCAAGGGCATATTCGTAGGGGTTGAGCAGGTTGTAATTCTTGCGAACTTCCGAGATACCCACCTTGGTATCGAATGACACACGCGCTCTACCTTGTTCGCCGCCCTTGGTGGTTACGAGGATTACGCCATTGGCACCGCGCGAGCCATAGACTGCCGTAGAGGAGGCATCTTTCAGAACCTCCATCGACTGAATATCCTGAGGATTAAGCCCCTCCAATCCACTCGAAGAGATTATTCCGTCAATCACATACAGCGGGTCACTGCTCTTGTTGATGGAGGTGGTACCACGGATACGCACCTTTGCCGACATTCCCGGCATACCGCTTGCGGTAGTAACCTCGACACCTGATGTGCGACCTTGCAAGATGTCGGATATATTCTTTACAGGTTGGCTGTCAAAATTACGCGCACCGATGGTCGATACCGAGCCCGTAAGGTCGCTCTTTTTGACTTCGCCGTAGCCGATAACAATCACCTCGTCAAGCTTTTGACTCTCCTCTTTCAAGATGAAGTCGTAGTGTAATATGCCCTTTACAACCTTGCGTTCAAGGGTTTGATAACCAAGGAACGAAGCATTCAGTGTAGCACCGACAGGTACGGTCAGTGTGTAGCGACCATGCTCATCGGCAACTGCTCCTATGGCGCTATTCTCCTTGACAAATATTGTTGCTCCCGTGATAATCTCGCCAGCCTCATCCTTTACCGAGCCGTTAATCTTAACTTGCTCGTACGGAGTCGTGGGCTTGGCAACGACATCTCCAATCACGCAAGCGAATAACAAAGATAATAATACAGGTATGCAAAAACCTCTCATATTGTAAATATTTATTTGGTATTTATTGCAAATTTACCAAAAAGAGAGGTTGTGTGTTCAGCGCAGTCGCCAAATCGCCCTATTTGCAGGACGAATCAACATTTTTGACTGTTGAAATGGGAATTATATCAAGTCTATTTGCAATGCAGATAATACCACCTGATGCATATCGTAATACCGATAATCGGCAAGTCGACCACCGAAGAGATACTTTGTTTCAGCATCGGCAAGGGCGCGATACTTGGCATATAGCGAGGTGTTGCGCTCGTTGTTTACAGGATAATACGGCTCAGCTCCCTCGCTCCACTCCATCGGATATTCGCGTGTAATAACAGTATGCTCCGCACCCCTATCCTCGAAGTGTTTATGCTCGATAATGCGTGTGAATGGGGTTTCACGATCGGTATAGTTTACCACCGCAGTTCCCTGAAAATCGGATTGTGGCAGACGCTCCTCCTCGAAACGCAATGAGCGATACTCCAATTTGCCGAAGCGGTAGTTGTAAAAGCGGTCCAACTCGCCCGTATATAGCACCTTTTCCGCCATCGCATCAAACTCCTCACGATGGTCGAAATAGTCGGTATCAAGGCGCATCTCAACGCCCTTTAATAACCCGTCAATCAGAGGATTATAGCCCCCGACAGGAATGCCTTGGTAGGTGTCGTTGAAGTAGTTGTTGTTGCGCTCAAAGCGAAGTGGTAAGCGTCGAATTATCCACGCCGGCAGCTCCTCGCAGCTGCGCCCCCACTGCTTCTCGGTGTAGCCCTTGATAAGTTTCTCGAATATATCTTTGCCGACCAACGACAACGCCTGCTCCTCCAAGTTTGCAGGCTCATGGTCGAGGTGCAGTCGTTGCTCCTCAATCTTCGCCTTCGCCTCCTCGGCACTCTTGACTCCCCACAGCGCATCGAAGGTGTTTAGGTTAAACGGCAATGGGTATATCTCGCCCTTATAGTTGGCAAGTGGAGAGTGGATAAATGGCTTAAACTCAACGAATTGATTTACAAAATCCCAAACCTCTTTGTTCGAGGTGTGGAAGATATGCGCACCGTACTTGTGAACGAAGATATTGCCGTTATCTTCGCAGTAGACATTTCCGCCCGTATGGCTACGCCTATCAATAACCAACACCCTCTTGCCCGCCTGCTTTGCACGATAAGCGACTACGGCACCATACAATCCGGCACCGACAACGAGCAAATCATATTTGAATGCAGAGTTCAAAATGTAAAATTCAAAATTTATCTTCCTCCTCTAACGCCCCTAACGACTCTAACGACCTTAATTTTATATCTGTTTGCGTAAGCGGGCCACCGGAATATCAAGCATTTCGCGATATTTCGCTACCGTTCGTCGGGCGATGCAGTAGCCTTTGTCGTTGAGGATATTCATTAGCTGCTCATCGGTCAGCGGTTTGCGCTTGTTCTCCGAGGCAATAGCCTCCTGCAAGATATTTTTCACCTCGTATGATGACACCTCCTCGCCACTCTGCGTCTGCATAGCCTCCGAGAAGAGCGATTTTAACAATATTATGCCGAACTGTGTCTGGACATACTTGCTGTTTACCACTCGCGAGATGGTCGAGACATCGAGTCCCGTGCGGTCAGCTATATCCTTCAAAATCATCGGGCGCAGTTTGCTTCTATCGCCATCTCGGAAGTATTCGCGCTGATAGTCGAGAATGGTCTGCATCGTGCGCATCAGCGTATCGTGACGCTGCTTTATCGCCGACATAAACCACTTTGCCGAGTCGATTTTACTCTTTATAAATTGTATCGCCTCCTTGTCGCTATCGCTCTTTTCGCCCTTCTGTGTCGCCATATCGCGAATCATCTCGACATAGTGGCGATTGATGCGCAGTTCGGGGATATTGTAGGAATTGAGCGAGAGGTCGAACTGTCCATCGTGGTAGTCGAGCAGAAAGTCAGGAATAATATAAGGCGCAGCCTCCGAGCCACCCTCCGAAAAGAGATTTCCGGGCTTTGGCGAGAGGTGCTGAATCTCCTGCACCGCATCGCGGAACTCCTCCTCCGTAACCGAGAGGCGTGTCATGAGTCGCTCGTAGTGCTTTTTGACAAACTCCTCGAAGTGGTTTTCCAAAATTTTGTGCGCCAAGATGCGCTCGGGAGTGTCGAGAGGTTGTGCTTCAATCTGCAACAGCAACGACTCTCGCAAATCTCGCGCACCAACGCCCACAGGCTCCAAGCGGTGTATTATCGAGAGTAATCGCTCCAACTCCTCGCTTGTCGTTTCGATGCCGAGCGAGAAGGCGATATCGTCAGCAAGCGACTCCAAATCTCGGCGCAGATAACCATCTTCGTCAACACTTCCGACAAGGAAGGTTGCGAGTTGCATCTCCAACTCCGAGAGGTTTTTGTAGCCCAACTGCTCCACCAACGACTCCTGCAACGAGCGACCACCCGAGATTTGGATATTTCGGGGCTGGTCATCTTTCGAGTAGTGATTTAGTCGGCTCTTGTAGGCGGGTGTATCATCCTCGCGCAGATACTCCTCCACCGAGATTTGCTGAGGCTCCTCCTCGCTCTCGGCAGGGTGCTCCTCTTCGAGAACGACATTCTCCTCAATCTCCTCCTTTATGCGCTGTTCGAGCATAACGGTAGGCAGTTCCAGAAGTTTAATCATCTGAATCTGCTGT
>JAZSOV010000016.1:0-8772 GCA_045537095.1 Alistipes sp.
CTCCACATCTTCGTATCCGTCAAAAGGATTTTTCGAGAAGTCTATTTTGCGAGGTTCAATCTCAATATTCGCCTCCTTGAATACGGCTCGAATATCATTAATCTTACCCTCTATTCTACCCCTGCCTGATGAGGTGTTGTATAGTAACATAGCTCTCATACCTTACTCAATATGTTACTTAAGCTCCTTGGAGCATACTATACGATAATCCTCATTGCCTGCAAATATGAAGTAGTAGTCCCAGCCATACTTCCTATGGCAAAATTCGGCGAGTGTCTCGACATTCTCGTTGTTGCCCATAGCCATAAACATCGTCGCTGCAGCATCTGCTTCAGCACATGTTGGAGCAATCACCGTAACCGAAAGCAGAGGACTTGCTACACTATATCCCGTCTTTGGATTTATGGTGTGAACAACTTTTTCTCCTCTGTCGTTGAGGTAGAAACGGCGATAGTTGCCCGATGTGGCGAGTGCCGAACCGCTAATCTGCACCACCTTCTGCTGATGCAGGCCGGGAGTTTGGTTATTTTCAAACGGAGTATCCACTCCTACGCGCCAAGCAATGCCTTTGGCATTTACGCCCTTGGCGCAAATCTCACCTCCGACCTCTACGATATAGTTTTCACACCCTTGCGAGTTGAGCCACTCGGCAATCAAATCGACAACATAACCTTTGGCGATGGAGTTGAGGTCGAGTTGCAGGCGAGAGTCCGATTTTACGATTCGACCATCTTCGAGTCGAAATTTCGAAAAACCGACAAACTGCACAAGCGAGTCGATATTGGGCTTTGCCTCACGATTTTTGGCAGCAAAACCGTAGGCATCGACCAAAGGTTTGACGGTAATATCGTAGCGGGGTGTGAGTGCGTTGATTTTCGATGCAATTTCGATATTGCGGGCGATATGAATATCCACCGAATCGGTCTGGTTGCTGTTGATTCGACTCAACAACGATTGCGGATTGAAGATAGACATCGAGGCGTTGGCTTCGCTGTTTATGCGTTGCATCTCCTCGAAAATCTGCTTGTTCGAGAGCGTTGTTTCGGCAACAATATGGTAGGTCGTACCAAGCATTGTGCCATCAACAACACGATATTGGGGTGCGGTAGAACAACCTGCCAAAAGCAGCGTGACAACAACTATAAACCACTTCATTTTGTCGGAAATTTTCGTTCGAGCAACGCTTCGGAGTCCTTCACAGCGTAGCGATACCAATCGTAGAGTGTGCGAGTGCGCTTCTCCTCGGAGAGGTGCCAATCGCTACATTCGAGGCGCATGCGTTGCGACAACATATAGATAAGTATAGCAGCCGAAGCCGACACATTCAATGAATCGACCATTCCGCACATCGGAATCTGCAAAAATTCGTCAGCCTCCGCCAAAATCTCATCTGACACTCCCGTTTTTTCCGTTCCGAACACAAGGGCAAATTTACCCTTCGTTACATCGAAGGTCTCGGGGGTACAGCTCTTGTGATGAGGTGTGGTGGCGATAATGCGATAACCCTCTTTGCGCAACGCCTTCACTGCATCGGCAGTTGTGGCGTGGCGGTTAATATCTATCCACTTGTCCGTTCCGAGAGCGATATTGAGGGTTGGCAAAAATGGGCACAACTCCTCCACGGTGTGGATATTCTGTACGCCAAACGCCTCGCAGTGGCGCACAATAGCGCTGGCGTTCTGGGCGTGAAACATATTTTCGGTCATCACCGTTATATACTCGGTGCGCATATCGAGGGCTCGGGTGAGTGTTTCGATACGGCTCTCCAAGAGGAACGAGGAGAGATAGTCGATGCGCTCACGCAACTCTTCGAGCGAGAGATTATTTTCGGTATTTGTCATCTTCATCGAGTATTTTAAGGTAACTTTCGTAGCGCGAAAAGGCTATCTCCTCACGCTTTACCGCCTCTATCACGGCGCAGTGTGGCTCGTGGGTGTGGGTGCAGTTGAAGAACTTGCACTCTCCGGCACGCGAAATCATCTCAGGGAAGTAGTGCCACAACTCCTTATCATCAATGTCAATCAAACCGAAGCCTTTAACGCCCGGAGTGTCAATGATGTAGCCATCTGCAATGCGATACATCGTGGAGAATGTGGTGGTGTGCTTGCCCTTGTGGAACGAGTCCGATATCTCGCCCGTGCGAATATCTATTGTAGGGTCTATCGCTCCTATAAGTGTCGATTTTCCAACGCCCGAATTTCCAGACAGCAGGGTGGTTTTGCCCGCCAACATCGCCTTCACGCGCTCAACGCCTATGCCTTCGGTGGCGGATATGTCGATAACCTCGTAGCCTGCACCCTCGTATATGCGGTGGAACTCCTCAATCGCTTCGGGGGTGTTGCGCAGAAGGTCAATCTTTGCTAAAAGAATGGTTACCGGCACTTTGTACGCCTCGCAGGTAACGAGGAAACGATCTATAAACTCGGTGGCGGTAACGGGCTCAACAAGCGTTACAACCAACATTGCGCGGTCAATATTCGAGGCTATAATGTGCGACTCCTTCGAGAGGTTCGATGCTCGGCGAATAATATAGTTGTGGCGTGGTGCGATATCGACAATCACCCATTCGCCATCTTCGCCACACTCGCATTGAACGGTGTCACCCACAACTACGGGGTTTGTGGAACGCACACCACGCAAGCGCAACTTGCCACGCATACGACAACGCAACACCTCGCCTTCGTGCAACACCTCGTACCAACTGCCTGTGGCACGCATTACCAAACCTTCTACTCTCTGCATCGGCTACGCTTTTGGAGTTGGGGATAGGATTGCCTGTTTTGCCTCGTTCCAATAGTTGAATAGTGGCTCGGCACACTTGCGGACAAGGTCGAACGATATGGAGTTGTCGAAATATTGAGGCTCAACAAATTGCAGATTTGCGTTGAGGGCAAAAATCGCAGCATAGAGCATACTCAATACGATTAAACCCTTAACTATTGACAGCACAATTCCGAGCAGGGTATTAACCCAGCCCAAACCCACAAATGACAACACTTTTGCAATAAGTCGTGCGAGAATTGTAGCAACGATAAGTGTTGCAACAAATGTAATCAGGAAACCTGCAACTACCGAAAATCGTGCATCAATGCCGAGCATCTCGCCTACGGCAGTGCCATAGCGTAGTGAGAGAACAATGCCGAGAATAATGCCTAAAAGTCCGAGCAGTTGCGAAACAAAACCGCTTCGCCAACCGCTGACTACTGCCCAAACGAGGGCAACAAGGGTAAGAATATCAAAAAAATTCATCGTAAAATGTTCTAATAACCGCACGAAGTTAGCAAATTATTTGCGAATTTCCTATCTTTGCAGTTAGAATAGTGTCATCATGAAGAGAATCTTACTATCCATTGCCCTTGTTGTCGGCATCGTTTTCGGTGCTTCGGCACGAGAAATATACTCGCTTAATAGCGGCTGGAAGTTCTTTTTTGCGGAGGAAAATTCGAGCGATAATGCCCGCGAAATTGCCCTGCCGCACACTTGGAATATAGACGCCTTTGTAGGTGATGGCTCCTATCTCCAGACTTCGGCAAATTATCAGCGCACGCTCTTTATCCCTGCCGAGTGGAAGGGTAAAAGGGTTTTTCTGCGCTTCCATGGCGTTCAGAGCGTTGCCGATCTCTTTGTAAATGGTCGCCATATCGGAGAGCATTATGGCGGATACACCTCCTTTGCATTTGAGATTTCGGACAAGGTGTCGTATGGCTACAACAACACGCTGCTTGTGGCGGTGAGCAACGCCATGCGTAGCGATGTTCTGCCGACTTCGAGCGAGGAGAATCGTTACGGTGGCATCTATCGTGATGTCGAACTTATCGTAACCGATAAAACAACCATTTCACCACTCTACTACGGCACGGAAGGTATTATGGTACATCAGAGCGAGGTATCGAAAGAGCGAGTTTCGGGTAAGGTCGATATTGCTCTGCTCGGCAAAAAGGACTCCTCGCACAGCGTTACGGTCGATTTTCTCGCTCCCGATGGCTATGTGTCGTTGTCGAAGACGGTAAAGGCGAAAATTGATGGCAACTTGTTGGCTGTGCCGTTCACTATCGAAAATGCCGAGCTATGGTCGCCATTGCAGCCACGACTCTACACCGTGCGTGTTACGGTAGGCGAGGAGTCGGCAGAGGTGAAGACCGGATTCCGTAAAATTGAGGTTACGCCGGAGAAGAAATTCACCGTAAATGGTCGCCGAGTGCGTGTGCGTGGCGTGTTGCTCGGACACGACCGCATTCCGAAGGGAAATGCGGTGTCGCAGGCGGAGATAAACTCAGACCTTGCACTTATTCGTGAGATGGGCGCAAATGCTGTGCGCTCGGTTACAGGACCACACTCGCAACACCTCTACAACGAGTGCGACCGCCTCGGAATGGTGGCGTGGGTGGATTTTCCACTTGCCCGTGCGCCATTTTTGAGCGATATACCGTACTATTCGACTGCTCGTTTCGAGGAGAATGGATTGCAGCAACTGCGAGAGATTGTTTTGCAGAATATCAACCACCCTTCGGTGGCGATGTGGGGCGTATTTTCGATGTTGCGCGGAAACTCCAAACAGCAGATGAATTATATTCGCAAGTTGAACTCCACCGCCAAAAAACTCGATGCTTCGCGCCCTACGGTAGCGATGAGTAATCAAGATGGCGATATCAATTTTATAACAGATCTTATCGTTTGGCAGCAAGCGGTAGGTTGGGAGAGTGGCGAGGTGACCGACCTCGATTTGTGGCAGGGGGCGTTACGCACAAATTGGAGCCATCTCCGTCAGGCTATATGTTATGGAGAAGGCAGCAATGGGGCTCGCTTTGTTTCAACACCTAAAACTTGCAATGCCGTAGCAGCGAGTGCCCGTCAGCAGAAATTCCACGAGGGCTACTCGCGATTGGTTGATGAAGATCTGTTCTGGGGTGTATGGCTCAACTCGATGTTCGATATGGGCTCGGCTCGTTATCAGCACGGGATACGCAACTCGGGCGTAGTTGCGGGCGACCACAAGAGCCGTAAAAACCTCTTCTACCTCTATAAGTCGCAATGGAATCGCCGTAAGCCGACACTTCATATCACCGACAAACACCGCGATATTCGTTCCGAAGAGCGTCAGGTGCTAACGGTATATTCATCGCTTGGTCGCCCTGTGATGACCATAAATGGCGATACGGTGGCGTGTGAGAATGTGGCACGCACGATATACCGCACCGATACCCTTACTTTGAAGGGTACAAATGCCGTAAAGGTTACGGTAGGAGATAAGACAGACGAGATGTCGCTTACAATCGGCAACTATCTAAGAGTGCAATAGCCTCACGCCCTTCGCACATCAGCAGGTCGAGCATCGAAGCGTTTTCGACAAAGGGGGTGCGGTCCATAAACAACTGAAAATATTGGGGAGAGCTGAAATGGCTCTCTCTCTTTTTGTCGCGGAGGTCTATTAAATCTTCGCTCGGCTCGATATATTGCTCCGAGAAGCGGAACTTCGGCTCAATGCCGAGAATATCGAACTCCGCTTGCAAAATCTCACGATTGAGGTCCACAAGATAGTCCCATTTGCGCTCATATATCGGGGATATACGGTCGGCAATATAGTCGAAATATGGCGATGAACGATAAGCCGAGAGAATCGCTACCCAATGTTGGTGTTGCCAACGCTTGGAGTTATCTATGCGGATTTTTTGCATAGGTGTTCGCGGGCGGTTTGCCTTAATAAGTGGCACCGACAAAACCATTCCACCCGTAGGCGTAACAATCTCGGTGCGGTTGCGCTCCGAGCGTTTCACATAGTTTTCGCCGAGGTCTATAATCGCCTCATCGCCAGCTTGTCGCAGTTGCGCAAAATGCTCAATATTTCCCCAATATGTCAGTGGCAGAACTACCATAAATCAAAGATTGAAAATTACTGCTATTTATAAAAGCCTGTCCAACTCACTTGCTGGTTAGACAGGCTTTCTATCTATATATAGAGTAAGTACTAACTACTCCAAACGGCGAGCTCCGTCCGAGATAACCACATCGTAAATCTTTGGCTCGTGACCATACTTTGCAGCGAACTCCTTCTTTGCTGTCGCTACGAAGTTGTCGTATAACTCCTCCTTAACAAGGTTGATGGTGCAACCGCCGAAGCCACCGCCCATAATGCGCGCACCTGTTACGCCACACTTCTCTGCCAACTCTGCCAAGAAGTCCAACTCCTCGCACGATACCTCGTAGTCCTTCGACATACCCCAGTGGGTTTCATACATACGCTGACCTACGGTCTCGTAATCGCCCTTGATGAGGGCTTCGCAGACATCGAGCACGCGCTGCTTCTCGCCGATAACATACTTTGCACGCTTGTAATCCTCCTCCGAGATTTCGCCCTTTACGCGCTCCAAGTCCTCGAACTCTGCATCGCGCAAAGTCTCTACGCCGAGGTGCTTTGCTACGCGCTCACACGACTCACGACGCTTGTTGTATGGCGAATCGACCAACTCATGCTTAACAACCGAGTTTACGAGCAAGAGCTTGTAGCCCTCTGGATCGAATGGGAAGTACTCGAACTCCATCGAACGGCAGTCGAGGCGCATAAGGTTGCCCTTCTTACCGAATACCGATGCGAACTGGTCCATAATACCGCAATTAACACCAACATAGTGATGCTCGGTCATCTGACCAACCTTTGCCAAGGCGAACTTGTCAATCTTACCCTCTGCAAATAGCTCATTCAGAGCGAAAGCGAAAGTGCTCTCCAATGCTGCCGAAGAGGACATACCTGCGCCGAGAGGTACATCGCCCGCGAAAGCGCAATCGAAGCCCTTAACCTCTACGCCCAACTTTGCCATCTCGCGGCATACACCGAAGATATACTTAGCCCAGCCCTGCTGTGGAGCATCCTCCTCGTTAAGGCCGAACTCTGCCAACTCATCCATGTCAATAGAGTAAGCGCGAACTTTGTCAAGTCCGTTAGGGAGAATTGCAGCTACGATACCACAATCCACAGCACCCGGAAATACGAATCCTCCATTGTAATCTGTGTGCTCACCGATCAGGTTGATACGACCCGGTGATGCATAAACTGCGCACTTGCCCTCAAAGTGGTCGGCAAATGCCTGTTTTACTCTATTTATATCCATAATCATTTAGGTTTAATTACTACTCATATTTCACTGAAATCTTGTATGGCACGCCATTCAAGACATCGGTGCGACCGCTATACTCTGTTCCATATTTGCCCTGCGTTGCATCTACGGTTGTTTCGCAGAGCACCGAAACATACCACTTGCCCGATTTTGGTTTTTCGATAGTCAGTTGCTTGTTCGTACCCTTGTTATCAGACTTCTGTGTAGCGTTGTTGCAATAAGCCAACTCTTTTTGATTTACACAAAGTACAAGGTCGAAGTTGTTTTCGCCCTCGTAGCCTTCGAGTGTTATGACAGCACGCTGACACTTCTTTGGCACTTGCAACTCGAAATGGTGGTATTGTTTATCGCCAATACGGGTATAGGCAGGGTTGTTATCCTCGGTGCGCTTGTTCATCTCGCGTACCTCGTTAGCCTTCAATACACCTTTCGGCGTAGGCGTACCATTGCCTTCAATGGCATGCAGCACCATTGCAGCCATATACTCCAATCTGTCGCCCTTCTTCACACCCTCAGGATGTGAGCCACACGACACCACGCGACCACTTTGCTTGTTCGCCTTATACGACCAAGCACTCGGCTGTCCGTCAATCTTAACCTTCTCGGTATCGTTATAGATGTAGTACGAGAGAATTTCGCCACCCTTTGGGAAAGGCTTTTTCTCGTTCCAGTAGGCGTAGCAACCTCCATTGTGAAATACATCATCCACTCGTTTATCTCCACCGAAGTCAAAATAACGCAACAGCGGACTCTTTTTTGCGATAGTCATCGCCGTATTGCTTCTCGATAGATGTGTAGAGTGTGCATACGCAGGCCACAATCCGAGATATAGCTTTGTAAATCTTGACCCTTTTTTGCTATATCCTCCCGATGATGCAAGATAGGCACCAGCGCAAGTTCCAAGATATGAGCCTCCGCCTGCAACAAATTTACAAATATTCTCTCTTCCCTGCTTGAATAGAGCGTTTCCATGAATTTTTGCACTTCCGCCATTAACATATATCATACGATAGCGAGGTGCTCCATCCGGATAGAGTAGACGACCATTAGTATCCTCTTCGCTTCCGCAAAAGATTTTGGTCTGCAAGAGTGTATCCAATTTCGATGCAGGCTTATGCCTATTCACAGAGGATACAAAACTCTCCATAGATAGACCTAAGAATGGTGCTGACGGCAAGTCGTGACGAGATGCGAGTCCGATGCCGCTATCCATAAATATATCCTTGTAGTAATCGTGACTACGCGCCACAACCTCTGCGCGATTTTTCTCCTTACTACGAGAGAGCGCCTCCGTTGGCATTGAAATTCCTACAAAAGCCAACGCCAAACATAAGATTGTAAATCGTCTCATAACAACCCTATATAAGCAATTATATTTGACTACTCATACTTTACCGAAACCTTATATGGCACGCCATTCAATACATCGGTGCGACCGCTATACTCTGTTCCGTACTTGCCAACCTTAGAGTCTACGGTTGTTTTGCAATGTACCGACACATACCACTTGCCCGCCTTTGGCTTCTCGATTGTCAATTGTTTGTTTGTACCCTCTGCAGCACTCTTGCAGGTAGCGTTCTTTTCAAATGCAAACTCCTCATTGTTTGCACAAAGTACAAGGTCGAAGTTATTTTCGCCCTCATAGCCTTCGAGTGAAACC
>JAZSOV010000102.1:0-13624 GCA_045537095.1 Alistipes sp.
CCAAACTTGTTTGAGCAGATATTACTCAACCAATATTCCATAGTTGCGCAGCAACACTGCGCACTCTTCTGATAGCGCAGACAAGTCAGCCGAGGCGCAACAAGCTGACGAATCTCTCAGCGGACACAAAAAAAGACGACTCAAAAAAGTCGTCTTGATTTTGTGGGAGCTGAGGGATTCGAACCCCCGACCCTCTGCTTGTAAGGCAGATGCTCTAAACCAGCTGAGCTAAGCTCCCTTTTCTAAAAATGGCTTGGGACTGCTATTCGTTATCTTCAAAGCTATTTGCTATCCACTTCAATGCTTTTACTCGCCACACCTTCAACTTTCGTTGTTGGTGCTGTCGTAACCGAACATTTTTGCAACCCTCGCGCAATAGCGCCTGAACAAGGACTTGAACCTAGGACCCCATGATTAACAGTCATGTGCTCTAACCAACTGAGCTATTCAGGCGTGTTTCTAAGAACCTTGCAATGCGGTTATTCCCGTTTTGCGAGTGCAAATATATGGCAAATTTTTTATTCCTGCAAAACTTTTGCATAAAAAAATTAAAAAAATTATCTTTGTACCGATGAAAAGATTTATGAAGATTGCCGTTATTGCCTTATTCACACTTGTTTATGGCGTTTCGGATGCAAAAATTATTTTTGAAAATAATTCTCACGATTTTGGTGAGATTGCCGAAGATGGTGGCTCGGTGGAGCATATTTTCCGTTTTCGCAACGCAGCCAAGGAACCGATGGTTGTAGTGTCTGCCTACTCTTCGTGTGGTTGTACAAAGGCTGAATTTTCGCGCAAGCCTGTGATGCCTGATAGCGTAGCTACAATAAAGATTATCTTCAATCCTATGAACTATCCGGGAGCCTTTGCTCGCAAGGTCTTTGTTGCAACGGCAGATGGCTCGAAGGCGCAACTGCTCGTTACGGGTAGTGTGCAACCTCGCAAGTTGAGTTTGGAGGAGCGCTACCCCATTGATCTTGGAGAGGGGTTGCGGGCGGCTACGAATGCTCACTCGTTTGGTTTTCTCGAACATGGCAAGGCGAAGCAGTCTACATTCGAGATAGTGAATACCTCCCCGCGCAAGGTGCAGTTATCGATTGTTGAGGAGTTTTCCGAATTGGAGTTTTACTATCCGAACGCTATTGGTGCGGGCGAGGAAGTTGCGTTGAATTTTGTCTGTATGTTGACCGATGATAGTGCCAAATATGGTTCGCTCGATTATGCTGTTACGCTGCTTGCGGATGGTAAAAAAACGAAATACCCATTCATAATAAATGGACTTGCGATAGATTTTCGGGGCGAAAGTGCAAATAATGTTGCACAAATGATTGCGGTTTCAGAAAAAAGTATTAAATTTGGGGCTGTAAAGTGCGCGCATACGAAACGCGCCCGCGCGTTAGAATTGTATAACACGGGTACGCGACCTCTCGCAATTCGTAAATTGGAGATAAACGGAGAGGGATTCGAGGCGAAGATGAAGGGCGACAGCACGATTGAAGCAGGAGGGAAAAAAGAGATTTTAATTGAGATAGATACCTCGCGTTTGCCATTTGGGGCGGTGGTTGAGAGATTGCGAATTATCAGCAACGATCCGAAGATGCCTGTGACTACGATAAGGGTGTCGGCAATTGTCGAGAGGTGATATAAAAAAAGACCAACTAAACTATGTTTGAAGTAACTGAGAGTAGAGAGCTTGCGGAAAATATATACTTGACTCGTGTCAAGGCTCCGCGTATTGCTCGCTCGGCACAACCTGGACAGTTCGTTATTGTGCGAGCTGATGAGCGAGGTGAGCGAACCCCGCTTACAATTGCAGATTATGATGCAACAGATGGAACCGTAACACTCGTAACGCAGGCTTTGGGTGTTTCAACCCGTAAGATTGTAGCAAAGGGCGTAGGCGAATATCTTGCCGATGTCGCTGGTCCTCTGGGTCGCCCATCCGATTTTGTTGCAGAACCTATCGAGGAGTTGCGTAAGCGCAGGTTTATCTTTATCGGTGGTGGCGTGGGTGCCGCCCCTGTATATCCACAAGTCAAGTGGCTCGCTGAGCGCGGTGTAGATGTGGATGTTATCATTGGTGCAAAATCAAAAGATTTACTTATTTATGCCGAGGAGATGCGCAAGGTTGCTGCAAATCTCTATATCGCTACGGATGATGGTTCGGAGGGTTTCCATGGTTTGGTTACAGCTCTGCTCGAAAAGCTTATCACCGAAGAGGGAAAGCAGTATGACTGTTGTGTGGCTATTGGCCCGATGATTATGATGAAGTTTGTAACTCTTACGGCAAAGAAGTTTGAGTTGCCATGTATCGTATCGCTCAACGCTCTGATGGTTGACGGTACAGGTATGTGTGGTGCATGCCGTGTTACCATTGCAGGTAAAACCAAATTTACCTGTGTAGATGGTCCGGAGTTCAATGCATACGATGTAGATTTTGACGAGGCTATGCGCCGTCAGGGAATGTATCGCACACAGGAGCAGCGTGCATTGGCTATTCAGCGCGAGCGTGAGGCGGGACACAAGTGTAATATTGGATTGGACAAGTAAGTTATGGCAAATAAGATACCTCGCGTTCAGGTACGCGAACAAGATGCAAAAGTAAGAGCAACCAACTTCGAGGAGGTTTGCTATGGCTACAATCAGGAGGAGGCGATGTTGGAGGCTACACGATGCCTCGATTGCAAGAATCCTCGTTGTGTTGGGGCTTGTCCCGTAAATATTCAGATACCACGCTTTATTGAGCGTCTGCGCGAAGGCGATGTGAAGGGTGCCGCAGAGGTTATCTCGGCCGACTCGTCGTTGCCAAGTATCTGCGGTCGTGTATGTCCGCAGGAGTCGCAGTGCGAGGGTTCGTGTATCCTTGGCATCAAAGGCGAGCCTGTGGCTATCGGTAAACTCGAAAGATTTGTGGGCGATTGGCAGTTGGAGAACGGCCGTCCAATGCCGCAGATCGCGAAGAACGGACACAAGGTGGCTGTCGTTGGCAGCGGTCCTGCGGGCTTAGCTTGCGCAAGCGACCTTGCCAAAATGGGTTACGAGGTTACTATATTCGAGGCGTTGCATGAAGCAGGAGGCGTTCTCGTATATGGTATTCCGGAGTTCCGTTTGCCGAAGGAGCGTGTGGTGAAGCGCGAGATTGAGAGCGTGAAGAAGCTCGGTGTAACTATTGAAACAGATGTTGTTGTAGGTAGAACGATTACTGTTGATTCGTTACTCGATGAGGAGGGATACGATGCTGTGTTTATCGGCTCTGGTGCAGGTCTGCCGCGTTTTATGGGTATAGATGGCGAGAACCTGAATGGTGTATTGTCAGCTAACGAGTTCCTCACTCGCGCAAACTTGATGCACGCCTATGATGAGGAGTACGATACACCTATATATGTAGGTCGCAAGGTGGTAGTTGTTGGAGGTGGTAATGTGGCTATGGATGCTGTGCGTACAGCAAAGCGTCTTGGAGCCGAGGCTACTATCGTATATCGCCGTAGTGAGAAAGAGTTGCCTGCTCGTGTGGAGGAGGTGCACCACGCCAAGGAGGAGGGCATCGAGTTCAAGATGCTTACCAACCCTACGGCTGTGTTGGGCGATGATAAGGGCTGGGTGCGCGCTATCAACTGCGTGCAGATGGAACTTGGTGAACCTGATGAGAGTGGTCGCCGTTCGCCGCAGGAGGTTGCAGGCTCGGACTTCGAGATTGAGTGCGATGTTGTAGTTATGGCACTCGGAACATCTCCAAATCCACTTATTGCCTCGACTACTGATGCTCTCGATACTAACCGCAGAGGATGCATCGTGGCGGATGATTGGGGACAGACCTCGCGTAAGGGAGTCTTTGCGGGTGGTGATACCGTAACAGGCGCAGCAACCGTAATCTTGGCTATGGGCGCAGGACGAAAGGCTGCCGCAGCAATTGACCGCTATGTTCGTGGCGTGGGAAACGAAGAGTAAAGCAGAAAATAATAACTAATTACTAATTTAATAATAACAAAAATTATGAAAAAGATCTATGTTGTATTGAGTATGATTGCCGTTGTGGCATCTACCCTGTTTGTGTCGTGTGCGCAGAAGAAGGAGCCGGATGTTGTTGTTGCTCCTCCTGCAAACAAGACCACTACTTATGGCATCAACCTCGAAGGCGAGCGTGAATGGACTTGGGCTTCGTCTGATGCGTGGACAAAGGCTAACTATTGGAGAGGATTCTGGCGCCACGCTACGGATGCAGAGAATATCGTGCGCTATACTATCACTCCTAATGTAGCATGGACTGCGGAGATTCCTGCGGAGTACGCTGAGTATATACAATTCAATGTTGTTAAGCCAGGTCACGATGCAGACCTCAATCCTGATAATTATGAGTTGAGTAGCACTGCAAGCGGAAATCGTGGCTCGAATACCTTGCAGGTTGTAGTTCTTAAAGTACCTGGTGTTGACGAGGAGATGGTTACTTGCGTTGCAAATATAATTATGGGTGGCGAGTCGACACCATTCTTGACTGTTAATATCGCTCCGAACGAGTGGTAGTAGTACTATCGTAACAGACAAACAGAATAGGCTAACCTTTCGGGTTAGCCTATTCTGTTTGTACTATATCCGTTGAGTAGGTTACTCCCACTCGATAGTTGCATTTGGTTTTGGTGAGAGGTCGTAGCAAACGCGGTTTACATTTGGAACCTCCTTCAAGATGCGGTCGGTAATCTTGCCGAGGATAGCCCAATCGATATGCTCAATAGTTGCGGTCATCGCATCAACGGTATTCACAGCACGAAGGATTACAGGCCAATCGTACGAACGAGCATTGTCGCGTACACCTACCGACTTAAAGTCAGGAACGATGGTGAAATACTGCCATACAGTCTTATCCAAGCCCGCCTTTGCGAACTCATCACGCAAGATAGCGTCCGACTCACGAACTGCCTCCAAGCGGTCGCGTGTGATTGCGCCAAGGCAACGAACACCCAAACCAGGTCCAGGGAATGGCTGACGATAAACCATCTCGTATGGTAATCCCAACTCAACACCGCAAGCACGAACTTCGTCTTTGAAGAGCTGCTTCAATGGCTCTACCAACTCGAACTGCAAATCCTCAGGCAGACCGCCTACATTGTGGTGCGACTTAACCATCTTTGCAGTCTTAGTACCACTCTCCACGATATCAGGATAGATAGTTCCCTGACCGAGGAAGTCGATACCGTCCAACTTGCGTGCCTCCTCCTCGAATACACGGATAAACTCGCCACCGATAATCTTTCGCTTCTTTTCAGGATCATCTACGCACTCCAACTTTGTCAAGAAACGCTCGGTAGCATCAACATATACGAGGTTTGCGCAGAGCTGGTTGCGGAATACCTCCACAACATTCTCCGACTCGCCCTTACGCATCAAGCCGTGATTTACATGCACGCAAACAAGGTTATCGCCGATAGCCTTCAACAGCAACGCTGCAACTACCGAACTATCCACGCCACCCGACAATGCGAGCAATACCTTCTTGTTGCCCACCTGCTGGCGAATCAGCTCCACTTGGTCGGCTACGAAGTTGGTCATATTCCAATTAGCCTCAGCTTTGCAAGTGTCGAATACAAAGCCCTTTACAGCCTCCTTGATAGCCTCGAGGTCGTCTGCAAACTGCGGCAACTTCTTGTCGCACTTTGCCTTATCCCAACCTGCTGCCATAACAGGGAATCCTGCCTCGTAAATCTCGGGCAAAACATCAATCTCTACCCCATCGATTACGCAGTTAGGACCTCCGTTGATAATTACACCCTTAACATTTGGCAACGCCTGCAACTCCTTTGCAGTGATGTCGTGTGGGTAGATCTCGCTATATACGCCCAATGCACGAATTGCTCGGGCAACTACTGTGTTCTCGTGACTTCCCAAGTCCAAGATTACAATCATATCCTGCTTCATAAAAACTTCGTTTTTTAATTGATAATTGATAATTGAAAATTGACAATTAGTGGTAAAACGATAAATCGTTTTTGTCTATTTATTATTTTCCTCCTATCAACTATCTGTATTATTTATAAATTAAAATTCCTTTAATTATCAATTGTCAATTGTCAATTGTCAATTTGAACTATTCGCCTCGCGAATAGTTTGGTGTTTCGCGTGTGATGGTGATGTCGTGTGGGTGGTTCTCCACTACGGCTGCCGAGGTGATGCGAACGAAACGAGCCTTCTGCAACTCCTCGATTGAGCGTGCGCCGCAATAGCCCATACCTGCACGAATACCGCCAACCAACTGATATACAGTCTCTGCCAACGAGCCTTTGAATGGAACACGACCAACAATACCCTCTGGAACGAGCTTCATGGCGTTAGCCTCGCCATCTTGGAAGTAGCGGTCCTTCGAGCCTGCTTTCATTGCATCGATAGAGCCCATACCGCGATAGGTCTTGAACTTACGACCATTGTAGATAATGGTTTCGCCAGGTGACTCCTCTGTGCCCGCAAACATCGAACCGCACATTACGCAAGTACCACCTGCCGACAACGCCTTCACGATATCGCCCGAGTAGCGCAAACCGCCATCGGCAATAACGCCTACGCCACTACCCTGTGCAGCCTTTGCGCAGTCGAAGATTGCGGTGAGTTGCGGAACACCCACGCCTGCAATAATACGGGTTGTGCAGATTGAGCCGGGACCGATACCAACTTTAATACCATCGGCACCAGCCTCGATAAGATATTTCGCTGCCTCGGCAGTAGCGATGTTACCAACCACTACATCGAGCTTAGGGTAAACCTCCTTAATCTTCTTCAACAAGCCTACAACGCCCTTCGAGTGTCCGTGTGCCGAGTCGAGAACTACGGCATCAACGCTCTCTGCTACGAGTGCAGCAACACGCTCCATTGCATCGGGCGTGATGCCGATACCTGCTGCTACACGAAGGCGGCCCTTCGAGTCCTTACAAGCGTTCGGGTGGTCCTGAGCCTTTGTCAAGTCCTTGTAGGTGATAAGTCCTACGAGGTGTCCCTCGTTATCCACTACGGGCAACTTCTCAATCTTGTTCGAGAGCAATACCTCTGCAACATCGGTATTCTTGTCGCCCTCGGTGATAGTAACGAGATTCTCGGAGGTCATAACCTCGTCAATCTTGCGCGACATATCCTTCTGAAAGCGGAGGTCGCGATTGGTTACGATACCTACGAGGTAGCGATTCTCATCAACTACCGGAATACCGCCAATTTTATTCTCCTGCATCATCGCCAACGCATCGCCAACGGTGTTCTCGCGTGAGATGGTTACAGGGTCATCAATCATTCCATTCTCGGCACGCTTCACACGGCGTACATGCGCTGCCTGCTCGGCAATAGACATATTCTTGTGAATCACGCCGATACCACCCTCGCGTGCTACGGCAATAGCCATAGGAGCTTCGGTTACGGTATCCATTGCAGCCGATACGATTGGAATGTTGAGTGTGATGTTGCGCGAGAAGCGACCTTTGGTGCTAACTTCGCGTGGCAGAACCTCTGAGTATGCAGGCACAAGCAATACATCGTCAAAGGTCAAGCCCTCTTGATAAACTCTTTCGTCCAAAAACATAATTACCTATATTTATATTATATTGTTTTGTTATTTGTTGCTCCGTGTGTTGTTGCTCTTTGCAACCAAAGTGTTTAGAGTCGTTAGAGTCGTTAGGGTCGTTAGCGTCTTTCAACTACTCACTACTCACTAAACAAAAAAGACCGCTACAATCCCTTGTAATGGTCTTTTTTTACCGCACACTGCACACGCTCCCACTCTTTGGAACTCCGGAATTCGCGGAGTTAATGGCTCGATTATGTTGTGCAGTATATACATTTGCTCAAACTTTGGGCAAAGATAGAACAAAAAATGCAAAATGCAAAATGCGGAAGGCAAAATTTATCAAAAAAATCTCTCGACTTTGTAAAATAATCTCGGCTATTACAAAGGTGAATATTTTTCGATAAAATGTTGAAAAATCTGCTGTAAGGTCTTTTTTATATAATAAAAAAAGAGTATCTTTGCACTATGTTTTTGCAGAGTGTACATATTGCCTCTTGTGTGCAGCAGCGTCAGCGAAAGTCGCAGCAGCAGATGTCGGGGGCGCGTGTGTGCAGATAAAGGACCACTACAAGGGATTGTAGCGGTCTTTTTTATTTAGTGAGTAGTGAGTAGAGAGTAGTGAGTAGTTGAAAAACGCTAACGCCCCTAACGCCCCTAACGACTCTAAACACTTTGGCTGCAAAGAGCAACAACACACGGAGTAAACAAATAACAAAACAATAAAACACAACACATTATGAAGGTAGCAGTGGTTATGGGTTCGACAAGCGACTGGGACATTATGAAAGCGGCTTGCGAAACCCTCGAAGAGTTGGGTATCGAGTACGAGAAGCGAGTTATCAGCGCACACCGTACTCCCGATTTGATGTATGAATTTGCCAAGTCGGCGCGCGAGCGTGGTTTTGGTGCAATCATCGCAGGTGCAGGTGGCGCAGCGCATGTAGCAGGTGTTACGGCAGCGATGACTACCGTACCGGTTATCGGTGTGCCAATCAAGACCTCGGCACTCGGAGGATTGGATTCATTGTTGTCTATCGTGCAGATGCCGGGCGGTATTCCTGTGGCAACAACTGCAATCAACGGTGCAAAGAATGCAGCTCTTATCGCTGCGCAGATTTTCGCATTGACCGACAAGGCTGTCGAGGAGAAGTTGCTCGCCTTCCGTGCAAAGCAGACAGCAACAGTTCTTGCAGCAACGCTGCCGGAACTTTAATTGACAATTGACAGTTGACAATTGATAATTAAAGGAATTTATATTTATAATTAGATAGTTGATGTAGAAAATAATACAATAGACACAAAAACGATTTATCGTTTTACCACTAATTGTCAATTTTCAATTATCAATTATCAATTTGATTTTGAAGTTATGAAAAATCACAGAATATTTGTCGAGAAGTACGCTCGCTTTCAGGTAGAGGCGGAGTCGCTCCGCAAGGAGTTGAACGAAAACCTTTCACTCGCTATCGAGGAGTTGCGCGTACTCAATGTTTACGATTTGTTCGGATTTAGTGATGATCTCGTGGAGCGTTGTCGCTACTCCGTATTTGGCGAAATTGTTACTGACCTCGTCTCGAACGAGTGCGATTACGAGGGTAAAAAGTACCTCGCTATCGAGTATCTGCCCGGTCAGTTCGACCAGCGAGCATCTTCGGCGGTAGATTGCGTTCACTTGTTGGAGCCTGCTGCGGAGGTTAAGATTCGCTCGTCACGCCTCTATATCTTCGATGATGGCGTAACGGAGGAGCAGATGGCAAAGATTAAGCACTACCTTATCAACGCCGTAGAGTCGCGCGAGAAGAACTTGCAAATCTTGTCAGACGCTGAACAAGCCGACATTAAGCCTGTACCTGTATTGGAGGGCTTTACCGATATGAAGGAGGAGGATTTGGAACCATACTGCAAGGCAAATGGTTTGGCGATGAATGCTGACGACTTGCGTTGCGTTGTGGAGTACTTCAAGAGCGAGCATCGCAACCCTACGCAGACAGAGTTGCGAATCCTCGACACCTATTGGAGCGACCACTGCCGTCACACCACCTTCACCACAGAGATTGAGGAGATAAAGATTGACGACTCGTTTATGAAGAGCGAGTACGAAACTGCATTGGCAGAGTTCGGCATGATGCGTAAGGAGCTCGGTCGTGAGCAGAAGTCGTTGTGCTTGATGGAGTTGGCAACTATTGGCGGTCGCTACTTGCGTAAAATTGGCAAGTTGGACGATATGGAGGTGAGCGAGGAGAACAACGCTTGCTCCATCTTCGTTGATGTCGATATCGAGGGACAGAGCGAGAAGTGGCTCTTGCAGTTCAAGAACGAAACCCATAACCACCCTACCGAGATTGAGCCTTTCGGAGGTGCTTCGACCTGCTTGGGTGGTGCTATTCGTGACCCACTGTCAGGTCGTGCCTATGTCTATCAGGCTATGCGCGTAACGGGTGCGGGCGATATATATAAAGGTATAGACGAAACCATAGAGGGCAAGTTGCCACAGCGCATTATTTCGCGCAAGGCGGCAGCAGGCTATTCGAGCTATGGTAACCAGATAGGTTTGGCGACAACCCATGTGCGCGAGATATACCACGATGACTATGTGGCAAAGCGTTTGGAAGTTGGCGCAGTTGTCGGAGCTGTTAAGGCGGCAGATGTACGCCGTGAGAGCCCTGCACCGGGCGATGTAGTACTCCTCTTGGGAGGTCGTACAGGTCGTGACGGTATCGGTGGAGCGACCGGTTCGTCAAAGCAGCACACCACCGCTTCGTTGGAGGAGTGTGGCTCGGAGGTGCAGAAGGGAAATGCCCCTGAGGAGCGCAAGATTCAGCACTTGTTCCGCCGTGGCGATGTAACGCGCCTGATTAAGAAGTCGAATGACTTTGGTGCGGGAGGTGTATCGGTGGCAATCGGTGAATTGACCGATGGCTTGGATATCTACCTCGACCGCGTACCTGTCAAGTATAACGGATTGAACGCTACCGAGTTGGCTATTTCGGAGTCGCAGGAGCGTATGTCCGTTGTTGTGGAGAAGAAGGATGTGGAGGCGATGATTGCTCTCTGCCGCGAGGAGAATGTCGAGGTTACGCACGTGGCGGATGTTACCGACACACAGCGTATGCGTATGTTCTACAAGGGCGAGAAAGTGGCAGACTTGAAGCGTGAGTTTATCGACTCGGCAGGTGCAAAGCACTACACCAAGATTGCTCTTGGTGCTATCGAGGAGCGCAACCCATTCCACCGTGAGGTCGAGGGTGCAACACTTCGCGAGAAGATGTTGAACAACCTCAAAGATAATAATGTAGTATCGCAGCGTGGTTTGTGCGAGATGTTTGACTCGACCATCGGTCGCTCGACAGTGTTGATGCCGTTTGGAGGTAAGACACAGCGCACCGAGACTCAGGTGTCGATGCAGACCTTGCCTGTACGCCACGGCAAGACCTCTACGGCGAGTGTTATGGCGTTTGGTTTCAACCCATACATCTCGGCTTGGTCGCCATATCACGGTGCAGAGTACGCCGTAGTGGAGGCTTGCGCGAAGGTTGTGGCTTCGGGAGCATCGTACGAGAAGATGCGCTTCTCATATCAGGAGTATTTCGAGAGAATGGGCAATGCTCACTCGTGGGGCAAGCCGATGTCGGCACTGCTCGGAACTATCCGTATGCAGAAGGCGTTTGAGTTGCCTTCGATTGGCGGTAAGGACTCAATGAGTGGTACATTCCAGAATATCAATGTGCCACCAACCTTGATAGCATTCGGTATCACTACACTCGATGCACGCAAGGCTATAAGCCCTGAGTTTAAGGAGGCAGGCAACTCGCTCTACCTCGTTAAGCATACGCCAAGTGCGAACTACACACCTAATACCGAGGAGTTGAAGACTAATTTCCGCCTTGTAACAGAGAATATCCACAACGGAAATATCGTATCGGCATACGCTATCGGCTTTGGTGGCGTAGCGGAGGCAGTTGCCAAGATGTCGTTCGGTAACGAGATTGGTGCAACTTTGACCTGCGATGAGGCGACACTGTTCGACTACTCGTACGGCTCTATTTTGGTCGAGGCTAAGGGCGAGGTTGCAGGCGCACAACTCGTAGGTAAAACTACCGCAGAGAAGAACATTGAGGTCTTGGGCGAGAAATTCTCGTTGGCGGAGTTGTACGATGCAAATACCGCAAAGTTCGAGAAGATATATCCTGCAAAGGGCAAGAGTGGCGAGAAGTGCCGCGAAAGCAACCATACCGCTGCTGCACCGCAGTATAAGGGCGAGAAGGTTGAGAAGGTACAGGTCTATCTCCCTGTATTCCCGGGTACAAACTGCGACTACGATACGGCTCGTGCATTCGAGCGTGAGGGGGCAGAGACTCATATCGGAGTATTCCGCAACCTTACACCGGAAGATGTCTTGCACTCGATTGACGCGATGGCTGCGGCAATCGACAAGTGCCATATCCTCGTTCTGAGTGGTGGATTCTCACTCGGAGATGAGCCTGATGGCAGCGGTAAGTTTATCGCAAGCGTGCTTAACAACGCAACCGTAACAAAGGCTGTTCACTCGTTGATTGAGCGTGGTGGTTTGATTCTCGGTATCTGCAACGGATTCCAGGCACTCGTTAAGTCGGGCTTGTTGCCATACGGACGTTTGGGTATGATGACTACCGAGTCGCCTACCCTCTTCCACAACGATATTCACCGCCATATCTCGCAGATTGTATCTACCCGCGTGGGAACTACCGCATCGCCTTGGTTGTCATCGTTCGAGGTTGGCGACCTGCACTCTATCGCCGTGAGCCACGGCGAGGGTAAGTTCGTGGTTAGCGAGGAGATGGCGGAGGAGTTGTTCGCAAATGGTCAGGTGGCGTTCCAATATGCCGATATGGAGGGTAACGCTACAACCGATGCACCGCACAACCCTAACGGCTCGTCATACGGCATCGAGGGAATCATCTCGAAGAACGGACAGATTCTCGGCAAGATGGGACACACGGAGCGCTATGATGACTGCTTGTTCAAGAATATCGCAGGCGAAAAGCGTCAGAATATATTTGCAAATGCAGTGAAGTACTTTAAAAAGTAAATTGACAATTGAAAATTGACAGTTGACAATTAAAAGTATTGTATGTATATGATAAAATAATCTGTATAAAACGATTTATCGTTTTACCATAATTATCAATTATCAATTGTCAATTATCAATTAAAAAACATAGTTTTTTATGAGTGTTTTAGCAGTTTATAATGTTGAGCATGCCTCATCATTGGTCTATTACGGACTCCATTCGATGCAACACCGTGGTCAAGAGGGTTGCGGTATGGTAAGTGTTGCAGAAGATGGTCACATGTACCGTCATCGCGGACACGGACTTGTACAGGAAGTTTTCAACGAATCCCAACTTCAAAAGTTGGAGGGTAAGATGTGTTTGGGACATGTTCTCTACACAACAGCAAATGGTCGTAGTATCGATAATATCGAACCTCTATCATTCCTACATAATACAGGCTCGTTTGCAATTGCACACAATGGCAACATAGTAAATGCCAAGCAGGTTCACGACTATCTGGAGAGCAAGGGAAGCCTTTTCCACTCCAATACAAATGCCGAGTTGTTGGCTCACCTTATCAAAAAAGAGGCTGACGAGCCACGCATCTTTACGATTATGGAGGCATTGGATATGTTGGAAGGCTCTTTTGCCTTTGTTATTATGACGCAAAACCGCCTCTATGCTTGCCGTGATAAATATGGTATTCGTCCATTGGCAATCGGTAAGTTAGGTGATGGATATGTTGTGTCAAGCGAGACTTGTGCCTTCGATGTTATGGGTGCAACATTCTTGCGAGATGTCGAGCCGGGTGAGGTTGTGACAATTGACCACAACGGACTCCGTAGTCGCAAATATGCTTTGAATTGTGAGCATAATATGTGTGCCATGGAGTACATCTATTTTGCGCGACCTGACAGCGATATTGACGGTTGTAATGTTCACGCCTTCCGCAAGGAGTCCGGACGCCGCTTGTGGCACGAAGCACCTGCCGAGGCGGATATTGTTGTAGGAGTACCCGACTCTTCGTTGTCGGCGGCTATGGGTTATGCCGAGG
>JAZSOV010000039.1:0-1892 GCA_045537095.1 Alistipes sp.
CAACGGCTTGACCGCCGACCAGCTCTCGGAAATGATACGAGAGTCCCTGCGCGACGAGTTGCAGCAGCTGCGACCTCTGCGCCACAAATCAGACACAAAATATCTCACTCGTCAGGAGACTGCTCGGCGACTGCGCATATCTCTTGTCACACTCACCGACTGGGTTAATCGTGGCAAAATATGCGCTCACAAAATCGGTGGGCGTGTACTCTTCCGCGAGAGCGATGTAGAGGCGGCCCTCAATCAAATCATCCCCATAAAAAGATAATCAGTGAAAGAGAAATATATTCTTCTTTCATAGTAATACTATACCGCTATGAGAACAATTCAAGACATTAAACTTATCCCGATACGCGATTATTTGGCACAGCGAGGCATCGTGCCCAAGCAGGAGAATACTCGTTATGGATTCTATCTTTCACCGCTTCGTGAGGAACAGGATGCGAGTTTCAAGGTGGACTATGCGCAGAACCTGTGGTATGACTTCGGGGCAGGTCGTGGAGGCTCGATTATCGACCTTGTGATGGAGGTTGATAAGTGTAACTTTCAGCAGGCAGTAGAGCTATTACGACACAACAATATTTCAACTTTAATCCCTGTTACTTCACAAATATTGCACACTTTGCCGAATAGGTTGCAGGTTTTAGGCGACTATCCGTTGCGCCACCCAGCGCTTGTGAACTATCTCGGTAGTCGTGCCATTGACGCCTCTATTGCTAAGAAATTTTGTCGAGAGGTACATTACTCGGTTGGTGAGCGCAACTACTTCGCTATCGGCTTTAGCAACGACTATGGCGGATGGGAACTGCGCTCTGAGAGATTCAAAGGGTGTAGCACACCGAAGCATATCACGACCATAGACAATGGTAGCGATAAGGCGCTCGCCTTTGAGGGATTTATGGACTTTCTTTCGTATCTAACCATTAAGCGAAACGATTCGCCAACTTGCAATATCGCAGTATTAAACTCGGTTGCCAATATCCAAAAAGCAGTGCCGTTCTTGGCTCGTCATCGTAGCATCTATACCTTCTTGGATAACGATGATGCAGGACGAAAAGCACTCTCCGAGATAGAGCGATTATGCCCTCAAAGCAAAGTTATAGACCAGTCGGATTTTTATCGTAGGCATAAGGATTTGAACGATTATCTGCGCTCACAACAACCTCGAAAACGGGATGTAGCGAAACAGAAACGAGGATTTAAGATATAGGGGAGCAAGTTTGTGTTTCTGTCGGACAGAAACTATGAAATCCCGATGGTCTAACCTAAATAATAACCTAAAACTGTAACCACTATGAGAACAATCAAGAATCGCAATAATGAAGGTCGCCCACCTATGGCGGCAACCGAAAAGCGCAAGTATAAAATTACCGTACGCTTCGCAACCAAAGAGTACTTTTTGTTAAAGGAGAAGGCTCGTCGAGCAGGTGTTACTTTGAGCGAGTATCTGCGCCGAGCGTCAGCCTCCTCGGTGGTGCAAGAGCGATTGCGCCCACAGCACCTCCAGCATATCCTTAAACTGACGGGTATGGCAAATAACCTTAATCAAATTTCTCGCAAGGCTAATGCCACAGGCTATGTTGGCATAAGAACAGAGTACCGCAATTTAGCAAGCGAAATTGATGACCTGATAAGCCGCATAAAAGATGATAGGTAAGATAGTACAAGGTGCAGATTTTCGTGGTGTGGTAAATTATGTGTTGCAAAAGCCATATGCCGAGCCGCTCGGTGGTAGAGGACTGAGAAACGATAGCATTGACCATATAGTTGACAGTTTTCGTATGCAAGCATCGCTTAATCCTATCGCCAAGCCCGTAGCCCATATTTCGCTTGATTTCTCGGTACAGGACAAGGAGCGTCTGACGAATAAGATTATGTTGCAGATTGCCGAT
>JAZSOV010000017.1:0-38999 GCA_045537095.1 Alistipes sp.
TGTAGCGCAAATCTGCGTTGCATAATGTGATTTTCTCAAAACTTTTGAGCTTTTCAACTATCTAAATTTTGCCCCTTCCCAAAAAAATCCACAGCAACAAACAAGCCTGCCTAACAAAAAAACTTGTTAGACAGGCTCTTTGGGGGATAGGTAACACACTGGTACGAAAAAAGGAAGACCTTTCGATCTTCCTTTTTCGTGTATAGGAGATTCGTCAGTCGGTGGCGGTGTGGCTGAGCAATCTGCAATAATGTACGGAGGCGTATTGCTACAATACCAAACCTTATAATTCCATGATTTAAAAATATTTTTTTTACTTTTATATTGTTTTTTGAACAGCGTAATCATTTTTTTACTACTTTTGTTGTTGCGAAATCAATTAACCTAATAAAATGAAAAAAATCTTAGTAGTTGGTGCAGGTGGTCAAATCGGCTCGGAGCTCGTGCCATACCTGCGTGGTATCTATGGCAACGACAATGTTGTCGCAACGGATGTTCGTGAATGTGCCGGTCTTTCCGAGGAGGGACCATTCGAGACTCTCGATGCGTTAGATGGCAAAGCCATGGAGGCGATTGTTTCAAAGTACGGCATCGACTCTATCTTTAATCTTGTGGCACTCTTATCTGCTACGGGCGAACGCAACCCTCAGTTGGCATGGAAAATCAACATGGGTGCATTGATGAACTCGTTGGAGATTGGTCGTGAGCATAACTGTGCGGTATTTACACCATCTTCGATTGGAGCATTCGGCCCTACATCGCCCAAGGATATGACTCCACAAGATACTGTAATGCAGCCTACAACTATCTATGGCGTATGCAAGGTAACAGGCGAAATGCTTTCGAACTACTACGCTCAGCGTTATGGTCTCGACACTCGCTCGGTGCGTTTCCCTGGCCTTATCTCGAACAAGACTCTTCCCGGTGGTGGCACTACCGACTACGCAGTAGAGATATACTACGAGGCTATTCGCAATGGCCGCTATACTTGTGCTGTACCAAGCGATGTATATATGGATATGATGTATATGCCGGATGCCTTGCGTTCAATCGTGGAATTGATGGAGGCAGACCCTGCGAAGTTGAAGCACCGCAACAGCTTTAATGTTACCGCGATGAGCTTCACTCCTGAGATTCTCGCAGCCGAAATCCGTAAACGCATCCCTTCGTTTGAGTTGGACTACGATGTAGACCCGGTGAAGGAGGCTATCGCCAACAGCTGGCCAAATAAGCTCGATGACTCGTGCGCACGCGAGGAGTGGGGTTGGAAACCACAGTGGGATATATCTTCGATGACGGACGATATGTTGGCAGCCGTAGCCAAGAAGTTGGAAGCAGAGAAGAAGTAATCTGATCAACAAATAGTACAATGCAATAGGGTTCGAAGATTCGAGCCCTATTATTTTTTCGGAATTATATAGTTTGGTGTTGTTGTTTTTATATACCCCCTCCGCTACGCTCGTCCCCCTAATTTAGGGGGACAATACTTTATTTATTCCTCCCCTAAGTTAGGGGAGGTGCCCGTTAGGGCGGTGGGGTATAACATTCTATTTCTCTACAACACTGAACTATATAATTCCGTTATTTTTTAACATAATAATTTTATTTCAGCACTCGTTATATCGCCAAAATTGGTATAATGGAGATGAAAACTAATATTTCTAAGAGTTTGGAGAGCGCGATGGCGCAGGCGGTATTTAACGCCGCACAAGTTGATACCAAATGCTCTCTCAAAGATTGTTTGATGTTGCAGATACTCTCCTCGGAGGGGTCAATGGCATACAATATATTCAAAGAGTTGTTGCAGGATTGGCAACTCTTTCAGTTGCGTTTGCGATTGGAGCGTATTGCCTATCGTATGGGGCACGATACTGCACCACCCGATGAGTTCTACAAAGAGTACTCTGTCCATCTCGCCGAGCGTTTTGCCGATGCAGGAAGAATTTCGACCATACATGCCGTAATGGATATTTTGGAGGATACTACTACCCTATCCTCTCGGATATTCGCACTCTACAACATTACGGCAGAGGTATTCTCCATGCAAGCGGAAAACGGGGAACGAAAAACGAAAAACGAGAGTGGTAACGACAACACAACGGAGGCTACTTTGGCAGTAACGGAGAGGGTTGAGAACTCCGTTTTGGAGCGATTTGGTACAGACATCACCGAGCAGGCACGACAAGGGAAAATAGATGCTGTTGTAGGTCGCAAGCGCGAAACGGAGCGTGTAGTGCAGATTCTCGCCCGCCGCAAAAAGAACAACCCTGTACTTGTTGGCGAGGCAGGTGTAGGAAAAAGTGCCATTGTGGAGGGGTTGGCACTGCGCATTGTGGCAGGAGATGTTCCGCACACCATAGCCGGCAAACGCATCTTTGCGCTCGACATCGCATCGCTCGTTGCAGGTACTAAGTATCGCGGAGAGTTTGAGGAGCGACTCGAACAGGTGCTTGACGAACTGCGCAGTCGTGGAGATACGATACTCTTTATTGACGAAATTCACACCATTGTAGGTGCAGGTGCAACGCAGGGCTCGCTCGACACGGCAAATATCTTGAAACCTGCCCTTGCTCGGGGCGAGATTCAGACCATAGGAGCAACCACGCCCGATGAATATCGCGAAAATATCGAGCGCGATTCTGCCCTCGAGCGCCGCTTCCAGCGAGTGATGGTTGAGCCGACAACCGAGGGTGAAACGCTTGATATTTTGCAAAATATCGCCCCACTTTACGAGCAACATCACTCAGTACGCTACACCGAGGAGGCTCTGCGTGCATGTGTGGAGTTGTCGGGGCGATATATCACCGACCGCCACTTCCCCGACAAGGCGATAGACCTTTTAGACGAGGTCGGTGCTACGGCACACCTCAACCACGAAGGGGCATTTGTCGAGATTGGCAAGGCGGAGGTAGCGAAGTGCTTAACAGTCGCAACGGGTATACCTGCCGAGCAACTAACAGCCTCAACGGCTCTCCATCTGCAAGGTTTGGAGCAACACCTAACCTCTCTCATTATCGGTCAGGAGGAGGCGTTGCGCTGCATATCACGCCACATATGTCGCGCCCATTCGGGATTGCACGATGAGCACAGACCTCTCGGTGTATTCCTCGTAGCAGGACCTACGGGTGTGGGTAAAACACTTATGGCGAAGGAGTTGGCGCGCCACCTCTTTGGCTCGCGCGATGCACTCGTACGACTCGATATGTCGGAGTTTGGCGAGGCTCACAATGTCGCACGCCTTATCGGCTCGCCTCCCGGATATGTGGGTTATGGCGAGGGCGGACAACTCACCGAGGCGGTACGCCGCAAGCCCTACTCGGTAGTACTGCTCGATGAGATTGAGAAGGCGCACTCGTCCGTCTTTAACACCCTGCTGCAACTCTTCGATGAGGGACGACTGACAGACGGCACGGGGCGCACGGTTGATTTTCGCAATACCATTATTATAATGACCTCAAATATCGGCTCGCGCGAGGTGGCGGAGCGTGGCAACGGAATAGGTTTTGGCACCCCTTCGCGCCAACTCCACACCACAGCCGAGGCGGAGTATCGCCGTGCTGCCGAGCGTACATTCTCGCCTGAGTTTCTCAATCGTATTGACGAGGTGATACTCTTCGCTTCGCTCTCCGAGCGCGATGCCGAGCAGATTGTGCGGTTGGAAGTTGCTACGCTGCGCCAAAGGCTCGAAAAGCTCGGCTATCGTCTGCGTGTAACCCCTACGGCAATGCGCGAGTTGGCTCGGCTCGGTTTCTCATCGCGCTACGGGGCAAGAGCCATTCGCCGCACGGTTGTCGGCGAGGTTGAGGAGCCGATTGCTGCGATGATTGTTGCAGGCGAGATTGCGCCAAATGTCGAGATTGTTGTCGGAGCAACCAAAGGAAAGATTACAATTCGGCAGAGCCGTGCAATGGCGGGATAGAGTGAGTAGTGAGTAGTGAGTTGAGAGAGAGAAAAATAATTCTTAATTCTCAACTCTCAATTCTCAATTTATTGGTATCTTTGCGACCGATTATGGCATTTAGAGCAAAATATCTATCCAAAGTTGGCGAGATTCTACGCCTTGCTTTGCCCGTAATGTTGGCTCAGTTGGGTTATATTGCGGTGCAGGTGGCGGATAGTGCCATGGTGGGAATGTATGGTGGCGAAGATGCCGTACCGCTGGCTGCCGTGGCATTTGGCTCCACCATTGCGTGGGTATTCACTTTCCTATGCATGGGACTTTCGATTGGTTTTACGCCTATAATCGGAGAACTATTTGTTCAGGGGCGTAAGCAGGAGATGTCGCACTACCTCGAAACGACACTACTCTTCTACCCAATCTTCGGTCTGGCGTGTATGGCATTGCAAATTGTCACCGAGCCCCTGCTCTACCGCCTGGGGCAACCTGTCGAGGTGGTCGATATGGCCCTACCATACTACCGACTGATGGCGTACTGCTTGCCATTTGCGATGTTCTACGGTTCGTTCAAACAGTTTTTGGAGGGCGTAGGCAATACCAAGTCGGCAATGATTGTCGCCATCATTACCAATATAATAAACATTGCACTTAACTATGTCTTTATCTTTGGCAAGTGCGGTTTTGAGCCTATGGGGGCGTATGGAGCAGGTTTGGCAACTCTTGTCTCCCGTATTCTCAACCCGATACTGCTCGGCGGATATTTTATCTATGCAAAGCGTTACAGAGAGTACCTATCGCTATTCTCACGCAAAGCGAAGCATTGGAAGAACTCGCTGCATCTGCTAAAAATGGGACTTCCGATATCGGGACAGATGGTGTTGGAGGCGTTGGCATTTATCGTAACGGGAATTATGATGGGTTGGTTTGGTGCAGAGGCAATAAGTGCCAATCAGGTAGGCAACACCTATGGTAATTGTACCTTTATGCTGATTCTCTCGCTCGGCTCGGCTACCACCATTTGCGTATCGCACGCCTTCGGTCGCAGGGATATCAACGAGATATGCGATGTGGTGCGCTCTTCGCTCTCGATGGCGGTGGTGTGGGGCATTGGTGTTATTATCGCCTTTGTGTCGCTACGCCATGTAATGCCACTGCTCTTTACCAAGAACGCAGAGGTCATTGCCCTCGCTTCGCAGATGCTTATCATATATGCAACATATCAACTATCAGACGCTTTGCAGTGCATATTGGTAGGCGTTCTGCGAGGATTACAGCAGGTACGAAGTATTGCCGTAATATCGTTTATTGCCTACATCGTGCTGAATATACCGGTTGGCTACTTTGTGGCGTTCCAACTCGGTATGGGCGCTACGGGATTGATTGTCGGCTATATAGTCGGGCTCTCAACCGCAGCCATTCTCTATGGCGTTCAAGTTGCTCGCTATCTGCGTTATCTACGGAAAATATCGTAGAAATCTACTTTTTCTGTTGCGACTTGCATATTTATCGAAAAGTTTTCTTAAATTTGCAGAGGCGTTAGAGGCGTTAGAGGCGTTAGAGGCGTTAGAGGCGTTAGAGGCGTTAGAGGCGTTAGAGGCGTTAGAGAATTTAGAGAATTTAGAGAATTTAACGATATATCTACCGCAGGGTGGTGCAAAATTTACAAAGCAAAGTCCCACGAGAGGGCAAAAAATTAGAATTGCTTTCGGAAATTTTGTGCCACGCAAGGAGACGAGAGCGGAGCATACTTTGAGGTATGTGAGGAGTTTGGAGTCCGCAGAGCAGTGTGAAATTTACAAATTAGAGTCCTACAAAAGGAGAAAAAATTAGAGGTAATTTAGGAAATTTTGCACTAAACAAGGCGACAAACCCGCAGCATAGTAGAACTATGTGAGGAGTTGGAGTCCGCAGAGCAGTGTGAAATTTACAAATTAGAATAATTTTTTTATGGAGGTTTGGCATTATTGGGTTATTATAGCCCTTGTATTTGTGATTGTGGAGATGTTCACAACAGGTTTTGCTGTGATGTGCATCTCGTTTGGTTGTCTGTTTGGAGCTGTGGCTTCGGCATTGGATTGGGAGTTGAAGTGGCAGTTGTTAGCCTTTGCTGTTGGTACGGCTTTGGCATTTGCTACAGTACGACCATTGGTCTATAAATTCTTCTACAAAAAGGGACAGGAGGTTAAGACAAATGCTGATGCTTTGGTTGGTCGCCGTGCTATCGTTACGGAGCGCATAGAGGGCGAACTGCACGCCGGCAGAGTGAAGATTGATGGCGATGATTGGAAGGCTGTATCGACTGACACAGAGCCTATTGAAGTGGGCGAAGCAGTTGAGGTTACCGCCATCAACAGCGTAATTCTTACTGTCAAGAAATTGTAAAGAACTCAATTTTTAATTCTAAATTTTTAATTTTTAATTTAGGAAATAGCTATGGGAGCATTAGTAATTTTTGGAATTATCGCACTGATTGCGATACTCTATGTGTTGGTGGGATTTACCATTGTGCAACAATCCGAAACGCGCGTAGTGGAGCGACTTGGAAAGTATCATCGCACTTTGCAGTCGGGAATTAACTTTATCCTTCCGATTATCGACCGCGCACGACCTGTCTATTCGCGCTACGAGCGCAATGGATTAGACGGCACGATTGTGGTCACAAAACTCTCGGACAAGATTGACCTTCGCGAGCAGGTTTACGATTTTCCGAAGCAGAGCGTTATCACAAAGGATAATGTAACAACTACGATTAACGCTCTACTCTACTTCCAAATCGTGGAGCCTGTAAAGGCAGTTTACGAAATTGACAACCTACCTAATGCGATTGAAAAACTTACACAGACAACTCTCCGAAATGTTATTGGCGAGTTGGAGTTGGACGAAACCTTAACCTCACGCGACACCATCAACTCGAAGTTGCGAGCAGTGCTTGACGATGCTACAAACAAGTGGGGCGTAAAGGTAAATCGTGTTGAGTTACAGGATATTACACCACCGGAGTCGGTACGCCGTTCAATGGAGCAGCAGATGCAGGCGGAGCGTGAGCGCCGTGCCAAGGTATTGGAGGCACGCGGTCAGAAGGAGGCGATGATTCTCCAATCCGAGGGAGAGAAGGAGTCGCAAATCAATCAGGCTGAGGCGGAGCGTCAGACGCAGATTTTGAAGGCTCAGGGAGATGCCGATGCACGAATTTTACAGGCGACAGCGGAGGCTGAGGCAATTCGCAAGGTGGCAGAGGCTATCGCTGCAACAAAGACCGACCCTGCAACTTATATGTTGGTAAGTCGTTATATCGAAACATTGAAGGAGATGGCAGCCGGTAGCGACTCGAAGCTGGTCTACTTGCCATACGAATCGAGCAACCTGATGAGCGCACTCGGAGCTTTAACCAATCTCACAAAGAAGGGATAGCAAATGGCCTATATAACTAAAAAAGCGATGAATACATGTTCATCGCTTTTTTAGTCCACGCTCGGAGGCTAACCGTTCCATCAATGCGTGGGCAGCATCGTAGTCATTAGGTATCTCGCCATCGAGAATGGCATTTTTGATTATCTCCTTTATCTCGCCAAGCACAGCGCACGGTTCAATATCGTACTCTCGCATGATGATATCACCATTGATAGGTGGTTGGAAATTGCGAATACGGTCGCGCTCTTCGAGGTCGCGCATCTTCTCACGCACCAACTCGAAATTTGCCAAAAAGCGTTTCACCTTGCTCTCAATGCCCGATGTAATATCCGCTTCGCAGAGAGTCATCAACTTCTCGACATCATCGCCCGCCTCAAAAAGCAGACGGCGCACCGCCGAGTCAGTTACCACATCCTCCGCCAAAATTATTGGTCGCAGGTGCAAAAAGACCATCTTCTGCACAAACTTCATCGTCTCGCCCAAAGGCAGTTTCAAACGGCGGAAAATCGGCTGTACCATCTTCGAGCCCAGCACTTCGTGGCCATGGAACGACCAACCGATACGAGGGTCATACGACTTACATTTCGGTTTGGCTATATCGTGCATAATAGCCGCCCAGCGCAGCCACAAATCGTCGCTCTTACGCGCCACATTATCAAGCACTTTCAGTGTATGCTTAAAGTTATCCTTGTGGGCGTGATTACCCCTACGCTCCACTCCGCAAAGGGCGTGCATTTCGGGGAAAATTATCTCCAACAAGCCTGTCAATTCGAGCAGTTCAAAGCCAATCGAAGGGACAGGCGATGCGACAATCTTATTCAGTTCTGTTATGATGCGCTCCTGCGACACAATTTTGATACGCTCACGGTTGCGCTTCATCGCCTCGAAAGTTTCATCTTCCAACTCGAAGCCGAGTTGCGAAGCAAAGCGGATACCTCGCATCATTCGCAGAGGGTCATCGGAAAATGTTATATCGGGATCGCACGGGGTGCAGATTATGCAATCTTCGAGGTCGCACATTCCGTCAAACGGGTCCACCAACTCGCCAAAGGTCTTGCCATTGAGCGACCATGCCATAGCGTTAATCGTAAAGTCGCGGCGGCGTTGGTCATCTTCGATTGTGCCATCTTCGACATGCGGCTTGCGAGAGTCGGGCGAATAGGACTCCTTTCTAGCCCCCACAAACTCTACCTCGTAACCATCGGCACGCAACATTGCCGTTCCGAAAGTCTTAAAGACCGACACTTTGGTGTGTAGCTCCCTGCCAAGCGCCTCGGCTATCTCGATACCGCTACCCACAACCACCACATCAATATCGGTACAAGGACGGTGCAGATAGTAGTCACGGACATATCCACCCACAACATACGCCTCCACACCTCGTTCATCGACAAGGCGTGAAATTTTTTCAAAAATCGGTAGTTGTAGTGGGTTAGTCATTGCAAATTGACAATTGACAATTGATAATTGATAATTAAAGGTAAAAACGATGAATCGTTTTTTGTTTTATTAAATTCGTTTTCCGCTTTCCGCTTTCCGTTAATCCTGCTTCGCAGGCTTTTCTTCCTTCGCACCTCGGCATAGTGTGCAGACACACTCTGCTCTCGGTTTGTCGTCAGTTTTCCGTTTTCCGTTTATTTAAGGCATCTGCGATAGAGTTGTACCGTATTTTCCAAGCCGTAGTAGAGAGCATCGCTGATAAGTGCATGACCTATCGAAACCTCATCGCACCAAGGAATCTGCTCGGCAAAATACTCCAAATTTTCGAGTGAAAGGTCGTGACCTGCATTTAGGCCCAAGCCGCACCTGCGAGCCTCCTCGGCAGCAGCAATGTATGGCGCAATAGCAGCCTCTCTATCGGCCTTGTAGTTAGCAGCATACGCCTCGGTATAGAGTTCTACTCGGTCGGCACCACAAGCGGCTGCTCCGGCCACCATCTCAGGCTTCGGATCTACGAAAATAGATACACGAATTCCCTTCTCGTGAAAACGAGCAGTAACTTCGGTCAAAAACTCCTTGTTGGCGATGGTATCCCAACCTGCATTCGAGGTTATGGCATCAACGGCATCGGGTACAAGCGTTACTTGCGCCGGCACCACCTCCAAAACAAGGTCGATAAAGGAGTCTATCGGATTGCCCTCAATATTCAGTTCGGTCTTGATAACCTTCTTTAAATCACGCACATCGGAGTAGCGTATATGGCGTGCATCGGGGCGTGGATGAACGGTTATACCCTCACCGCCAAAACGCTCGATATTGAGTGCTGCAGCTACCACATCGGGCATATTTCCGCCACGCGAATTGCGAATTACTGCAATCTTATTTACATTTACACTTAATTTTGTCATAAAAATCGTTATATTTGCACTATAATTTATCTACTCTACATCAAAAACGATGTAAAGATAATGAATTTCGCCGAAATACAATATGAAAATTATACTTTTTTCACGAAAAAGCATTGCGCATCGCACCGAGGATATAGACAAAATCTTCGGAGCGATAGCATATTACGGCTTCGATTACGCCATAAATCGTGAATTCGCCGAATATGTCACAGAGAATACCACACACACAATTCCTGCCAAAATCATCTACGATGGCGAGGTGGGCGAGCAACCGACCGACTCGGTAATGGTGTGCTATGGTGGCGATGGAACCCTGCTCGAAGGGGTACATCGTCTTGGCGGTGCGGATATCCCCGTAGTAGGCATCAATGGCGGGCACCTCGGCTTCCTTGCTCTTGCACCACGCGAGAACATAGAGTCCGTATTCGAGGAGATAGCCTCCAACAACCTCCATTTGGAGGTGCGCGATATGCTCTGCGTAGAGGGGCTGTCCGAGTGCGGCAAAGAGCGATTGTATGCGTTGAATGAGGTGGCTGTGCAGCGTTTCGGCGCAACGATGATTTCGATCGAAGCAGCCATTGACGGCAACACCGTGTCGACCTACAACGGCGATGGCGTAATCATCTCTACACCAACAGGTTCTACTGCCTACTCTTTGAGTGCAGGAGGTCCCATTGTAGCCCCTTCGTGTCACTCGTTTTTGCTCACTCCACTCGCGCCTCACAATCTTACGATGCGACCTATCGTAATGCCCGACACCAGCACCGTATCGTTGCGCATAGATACCCGCAAGAGTGATGCCTCAATATCGATAGACAACCGAACCTTCAAAGTAGAGAGCGACTCCGTTCTAACCATCAAAAAGGCGAAAAGATATATCCGTTTGGCTGTCCCGCACAATATATCGTTCTTCGATTCGTTACGAAATAAGATGATGTGGGGAGTGGACATTCGTTAAGGCGGAGCCTTCAAATTGACAATTGATAATTGACAATTGACAATTAAAGGAGATTTAACTTTTAATTTCTAATTAAAGTTTGTATATTTGCGCCCTATATGGGTAATGAAAAGAACATACCGACTCATATCGCTATCATAATGGATGGCAATGGCCGTTGGGCAAAGACCAAGGGCAAGGAGCGTTACGAAGGCCATATCGAGGGTGTGGCCTCCGTGAAAGCATGTATCAAGGCGGCTCGTAAGCGCGGTGTTCACTATCTTACACTCTACGCCTTCTCGACCGAGAATTGGGGCAGACCTCAGGCCGAAGTGGATGCACTGATGCAACTCTTCTGCAAGAGCGTTACCAAGGAGACTCCCGAACTTATCGAGCAGGGGGTAAGAGTACAGATTATAGGTCGCCGCGACCGCTTCTCGGAGGAGGTGCGCGAGCGATTGCTACATATCGAGGAGAGTACAAAGAGTGGCGACAAACTGACACTTGTATTAGCCTTCGACTACTCGTCGCGCGATGAGATGGTGCGTGCCACACGCGCAGTCGCCGAGCTAGTGCAACGAGGCGAATTGAGGCGTGAGGAGATTGATGACAAAGTAATCTCGGCGCACCTTGACACGGCCGGCATACCGGATCCGGATCTGATTATTCGCACAAGCGGAGAGTGTCGGTTGAGCAACTTCTTGCTGTGGCAGGCTTCGTATGCCGAGATGTATTTCCCGCAGACGATGTGGCCCGACTTCCGCGAGGAGGAGTTCGACAAGGCTTTGGAGGTATACGCCTCGCGTGAACGCCGCTACGGAGTGTTATAATTTTTTTTTGAAACGAGAAACAAAGAGAGATGATATTACTTGTCAAGATATTCTGTCTGCTTGCGATGGCTTTAACTGCTGTTAAGGCTATGGCATTACCATCCAAGGAGCAGAACAAGAGAACAGCAACCTTTGCTATCGATACCACAAAGGTCGAAGATACCTTCGTAATGCCGAAGGATGCGCCATATTTCGACACGGCAGACGACAAGCTATACCATCTCCGCAAGGTCAATATCCACGGTGCAAAGCACATCAATCACGATATTATTCGTTCCTCATCGGGCTTGGTACCGGGCGATTCTATATACCTTTCCGGCTCGTTTATCCAGAATGCCATGATGCGTCTTTGGTCGCAGCGATATTTCGAAGACATACAGATTGGTGCCACAATTGAGGGCGACAGTGTGGATTTGGAAGTTATGCTTCGTGAGCGACCACGAGTGATGAATTGGGCCGTTGCGGGCGTACCAAAGGGCAAATCGAAAGATCTCATTGACGAGGTATTGAAGCTCAAACGCGGACACGAACTCTCGGATCATATTATTGACCGAAACATCAAACTCCTCAAACAGCACTTCGGCGAGAAGGGCTTTTTGGATTGCGAGGTAGATGTAAAGATCGAGCCCGACACCGTAGTGAAGCAGGCTGTAAATGTAACCTTCGATGTGAAAAAGAACCAACGCATCCGCATTGGCGAAATCACATTCTCAGGCAACAACGCATTTGAAGCCAAGCGACTTGCACGCACATTCAAGAAGACTCATAAGGTGAGCATTCTCTTCTGGCAAAAGACCAAGTTCAACGAGAAGGAGTACGAGGAGGATAAGGAGCTGTTGCTCGACTTCTATAACTCGAAGGGATATCGCAATGCCAACATCCTCTCCGACTCGATATATCGCATGGTGCCGAAAAACCCGAAGAAGAAGCGCATGGGTATTCACATAAACCTTGCCGAGGGAAATAAGTACTATATCCGCAATGTCAATTGGGTGGGCAACTCGAAGTACGACACCGAAACCTTGCAGCGTATGCTCTCGGTAAAGAGGGGTGATGTTTACGACAAGAAGTCTATCCACAAGCGTCTCGGCATCGGCAAGGAGCAGAACCCTGACGATATGTCGGTATCTTCGCTCTATCAAAATGACGGTTACCTGATGTCGCAAATACAGCCTGACGAGATTATCGTTGGCGCAGATTCGCTCGATCTCGAAATTAAGATTTTCGAGGGTAGTCAATTCACAATCAACAATGTAGCGATATCTGGCAACAACCGCGTAAATGACGAAGTTATCCGCCGTGAGCTATACACCCGTCCGGGCGAGCTATACAACCGCGCCCTCATCATGCAGACCATTCGTACCTTGGCCGGTATGCAGCACTTCAACGAGGAGGCGGTAGTTCCAGATGTTAAGCCTGAGTCGAACGACTTGGTAGATATAAATTGGGCTCTCGAAGAGAAGGCTTCCGACCAGTTTAATGTCGCAGCAGGTTGGGGCTCAGGCACATTTGTCGGCTCGGTGGGTATCACTCTGAACAACCTCTCCATCCGCAACCTCTTCAAGAAGGGCGCGTGGAAGCCATATCCAATGGGACAAAATCAGCGTCTGTCGATTTCGGGACAGACCAACGGAACATACTACAAGGCTCTTGCCCTCTCGTTCCAAGACCCTTGGCTCGGAGGTCGCAAGCCGAACTCGTTCACCATTTCGGGACACCTATCCGAACAAAACAACGCCTACTACATTTGGCAATCGGCAACATCTTACTTCCGTTCGTACGGTCTTGCCATCGGCTTCGGAAAGCGATTGTCATGGCCTGATCCTTACTTCACTTTCTATGGCGAGTTGGCCTACCAGCACTATGGTTTGAAGAACTACTCTTCGTTCATAATGCAGAATGGCAAGGCAAATATGCTCTCGTTACGATTAGTATTGCAGCGTAATTCGACCGATCAACCTATCTATCCACGCCGTGGCTCGGATATATCGCTCTCGTTGCAGATTACCCCTCCATTCTCGGCTATGGACGGCAAGGATTACTCGAATCCTAAGATGACCGAGCAGGAGCGTTATCGTTGGAGTGAGTTCCACAAGTGGCAATTCAAGGCGCAATGGTTCCAAGCCCTTACGCCAAACAACAACCTCGTCTTAATGGCGAAGGCTGAAATGGGATTCCTCGGGCACTACAACAAGAATAAGATTTCGCCTTTCGAGCGTTTCCAAGTTGGTGGTGACGGAATGTCGGGATATACCATGTATGGTGTGGATATCATCGCGTTGCGTGGTTACGAAGATGGTCAATTGGACCCTGTGGGCAGCAACTACTCTATCGCATACAACAAATACACCGTGGAATTGCGCTATCCTGTAATTTTGAAGCCTTCGTCACAGATTTATGTGCTCGGTTTCTTGGAGGCGGGTAACGGATTTACCTCGTGGAAAGATTTTGCGCCTTGGAAGGTGAAGCGTTCAGCCGGTGTCGGCGTGCGATTGTATCTCCCTATCGTGGGTATGCTCGGTATTGATTGGGGTTGGGGATTTGACCCACCAGCAGGCTCGACCAAACGAAGCGGAAGCCAATTCCACTTCGTCATCGGACAGAGTTTCTAACAAAATGGAGAATATTGGCAATAAATTTGATTGTACTTATACTTAACATATAAACAATAGTAGGTATGAAACGAATTATTTTGACAGTTGTATTAGCATTGGCGACACTCGGTATCGCCTCGGCACAGAGGTATTGCGTGATTGACAGCGAAAAGGTGTTCAAATCTCTCGATGAGTACAACAAGGCTATGTCGCAGCTCGACGAGCTTGGCAAGGCGTACCAAACAGAGGTAGATAATAAATATAAGAGTATCGAAACCCTCTACAACAACTATATGGCACAGAAGGCCTCTCTTTCGGCTTCAACTCGCGCAAGCATCGAGCAGCAGATTTTGCAGAAAGAGGAGGAGGCACAGAAGTACCAGCAGGAGATGTTCGGCGAGGATGGAACGCTTATGAAGAGGCGATTGGAGTTGATAAAGCCCATTCAGACAAAGATTTTTGCAGCGATTGAGGCGTATGCCAAGGCGAATGGTTACGACCTTGTACTTGACAAGGCTTCGAATGCTTCGATGCTCTATGTCAATGACGCGATTGACCACACAGCACAAGTGATTGAACAATTGAAGAAATAGAATAATAACTCAAAAAAAACAGATTTAAGAGAGATGAAAAAACTTTTTATTTTAGCAGCCGCATTGTTTGCTGTCGGCACCGTATCGGCACAGAAGTTCGCTCGTGTGAACTTGCAGGAGATTGTTGTTGCAATGCCAGAGTTTGAGCAGGCACAGAAGAATTTAGAGGCTTTCGGCAAGGATTTGCAGGAGCAGATGGAGCAGATTCAGGTGGAGTTCAACAACAAGTTGGCCGACTTCCAGAAGAACCAAGGCACAATGGCGGCATCGGTAAAGCAGATGAAGCAGCAGGAGTTGGAGCAGTTGCAGCAGCGTTTCAGCGAGTTCCAGCAGATTGCACAGCAAGATTTCCAGAAGAAGGAGGCCGAGCTTATCGAGCCTGTTCAGAAGAAGGCTGACGAGGCAGTGAAGAAGGTTGCCAAGGCAGCAGGCTATATCGCCGTATTCAACACAGCAGTACCAAGTCTTGCCTACTTCGATGAGGCGCAGCTCACCGATATCGCCCCTCTCGTAAAGAAGGAGTTGGGTATCGTAGAGAAGCCTGCCACTACTGCCGCACCTGCTAAGTAGTAACAACCAAAAAATAGAACAAAACAAATAAGTATCGTCCTTTGCATGAGGATGATACTTTTTTTGTTTTTCAATATATTTTTTGCAAAAAGATTTGGCTGTTTAAATTTTTTTTCATATTTTTGTTGTGAAATAACAGACATTTGCGAACAAAATTCTCTTTCCGAAATTCGGGGGGGGATTTTGGGTATTAAGGTATTGAATATTAACGCTTTACGACATTCGAAATTCATTTATTCCATTTGCCTTTATTATCGACAAACCATATAATTTTATTTTTTAAACAAACACACTATGAAAAAATTTTTCGTTGGCATTCTTGCTATCGCAGGTTTGGTAGCATGTGCACAGGATGAGGTATTGCGTCAGCAGGCCTCTGAGGAGATCGCTTTCGGCGGTGCATTTGTGAATAACAATGTATCGCGTGCGGAGGATCCAAGCACCACAACCACCTCTCTCGAAGAGTTCTCGGTTTGGGGTTACATGGACTCTTCGAAGGGTACCGTACTCGTTGACGAGCGCGTCTATGAGAATGGAGTTTGGAAGTACGACAACATCCAGTATTGGACTAAGGGTCATGACTACCGCTTCTTCGCATTTGCTCCGTACCACTCGAACAACACCACCATCACTCTCTCGGCTGATCCGTATGTAGAGGGTCTTGGTAAGGTTGAGTTTGAAAATGTTGCTGGTACTGAGGACCTCCTCTATGCTTCGGCTACTGCGGAGACAAAGACTCAGACTTACCCCGGTAAGGTAAACCTCACCTTCGCTCACCTCTTGACTAAGGTTAAGTTCTCGTTCAAGAACACCTTCGTTAACGAGTTCAACACCGTTGTTGTAAACAACATCAAGATGGAGGTTCCGAAGTTGGGTACTATCGTTCTCAACGAGAATGACAACTATGTTTGGACTGACCTCGCAGAGACCACTACTCTCTCATTCAGCCAGGAGAATGAGGCTGAGACCCGCATCGCTGCAAATGGCGGTAAGGGCGAGAGCTACTACGAGCGTTTGACTATCCCTGCTGGTGCAACTCAGGAGTACAAGGTTACTTTCCATGTAAAACTCTACATGGGCGATGAGCTTGCTTACGAGGGCGACAAGACCACTTATATCAAGGGTTGCGAGTTGCTCCCTGGACACTCTTACAACTTCACTGCTACTCTCAACCACGAGAATGTTGCTGAGGATGAGCTTCGTCCTATCGAGTTCACTGCTGAGGTTAACGAGTGGGTTGAGGCTGGCGAGGTTGCTGCTTACCAGTATGAGGCTGACGGCTTCGGTTTGGACACTACAACCGGTATCTACCATATTACAAATAAGGCTGGTCTTGCATACTTTGCAGAGCAGGTAAACGGTGGTCGTACATTCGCAGGCGAGACTGTAGTTTTGGATGGCGATATCGACCTCTCGGCTACTCGTGCAGCTTCGAACTGGACTCCAATTGGTAATGTAGAGACAACTGCATATGAGAGCAAAAAGTTTGCTGGTATTTTCGATGGTAATGGATATTCTATAAAGAATATGGTTGTTACCGAGCAGAAAACAGCAGGTTTCTTCGGTTCAATGTATAGCGGTACTATCAAGAACCTCACAATCGAGAATGCAACTGTAAACAGCAACCACTATGCTGCAGGTCTTATTGCTTGGGTAGAGCAGGGTGGTAAGCCGGTAGTTATCGAGAACTGCCATGTTAAGAATTCGACTATCACTACTGCTCCTGAGTTGGTAAATGGTGTTTACGACAATGGTGATAAGGCTGGAGGTCTCGTAGGTCATGCTTATGCAGGTGCTTACAAGAACTGCTCTGTTGAGAATGTTGCTGTTAAGGGCTACCGTGACCTTGGCGGTATCGCAGGTTATGCTACTAAGGCAACTGTCTCTAACTGCTTGGTTAAGAATGTAACTATCACTCAGGACTTGACCAATGGTTACAAGAGCGAGGTTCCAACAACTCTCGGTGCAGTTGTAGGTCGCGTAGGCGAAAATGTTGCTCTTGCTAACAACACTGAGGAGAATGTTGCAATCACCACTGAGGTTTCGGCTCCTGAGGCTTTGGCATCGCTCTTGACTTCGGACAAGGAGAATATCGCTGTATGTTTGCAGAATGATATCGAAGTAGCTATGGGTTCGCTCGGTCAGCAGACCGGCGGTAGCGGTGAGTACAAGTTGGGTGGCGAGAACACCAAGACCATCACTATCGACTTGAATGGCAAGAAGCTCAACATCACTACTACTTACATGTCTTCGATTGGTGCAAAGAACAACGATGCTCTCTTCACTATCAAGAACGGTACTATGACCAGCACAGGTAACAAGGCTACTACTTGGAACATCTACGATTTGACATTTGCTAACTGCAACTATGTTATCGAGGATGTAGTATTCGAGAAGTCGGTTGCTCTTGCAGGCGTAAACAAGAATGTTACTTTGAAGAATGTTACAATCAACGAGGCTCAGAACTTGTACGCTTTGTGGGTACGCGCAACCGGTTTGAATGTAACTATTGACGGTTTGACTATCAACGCAGGTCGCGGTATCAAGATTGACGAGCAGTATGTTGATGCTCCTGCTAAGGTTACTTTGAGTGTAGCTAACGCTACTTTCACTACCACAAGTAAGGCTGCTATCATGGTTAAGTCGGCTGCTGGTGCAGAGGTTAACCTCTCGAATGTAAATATCGAGGCTGTTGCTGAGGATCAGCAGTTCGCAGTATGGGTTGACGAGGATGCTGCTGCTCACGCTGATAAGGTTGTTGTAAATGGCGGTTTAAAGAGAGTAGAGGGTGCTCCTTTGGCAAGTGCTGGTTCGCAGTCGGAGTTTACAAATGCTATTGCTGATGGCGCAACCATTATGTTGTCGGCAGGTAACTACAACATGCCTTCGACAGGTGGAAACAATATTACTATCATTGGCGACAAGGATGTAGTTATCAATGCTGGTGCTTCGAACATGGGCAATGGTAATGTTACACTTGAGGGTGTTACAATCACAGCCGGCTCTTATAAAGGTTTCCAGCACTCGGGCGTTGTTACTTACAACAATGTAACTATCAATGGCCAGTTGAATTGCTATGGTACAAAAGATATCTTCAACAACTGTACTTTCGAGTTGGATAACGCTTATGTATGGACTTATGGTTCGGATTACACCGAGTTCAACAACTGCGTATTCAATACCACAGGCAAGGCTATCCTTATCTACAACGAGGGTGCAGGTGCTTGCAATGTAAAGGTTGATGGTTGTACTTTCAATGCAACTGCTGGTGCAAAGGCTGGTGCTATTGCTAACCAGAATTGCGCTGCTATTGAGTTGGACAACTACGCTGGAATGAAGCATGTTCTTACCACCAATAACAACACTTACAGCGAGAACTTCTCGGGTGAGTGGAGAATTAAGAGCTATGTAGCAGGTGCTCCTGTTAGCGTAAATGGCGTTGAGTACACTTCGCTCGCAATCGATGGCAAGACAATGACTATCGATGCTAACAAGAATGTTACCGTAGAATAGTAATAAAAACAGAGTAGAGGTCTTTGACCAAAGCTCAACAATAGAGTGAGGGAGTGTCTAACAAGTTTTTTAGGCACTCCCTTTTTGTCAGAAGTTGTATAACAAGAGAGATTTCAAGACCTCTTGTTTTTAGTATTGTTCGCTATATATAAATATAGGTATACTACAAAAACTCTATTTGACAATCGGAGAGTGAGCGAATGCGGGCAAGCGACTCGACACGAACACCCATACTACGAAGATAGTCGCCACCCTGCTGGAAGGACTTCTCAATCAAGAATCCCATACCCACAAGCTCGGCCTCGGCCTGACCGAGGATATCGACAATACCTTTGGCCGCATTGCCATTTGCAAGGAAGTCATCGATAAATAGGATGCGGTCGCCCTTATGCAGATACTCGCGACTCACGCAGATATCATACTCGCGCCCCTTCGTAAAAGATAGCACCTTTGTACAGAAGCAATCCTCCATGGTGCTTGGCACCCTCTTCTTTGCAAATATCACAGGCAGGTTGAAGAGATAGCCTACCATAATCGCGGGAGCGATACCACTCGCTTCAATAGTGATAATCTTGTCTATTTTATCCCCCGCAAAACGCTTTACGAACTCCTCTGCCATAGCTTTCATAAGCAGTGGGTCCATCTGATGATTGATAAAGTTATCAACTTTGAGTATTCCACCTTCAAGGCATTTGCCATCACGAAGTATTCTATCTCGGAGCAGTTTCATTGTTAGTTATATTTTTATCAAAGATAAAATATTTATGCCTACTTACAAAACAATTTTTACTATCTTTGTAAAAATTTACTACGCATTATGATTTTTAGGATAGGATACGGATACGATGTTCATGCTCTGGGAGAAGGATTGCGATTGATACTCGGCGGAGTGGAAATCCCCCATACCAAGGGGTGCATAGCCCACTCTGACGGCGATGTGTTGGTACACGCCATATGCGATGCATTGCTCGGAGCTGCGGCACTTGGAGATATTGGCAAGCACTTCCCCGACACATCAGCCGAGTTCAAGGGCATAGATTCGCTGGTGTTGCTACGCCGTGTAGTGGAGTTGCTTGACCATGAGGGATATACAATAGGAAATATTGACTCTACAATTGCCATGCAACGCCCGAAGTTGCGCCCACATATCGACCTTATGCGCGAGCGCATAGCCGAAGCGGCAGGCGTGACTGTCGAGCAGGTGTCGGTAAAGGCCACCACCACCGAGCACCTTGGTTTCGAGGGCGAGGAGAAGGGGGTATCGGCAACAGCAGTATGCCTACTAATTAAAAATCGGAATTAGATAGTTTAGTGTTGTAGAAAATAAAATATTATACCCCACCGCCCTAACGGGCACCTCCCCTAACTTAGGGGAGGAATATAAAAAGTAATAGATAACTATTGTCCCCCTAAGTTAGGGGGACGAGCATAGCGGAGGGGGTATGTAAAAACAACAACACTAAACTATATAATTCCGTTAAAAATTAAGAATTACTATCAATAAACAGCTAATGTGGCTAATGGCTAATAGCCTCTTAAAAAAAGTATAGATATGACAATCAGAGATTTAGAACCTAAGTTGGTATGGGAGATTTTCGATGATATTACGCGAGTACCGCGTCCATCGAAGCGAGAGCAGAAAATGGGAAAATTTTTGGTGGAGTTTGCCAAGTCGCACAATCTTGAATATCAGTGCGATGCTATTGGCAATGTGGTAATTCGCAAGGCTGCAACCGCAGGCTACGAGACACGACCTACCATTGTTTTGCAGGCCCATACAGATATGGTGTGCGAGAAAAACTCGGATAAGGTATTCGACTTCGACAACGATGCCATACAAACCCATATCGACAACGGATGGGTTAAGGCTGACGGTACTACACTCGGAGCCGATGACGGTATCGGCGTAGCGGCAGCTCTCGCCCTCCTTATCGATGAGAGCATCGAGCATCCTGCTATCGAAGCCCTCTTCACCGTAGACGAGGAGACCGGTTTGACAGGAGCCTTCAATCTCGGCGAAGGTATGGTACAGGGCAAGTACCTCATCAACCTCGATTCGGAGGATGAGGGTGAAGTGTTTATCGGTTGTGCCGGAGGTATCGATACTTTGGCCTATCTACCACTCGTAACCGAGTCTGCACCAAGCGTATACAACTACTACAAGGTTGCTGTAAGCGGTCTCTTGGGCGGACACTCAGGCGATGATATCGAAAAGGGACGCGCCAACTCGAACAAACTCGCAGCACGAGTAGCCGAGCGTGCCACTCGTCTTTTTGCAGCCCGTCTATCCGAATTCAACGGTGGTAATCTGCGCAATGCCATTCCTCGTGAGGCATTCGTGGTTTTGGGTGTGCCGAGCGATAAAGCGACCGCTTTTGAGAGCGATGTAAAAGCGTTTGGCGAGGCGTTGTGCGCAGAGTTCGCCATCGTGGAGAAGAGCGCAAAGGTGGAGTGTACGAAGGTCGAAACCCCTGCAATGGTGTTGACAGAGGCGACACAGCGCAACTTGTTATTGGCGTTGTTGAGCGTGCCTTCGGGCGTGTTGGCAATGTCGGCAGCAATGCACGGTTTGGTCGAGACCTCGACTAATCTCGCATCGGTAAAGTTCGAAGGCGACAAGATTGTTATCACTACCTCGCAACGCTCCTCAGTTGAGAGTGCCAAGGAGTACGCTATGTTGCAGGTGGAGAGTGCCTTTGTAGCAGCAGGCTGCGAGGTTGTCCACTCTGACGGCTATCCGGGTTGGGCTCCAAATCCAAATTCGAAGCTCCTCGAATGTACAAAAGAGGCGTATAAGAAACTTTTCGGCACCGAGCCAAAGGTGCGAGCAATTCACGCAGGTTTGGAGTGCGGTTTGTTCCTCGAAAAGTACCCTCATTTGGAGATGGTATCGTTCGGACCGACATTGCGCGGTGTCCACTCGCCTGACGAGCGCCTTGAAATCTCGACTGTGGAGAAGTTCTGGCAGTTGCTGATTGAGGTGGTGAAGAGTATCAAATAAATAGTTTATTCACAACACGCAGAAAATATCGGTTATCGGAGTAGTCCACTATTCCGATAACCGATATCTCTTTTGTCGGCATAGGTTCCGTAGCATAGTAGCAGGTGGCGAGAGTGCGCAACGCAAGAGTGTTGCCCTCGCTATCAATGAATGTACGATAGGTCGTTACAACCTCGTTATCCACAACATCGCACCATGACAGTCCCTGCTCCTCATCGCAGAGGCGTACATTATCAAAGCGAACAAGGCTGCCGATATCCTCAACCCCAAGTGCTGCAAATTGCTTCACAGGAGGTGCGAAATCGCTGCAAATACCAACTATGCGAATATAGCGGTCGAGCATCGTTTTATCGATATTATCGAGTAGAAAATCGCCCGTAGGAGGTGCTCCAAGCTCAATTTTACCGCCTACACGGACAAGCATAAGGCCATTGCAGAATATCTCGACTTCTGAGTATATGGGCAATCGTTCACCGACATTATATATGTCGAGAGCAAACTCCAAACCGCCGCTGTCATCTACAATAATAGCACTCTTGTTCATCTCTCCAAGCCAATCAGTAGCAACGACTACACCTCGCACAACATAATCATCAACAATGCGGTAGTGGTCGCCCGCACAGAGCGATTTCAAGTAGGCAATAGTAACACTCTTGGGCTCGCGTTTATCCACATTGCCAAGGGTGGTACAGCTACCTAAAAGCAAGATACTACCAATTATACCCAAGAGTCGAGATATCATCTGCAAATCGAGGTTTTATCACAAACTGCAACCCCACATCTCCGCCAATAGTTTTGTGATATAGTATGCCCTGAATGGAGGTTGCGACACTCGGTAAATCAAGGGTTGCAAAGTCGGAGTGTTCGCTTATCTCCACAAATATCTGATTGCCAACAATGTCCGTAAAACGATAATATTCATCCTCTTCGCTATCGACAAATGGCGTATGTTGCACCCCTTCAACTCTCACAAATCGGCCGCAATGGGTTACATCAATCGACTGAATAGCAGAGAGCATAGGTTCAACCTCCTCTCTCGAAGTGTCGCGCACGATATGGCGATCGATAATCTCCTGCGCCTCGAACTCGCGAGGCTCATTGTCGAAACTCTGCGGTGGCAGCCCTACCTGCACCACCCCATCCTCGACCATAATGGCGGTACCCTTTAAACGCAATGCCACAATCGTTCCAACAGGGTATTGCGATGCAATATTATAGGTACCAAGACGCACCTCTACCGCACCCGTGACATCCTCGACAACCATCGAGCGATAGAAGTTGCCCTCGCGATCAGAGGAGGTTATACGGCCGACACAGACCATATCCGAGGAAATATTGCAATAGCCACTTTCACAAAGTCGGCGCAAGCCACCTATTTCAATGTTGGCATGCTCCGCAAATGGGCGTGTCGGCGAGGTGCTATGGCTATCGTAGCACCCACCCAGCAGAAGCATAAAGGCGATTAAAATGGTGGATAATTTCGGCATATTTCACAAAAAAACATATCAATTAGTCGCAAATTTACTAAATATCACGAATTTTTTGTTACTTTTGCTCTCCAAATAGTAAAATTACAACAATTATGCTCAATCTTTTACAAAGTGAAACAGATGCGTTGTCGAAGGTTATCGTACCCGACAGCGTGCAGAAAACTCAGTTTATCGAGGCGGTACATCAGATAGAAAAACTCTCCACCCTCGACTACAAGCAGCTTCTTACAGATGTAGCACAAGAGGCAGGATGGATTCTTTTGAAGGTGGTGCTTGCCTTTGTTATCTACCTTATAGGTAAGCAGGTTATCAAATGGATTATCCGCCTGATGGATAAGGCTTTCGACCGCCACAATGTGGAGGCTTCGTTGCGCTCGTTCTTGCGTAGCGTAGTGAAGGTGCTGTTGCTTCTTGTGCTTATTTTGGCAGTTGTGCAGACGCTGGGTGTCAACACCTCTTCGTTCCTCGCAATCTTCGCTTCGGCCGGTCTTGCTATCGGTATGGCATTGAGCGGAACATTGCAGAACTTTGCAGGTGGTGTGATTCTGCTCCTGCTCCGTCCTTACAAGGTCGGCGACTATATCGAGGCACAGGGACAGTCGGGTACCGTGGCCTCTATCGGTCTCTTCTCGACTTGCCTCAAAACTCCTGACAATCAGACTATTTATGTGCCAAACAACGCTATCGCTACATCAATTATCGACAACTATTCGCAGTCGGAGACTCGCCGTGTAGATTGGACCGTTACCATCTCGTATGGCGACGATGTGGATGTTGCCCGTCGTGAGATTTTGGCAATGTTGGCAGCCGACAAGCGAGTTTTGACCGAGACTGCACCTGTGGTTTTGGTGAACTCATTGGGCGAAAGCTCGGTGAAATTGTCGGTGCGCGCATGGGTGGCAAATGGCGACTATTGGGGATTGTTCTTCGACATGAATGAGAAGATCTACAAGGAGTTGCCATCGAAGGGTATTCACTTCCCATTCCCGCAGTTGGATGTTCATGTAACCAACAAGTAGTAAAACACTAAAAACAGATATAAGATTATGGAATTTAAGGATATTTTGGCTATCTCGGGACAGCCCGGACTATTTCGCTATGTGGCACAATCGCGCAATGGTTTTATCGTAGAGTCGTTGATTGACGGCAAGCGAATGAACGCTTCGGCCTCTTCACGCATTAGCGCCCTCACCGAGATTTCGATGTTTACCGAGGGCGAGGATATTCCTCTTGCTGAGGTATTTACCAAGATGTTCGCCTACACCAAGGGCGAGCAGGGACCTTCGACAAAGGAGGGCAACGCACGATTGAAGGAGTTCTTCGGCGTGGTTATCCCCGACTATGACCGCGAGCGAGTACACGATTCCGATATCAAAAAGGCGGTGTCGTGGTTCAATATGCTTGTCGAGGCCGGTATCACCAAATTCGAGATTCCGGAGGAGTAATTCTCTATCCTTTTAATAAACAGGTGGTTGCTCAACTTTCGCGTTGGGCAACCACTTGTTTTTTTTACAAATGCAAGTTGCCCGAAACGCCACCGACTGAACGAATCATACTCAGCCCTAACCTCTCTTTTTACCCACAAGCAAGATTCGAACGGGCGCAGCAGGTTTGAGCAGAGCGAGATAGATGGGCGGAGGCGAACAACGAAGTTGCGAGAATATGGCTGATAGGTAAAAGGATATTTATACACTTTTATTTGTCAGCCATAGGCTCGTTATTGCGCAGCAATACGCCTACGCACACTATCGCAGATAACTCTGCCACACCGCCACCGACTGAACGAACCATACTCAGCCCTAACCTCTCTTTTTACCCACAAGCAAGATTCGAACGGGCGCAGCAGGTTTGAGCAGAGCGAGATAGATGGGCGGAGGCGAACAACGAAGTTGCGAGAATATGGCTGATAGGTAAAAGGATATTTATATACTTTTATTTGTCAGCCATAGGCTCGTTATTGCGCAGCAATACGCCTACGCGCACTATCGCAGATAACTCTGCCACACCGCCACCGACTGAACGAAGCCCTCGATTGAAGCGAAAAAAGAGAAGCGATTACTCGCTTCTCTTTTGGAGCGGAAAGAGAGGGATTCGAACCCCCGGACCCTCTCAGGTCATCGGTTTTCAAGACCGGCGCATTCGACCACTCTGCCATCTTTCCAAGCGCAAAGGTACAACCTTTTTTCGGTTTTGCAAAATTTTTTACGAAAAGTTGAATTTTAGCGCGATATTTTGTATTTTTGTGGGTTGTAAGGGTTCTTTGCTCTTAAAAGAGCAGTGCAAAAAGAGTCCATCGGAACGATTTACAAGACAAAGAGTAATAAGCTAACGAGCAAAAACCTCCCAAGAGGGGAAAATCGGAGGCGATGAGACTATTTTTGTGCTAAACGAGGGAGCAAAAGCGCAGCATAGTGAGCCTATGTGAGCATTTTGCTTGCCCGAAGAGCAGTGCAAAAAGAGTCCGTCGGAACGATTTACAAGACAAAGAGTAATAAGCTAACGAGCAAAAACCTCCCAAGAGGGGAAAATCGGAGGCGATGAGACTATTTTTGCGCTAAACGAGGGAGCAAAAGCGCAGCATAGTGAGCCTATGTGAGCATTTTGCTTGCCCGAAGAGCAGTGCAAAAAGAGTCCATCGGAACGATTTACAAAACAAAGAGTAATAAGCTAACAAACAATATAATAAAAAAGTAAAAAGTATGGGAAGAGCATTTGAGTATCGCAAAGCGCGAAAAATGAAGAGATGGGGACATATGGCCCGTGTCTTTACGAAGATTGGCAAGGAGATTGAAATCGCAGTAAAGGCGGGAGGTAGCGATCCATCGGCAAATACAAGATTGCGTATCTTGATGCAGAATGCTAAGGCTGAGAATATGCCTAAGGAGAATGTGGAGAGAGCAATCAAGAGAGCAACTGAGAAGGACGCAGCAGACTACAAGGAGGTTGTATACGAGGGATACGGCCCTAATGGAGTTGCATTCTTGGTGGAGACTGCAACAGACAACACCAATCGTACAGTTGCAAATATCCGTATGTACTTCAACAAGTGCGGCGGCACACTCGGAAACTCCGGTTCGGTAGGTTTTATGTTCGAGCATAAGTGCGTATTCAAGTTCAAGGCCGAGGGTGCTGATCCTGAGGAGTTGGAGCTTGAAATGATCGACCTTGGCGTAGACGAGTTCTATGTTGAGGAGGACGGCATCAATGTATATGCTCCATACGAGTCATTCGGTGCTATTCAGAAGTGGTTGGATGACCAGGGTTACGAGATAGTATCGGGAGAGTCGGTGCGCATCCCAACCGACACCAAGGAACTTGACGCTGAGGGCCGCGAGGCTGTCGAGAAGCTTGTCGAGAAGTTGGAGGAGGATGATGATGTGGTAAATGTTTATCACACCATGGCCGAGGCTGACGCAGAGGAGTAATATTGTTTTCTATTCACAAGGAGGTTAGGATATGAACAGTAAGTATGGTTTGCCCAAGGACGGAGGCCTGATTGTAGAGGAGGCTTTTCGCGATCTGACACAGCGATATGAGCGTATTGCTACAAAGGTGCACGAGAGCGAATATAGCGGTGTTAGGCATGTTGCTGACATCATCGTAAAGGCCATAAAAGAGCATGGTAACAACACTCCGTTTGCTCTCGGACTCTCGACAGGAAAAACTCCTATCGGTCTATATCGTGAACTTGTAAGAAGATACAAGGCCGGCGAGATGAGTTTTGCAAATGTTACTGTTTATAGCCTTGACGAGTTCTACCCTATCTCGCCTATCGAGAAGGAGAGTCGCAACTATCGCACCCACGAGGAGTTGCTCAATCATGTCGATATTCGCCCTGAGAATATCAACTTCCCTGATGGTACTCTTGCCCGCGAGGAACTGCCAAATTTTTGCGATAACTACGACAAGGTCCATATTGATTTGATGATTTTGGGCGTTGGCGAAGATGGCCAAATCGGCTTCAACGAGCCGGGCTCCTATGTCAAGTCGGGAACACGACTTGTGCAACTATCGTACAATACCCGCAAGGTGCAATCCAAGGCGTTCAACGGTTTGGAGAACACGCCAAAGATGGCTATCACCATGGGTATCGATACGATAATGAAGGCCGATCGTATTATCGCAATGGCGTGGGGCGAGAATAAGGCAAGTATCGTAAATCGCATTGTCGAGGGTAATATCACACCTCAAATACCGGCTTCATATTTGCAGGAGCATGGCAATATCGAGCTTATAATTGACGAAGGTGCAGCCTCGCAACTTACTCGCGTAGAGACTCCTTGGCTTGTAGGCTCGTGCAAATGGACTCCAAAGTTCGTACGCAAGGCGGTAGTATGGTTGTGTGGGGTTGTAAATAAGCCTATACTGAAACTTTCATATCAGGATTACCTCGAAAATTCGCTTGGCGAGTTATTGGAGCAGGGGCGTACTTACGACCAAATAAACATTGATGTATTCAACGACCTGCAACACACCATTACGGGTTGGCCTGGCGGAAAGCCGAATGCCGACGACTCGACACGCCCCGTGAAATCGGCTCCATATCCAAAGAGTGTATTGATATTCTCACCGCATCCTGACGATGATGTAATCTCGATGGGTGGTACATTTATCCGTCTTGTAGAGCAGGGACACAATGTTCATGTAGCATACGAGACTTCGGGCAATGTAGCAGTACACGATGATGTGGTATTGCAGAATATAGATGTAGCCCACGAGTTAGGCTTTGCTGATGAGTTTGCCAAGGTTGAGAGCATCATCAAGAGTAAGCGTCCGGGAGATCCTGAGCCACGAGAATTGCTCAATATCAAAGGTGCTATTCGCCGTGCCGAGGCGCGCGCTTCGGTGCGCTCATTCGGATTAAATCCGGACACCAACGCACACTTCCTGAACCTGCCATTCTACGAAACGGGTGGTATTCGCAAAAGCCCGTTCACCGAGGAAGATATCAACATAGTAGTAGATTTGTTGCGCGAGGTTAAACCTCATCAAATATACGCCGCAGGCGACCTCTCGGACCCACACGGCACACACCGCACCTGCATTGAGATTGTATTGGAGGCTATCGAGGTAGTGCGCGAGGAGGAGTGGTTTAAGGATTGCCACTTGTGGCTCTATCGTGGAGCGTGGATGGAGTGGGACCTCGGTTCGGTGGATATGGCAGTGCCACTCTCACCAAACGAGATGATAATGAAGCGCCACGCTATCTATCGCCACCTATCGCAGAAGGATATAGTACCATTCCCTGGCGATGATCCACGCGAGTTCTGGCAGCGCAGCGAGGAACGAACACAGACAACAGCAAAGCAATACAACGACCTCGGCATGGCTGAATATCAAGCTATTGAGGTCTTTGTAAAGATGTTTTAACCAAAAAAACAAGTGCTATGAGACTCATCATTCACAACAATCAGCAAGATGCAGGTCGCTGGACCGCAGAGTACATTGTTAAACGCATCAACGAGAAGGAGGCGGCAGGAGGTCGTTTTGTACTCGGCCTGCCAACTGGCTCCACTCCACTATCAACCTATGCACAACTTATCGAGATGTATAAGGAGGGCAAGGTATCGTTCAAGAATGTGGTAACATTCAATATGGACGAGTATGTAGGTTTACCGGAGGAGCACCCTGAGAGCTACCACTCGTTTATGTGGAACAACCTCTTCAAACATATCGACATCAACCCTGAAAATGTAAATATCCTCAATGGCAACGCACCAGACCTTGCAAAGGAGTGCGAAGAGTACGAGGCTAAGATTGTTGCCGCAGGAGGTATCGACCTATTTTTGGGTGGTATTGGCGAGGATGGACATTTGGCGTTCAACGAGCCATTCTCATCGCTCAATTCGCGCACTCGCGTTAAGACCTTGACCTACGATACAATCCTTGTCAATTCGCGTTTCTTCGACAACGATGTAAACAAGGTGCCAAAGCATGCTTTGACTGTGGGTATCGCTACGGTATTATCGGCTAAGGAAGTTATTATTCAGGCCTACGGGCACAAGAAGGCAACAGCTATCCACAACGCTATCGAGGGTCCATATTCGCACACTTGCACCGCTTCGGCCATTCAGGTACATCCTCACGGAATGATTGTTTGCGATGAGCAGGCTACCGTGGAGTTGAAGGTTGGTACCTATCGCTACTTCAAAGATATTGAGAAGGAAAATTTGTAGTAGCACTCTATACAGCTATCAGGGAGAGCATTCGAAAATTTCGGATACTCTCCCTTCTTCATTGTTGTTTATTAAACAAATTATTACTACCTTTGTAGTATATTTGCTCTCTTTGAGAGCAGGTGAGAAAATGACAACGCCGAAAATAAGATTATTAAGCAACATAAAAATAGAGAATAGATGAAGTATTTATCGAGAATCATGGTATTTATGGCAATGGTGACAATCGCAAGTTGCACCACTGACACCACCAACGACCTTGGAGCAGAGGCGGGCAACAAGACAACCCTCTCTCTTTCGATTGAGGCATCAATTGAAAGTTCGCGCACACAGCTCGGCGAGAAAGCAGAAAGCCTCTACCCTCTCACTTGGTCTGTCGGCGACAGAGTCTCGATCAATGGCATCTTTTCAGAAGTTCTTACCGAGTATGAGGCAGGTAGCGATGCCGCAGTCTTCACTTTCGATACGCAGTCGCTCGACAAGCCATACTGCATCGCCTATCCTGCAACAGAGGTCGGCAAGGTATTATTCCCTGCAACGCAATCCTACAAAGCAGACAATATATCAAGCAATGCAACAGTATTGTATGGTTATAGCACCGATGGCTCTGCCACACAACTCAACCACCTCACAAGCGTATTGAAGATTGGTATCAAGGGCAGTGCAACTCTTGCGTCTGCTCGTATATCAACCGTAGGGCGAACCCCTATCGCCGGCTTATTCAACATGGACTTTGAGACAGGCAGGTTCACTGCCACTGAGTCTGCTACCGAGATTATCACCTACAACTTCGGCGCGGAGGGAGTAGCATTAAGTGAGGATAAGACCAAATACATACATGTTGCCGTTCCGGCAGGCACCTATGGCGAGTTGTATGTCGTCTTGGAGGATATTGCAGGTGGCGTGATGAGTACTACCATAAATGCCGACGAGAGCAAGCCTATCGCAGCCGGCACAGTGCGCGAGTTCAAGAGCGACATCGTCTTTGTACCAATCGAAGGCTCGAAGGTTTTTGCCATTTACGACTACGCTACACTGCTCAACTTCAAGAGAGCTGTCGAGGGTGGTGCAGATGCGGATGCTGTCATCACCTCGGATTTCGAAATTACCGCAGCGGATGAGGAGAAAGCAGGTGCGCCTTGGTCGCCAATCAACAATCCTGACTACACCGGCGAAATAAACGGTAATGGCTACGCTATCAAGGGTTTGACAAAGCCATTGTTCGACTCTGTGGCAGCTACAATCAAAGGCGTACATTTGAAGGATGTCAAGATTTCGAAGGCATACACATCGCAAAATACGGGCGCGCTGGTTAATACCTACCTCGGAACAAGCCTTACCTACTGCTCGGTCGAGGGTTCTATTGAGGCTGTTCGCGAGAACAATGTGGCGAACAAGGTCGGCGGTATGATTGGTTCGATAAGCAACTTCTCGGATAATTGGGAGATTCGCAACTGCACAAATAGCTGTTCGGTTTCGTTGGAAATTGCAGTCACAACAGCAACAGACGCAGAGGGTAACGATTTGGCACAGCAGGCAACATGTGTCGGTGGTGTAATTGCCGACTCCTACTGCCATTCAAAGAGTGGCATGACCGTTATCCTTGCAAATCTCACAAACAATGGTTTGATACATGTGAAGGGCTCTACGGAGGCCGTATTAAATGTAGGTGGCGTTCTATCACGCCTTCACAATTACAGAATAAATATGACCAGCTGCCACAACACGGGCGATGTAAACACAGAGTTGGGGGCTACGGTCGATCTAAATGTAGCTGGTGTATTCTCCAAGTTCGCAATGTCGACTTCGGCTCCAATCCTACACAACTTCACAGCGACAGATTGTTCAAATAGCGGTAATGTCAGCGTAAAAATCACCGAATCGAATACAAGTAGTTCATATTCGTCCATAGGTGGCTGCTTTGGCGATTTGCAGAATGTGCACATTGCAAACATCACCCTCACCAACTGCAAGAATAGCGGTAATGTGGAGCTCGACACCTCTACCATCACCGCGGACAATCAGTTCCATGTTGCAGGTATCGGAGGATGTTTGTATGGTCGTGTCATGATGGAGGGGTGCGAAAACTCAGGCGAGTATGTAAAGATGACTCTTGGCACTGCAACTAACAGAATCTGCACCGGAGGATTGGTGGGCCGTCTTGCATCGCGCTCTTATAGTGACGACAAGAATACAGCAGACAATCTCCTCTCCGTAAAGGATTGTACAAATAACGCGGATGTATACTCAACAATCTCAACTTCGCACAAATTAGAGAACCATATTGGTGGTGCTATCGGTTTAACATACAGTTACAGTTCAACCCTTTCCACTTTCTCATTCGACAATGTGGACAACTATGGTAGTGTGATTTCAAACACCAAGGCATATAGTGATACTAATGCTCGCACATGGGTTGGAGGTATCATCGGTACCACCTACATCAGTGGCTCGAATAGCAACGCAAACAAGTGTCCATTCACAATAAATAATTGCGACAATGGCCGCAAAGGCGATAATAGCAAGATGTTAAATGTTACAGGTGGCATGCACTACTACACCTATGTAGGAGGAATGATTGGCTATATCGTATTCCCCGTTACATCCAACAACTGCTCCAACCATATGCAGTATCTATGCGATGCCAAGAGTATCAATAAATATACTTACTACGGAGGATTTACAGGCAAGCTAACCCACTTGGCCGGCATATCCGTCATCAAGGACTTCACCAATAGCGCCAATGTTACCATGAAAGGGGTGTCACCATCTTCCGGCACAACTCTCGATATAGGTTTGTCGGGTGTTATTGGATTTATGAATAAAGATAAGAATATGATAGATTTGAGATTGACCAACATAATCAATAGCGGTGATATCATGGTTGGAGGCTCCGATGAGTTGGAAACCGTCAAGTGTACCAATCTCCAAATTGGAGGTATCAATGCCCGCATGGACACCTATACCGATTCGAAATACAGCTTCACAAGTGTCATCAATACAGGTGATATCACCGTCAAAAATACAGAGGCAACAACTAATGCCTACATCGGTGGAGCAATCGGTTTCCTCGCAAAGATGATATCCAACATACAGAGTTACTGTGCTATTGATATCTGTGACAACTTGGCTCCTGCGGTAATGTGCGGTTCGCTTGCGGGAGGCAGAACAGATACCACAAGTATCTCAATCAACAACTGTAAGGTTGGAGGCTGCCTAACCATAGGCGGAACAACTACCACACTCGACAAAAATAACTACATGTCGAAGATCTGCGGCTATGCATCGGCAGCATGCAGCCTTATCACACTCTTGGAGAGTGAGGATGATATCGTCTATCCAACTGCAACAACCGAGTAGAGCCTGACTGCCGAAGGTTTAACATTCCCTTCGTCAGCAGATGATATTATAGATAAACTATTGTCCCCCTAAATTAGGGGGACGAGCGTAGCGGAGGGGGTATAAAAAAGCGGAAAACTAAAAAACTTTCAGCGCTCCCTTACTAGCCGTTACTTGCCCTTACTAGCCCTTAATTAGTTGCGCCGTGACAAGGTCAGGAGTCCGGAAAACTAAAAAACTTTCAGCGCTCCCTTACTAGCCCTTAATTAGTTGCGCCGTGACAACGCTCGGAGTTCCCTCCACCCAATAACCATATATAATATAGGTATATTTATCGTTTTTCGATGAATATACTATTTTTTTGCACTATCTTGTAAAATTTTCAGTACCTTTTATTGCATAGTACTGAAAAATGCATTATATTTGCGATGACAAAGAACTAAAATAACAGGAATAATGGGCAAGTATTTTTTAACATTTGTGTTGTTATTGACAACGACAGCACTGTCGGCAAAGACCACCCTACTGGGAAAGGTGGTCGATGCCACCTCGCGCAAGGAGGTGGGTTATGCCACAGTCGCACTCTTGCGCGACACCACGATTGTCACCGCTGTTGCAGCGCGTGCCGATGGTTCGTTTTTGCTCGAAACCGAGCAGACGGGCAAGATGGTATTGGAGGTATCATCCGTTGGCTATAATACCCACAAACAACAAGTTGAGGCAGCAAACAAGCGTATAGATTTAGGCGAGATAGCCATAACGGAGGGTGTTGCGGTAGATGCAGTAAATATCACCGTTCAGAAGCCTATCGTTACCGCCGATGCCGAAAAATTGACCTACTCGGTGGAGGACGACCCTGAGGCTTCGACAAGTACGCTCGAAGATATTATCCGCAAAGTGCCACAACTCTCGCTCGATGCAAGCGGAAATGTATTGATGAATGGACAGAGCGACTACAAGATACTCGTAAATGGTCATGAATCCTCTACCATGTCGCGTAACTTCGCCGATATTATCAAGAGTATGCCCGCTTCGTCAATCAAGCGTATCGAGGTCGTAACAAACCCTTCGATGAAGTACGATGCCGAGGGTGTGGGTGGTGTTTTGAATATCATCACCACAAAGGCAAAGTTCGATGGCTACAATGGTCGCATAAATCTTGCTGCCGGCAATTGGTTTAATCGCAACTGGAACACCAACAACTCAGCACAATTTACGGTGCAGACCAAGAAGTTGTCGCTCTCAACCTCGCTCTACTACTCGCAGGCGTGGGCTAATCGCGATATCGTGGGTACGCAGAGCAACCATTTCGAGAATCTGGTTGATGGCGCAGGTTATCGCTATATGAATGCCGATGGCAACTACGGCTATCGCTACTATTCGCTCTATGGCAATGTAAATGCGAGTTATCAGATTGACTCGGTAAACCTCATTACCGCCGAGGTTGGCGTTTGGGGCGGCAAGCAGAAGAGCGAAGTCAGAGCCAAATACGACTATTTCGACAGCAACAAGGCGTTGCTATATGGCTACAACTCGTCACAGACCAACACGAACGATTGGATTGGTGTTGATGCTACGGTAAGTTATCAGCACTCCTTCAAGGGCGAGGGACACACGCTGACCGTGTCGGATAATATCTCGATTATCCCGCCACAGGAGTCAAATCAGTTACGACTCTATCTCCCATACGGGAATGGTATTGCAGGCACGAACATTTTGACTAATCAAGTTGCATCTGCACTGCAAAATGTGGCGCAAATAGACTATATCAACCCGATAAACAAGCACCACACCATCGAGGCAGGAGCAAAGCACTCGTACGACAATACGCTGACAACTACGCACCAAACAAATAGCGATGCGACAAATGCCATACTCGCCGAGTCGCAGGGGGCTACGCGCCTTATCCGCAATGTACTCGGTGTGTATGCAGGTTACGCCTACTCGATGGATAAACTTTCGGTGCGTGCAGGCGGTCGCTTGGAGGGGGCGTGGTACGCAACCGACTATCAGAGCGATAAGCGAGAGAAGTGGAACACCTCACTCGTAAATGTAGTGCCTTATATCTCTTTGACCTATCTGCCAAAGACGGGGCACACACTCGCATTCTCCTACACGGAGCGACTCTCGCGCCCGGGCATACACGCTATGACTCCGTTTGTAACAGAGGGTATGGCAGAGAAGCAGTACGGAAACCCCGACCTCCGCACAGGTGTTACTCACAACCTATCGCTCAAATATGCCTATTCGGACAACAAGTGGAGCGCAACGGGCGAGTTGTATTCGCGCCTCTCGAACAACCTTATATCGGCATACTCATTTATAGATGATGAGGGTTTTGTGAACTCCACCTATCGCAACCACGGTCGTATGCGCGGTTATGGCGCAGGGGTGTCACTCTCCTATCGCCCATCATCGAAATTCAACCTCTCACTCTCGGTGCGAGGTGGGCACTTGGCGTTCAAGTTGCCTAACGAGGGTATTGAGAGCAAGGGCTGGACCTTGTCGCACAACCTCAATATGATGATTGCGTTGTGGAAGGGTGCAAGGCTTACTCTCGGAGAGTATTTGTTGCGTATGGAGCCACAGATGGGTGGTGTCGGTACGAATTGGGTATTCGGAACGCAGGCTCGCCTCGGACAGAAGTTACTGAAAGATAAGTTGGAGATTGCCGTTGCGGTATATAATCCGCACGAACGACAATCAACCTTCAAGACGATGTCCGACACGCCAACCTATCGTCAGTGGGCATCAAATAGCACCGTAGGTCGTTGCATACGACTCTCCGTAAGTTACAACTTCGGCAAGCAGGGTTTGTATGTCAAGCGCACAAACGCCAAGTCTGACGATGGTGGAGATAATATAGGTGGAAACTCAAAAGGAGCAGGATTATAAATATAACAATATAATAGAGTATGAAAGAGGCTATAAATGCAAATATCGGACAGCAGGTTTTCACGCTTGACCGCGATGCCTACGACCGACTGACCATCTACCTCAACGATGTGCGCCGCCGCATTGCGAGCGATACCGAGGAGGTAATGAACGATATCGAGATTCGCATCGCCGAGATACTTCGTGAGTCGTTGCCTTCGGCGATGATGGTAGTAACACTCGCGATGGTAGAGCGAGCAATTGCCCGCATCGGCACGCCCGACGATTTTGGAGCAGAGAATCAAAGTGAAACTAAAAATAGTAGTGGTATGGGACAAAAATTATTGCGTCGTTCACGCACCGACCGTTCGATAGCGGGAGTATGCGGTGGTTTAGCCAACTATTTTGGCACCGACTCAACGACTTTGCGTATTGTTATGCTCTGCCTGATAATATTTGGCGGAATGTCGTTGTGGGTATATATCGTTATGTGGTTGCTGATTCCGGAAGAGTAGGCTCAATTAAAAATTAAAAATTAAAAATTGAGAATTGAGAATTGAGAATTGAGAATTATCAATTTCAAAACAGCCAATGGCTAATGGCTAACAGCTAAGAACATGGAAAAAGATAATATAAAAGTACAGATGCGCAAGGGCATAATGGAGTATTGTGTGCTTGCGATATTGGCAAATGGCGATTCGTATGCGCCGGCCATTATTACCGAGTTGAAGAGGGCAGAAATGATTGTTGTCGAGGGTACGCTCTATCCCCTGCTGACACGATTGAAGAATGCCGGTTATCTAACTTATCGTTGGGAGGAGTCCTTGCAAGGACCGCCACGAAAGTACTACACCCTGACTGCCGAGGGGCGTACCTACCTCGCATCGTTAGACGAGGCGTGGGATACGCTTGTGGAGCAGATTGATAACATCAGAAATAAACGATAAAAACTTTTGAATATGAGACAGAAAATTTTAGCTGCTGCAATATCTGCATTGTTAGTAGTGAGCAGTGCCTCCGCCTTTACTATCAAAGATGGAGAGGGTAACAAAGTAAAAATATCGCCTCTTGGGATTAAGGTTGAGGCAAGTAGTGGAGAAAAGGTCAGCATATCACCTTTGGGCGTAAAAGCCAAAGATGGCAATGGAGCAAAAGTGAGTGTATCTCCTGCAGGCGTGAAAGCCAAAGATGGCGAAGGCGCAAGTGTTAGCGTTGATGTTGCAGGCGTTGATGTTGTCACCGATGGCGAAGCAAACACCAAGACCGGTATTCTGCTTGCCAACGAGCACAAAATTGTAATGGAGGCTCGCCGTTCAGCAATGGATTTCAACGAGATAGAGGTGTCGAAGGCCATTCGCCTTATCGTAGAGGAGCGCACTACGGGCAATATCATCGTTCGTGCACCGCAGTCGGTTATTCCGTATGTATCACTCAAAGTCAAAGAGGGCACACTCTACGCTACCCTACTTTCGGGTACGCCCGTATCGCGCCGTTCTAACCTTTTGGCAGAGGTCTATGTACCTTACAACGGCAAGATAAACGAGATTACGACATCTACGGCTGCCCGCGTGATTGTCAAGCCGACAATCTCGTGCGAGGAGTTGGATTTGGAGGCAACTTCCGCCTCGGTGATTGAGGTTACAGCAGCGGCAAAGGAGGTTTCGATAGATGCTTCGGGTGCTTCGACAATTAAGGCAGTGTTGACAGCCGATGACCTCGATATCGACCTCTCAGGGGCTTCGGTAGCCACTCTTACAGGCCAAGTAAAAGATGCCGAGATAGATTTGTCGGGGGCATCGACCTTGCGCGCCGAGAAGTTGCGCACTGCAACCCTCGACCTCGAATGTTCGGGAGCATCGAAGGCTTCGGCAATCGGCGTTCAATGCACCGCCCAAGCAAGCGGAGCATCGGCAATAAATGTGGAGTGTCTGCAACTGCTGAACGCCTCGGCATCGGGTGCATCATCAATCATTTATAGTGGTGATTGTCAAGTAAATATAATCTCCAATACAGGAGCAAGTTCAATTCGTAAAAAGTAGGAGGACCAGATATGAACGAGATTAAAAAATGCAGTATTTCGGGTGTTGGCTTCACCTTTGAGAAGGCAGCATACGACCGTCTGAACAGCTATCTCAAATCACTCAAAGAGGCGTATAAAGAGAGCCCCGACAGCGAGGAGATTTTGGCGGATATCGAGGCTCGTATTGCCGAGTTGATACTCTCGGCACAGAGCGATGCGCAGTGCGTTGTTACACTGCCGATTATCGAGAATATCATCGAGCAACTCGGCTCGCCGGAGGCTATTTCGGGCGAGGAGGAGAAGGCGGACAATAGCAGCGAAAGCCGTATTCCGCGCCGCCTCTACCGCGACCTCGAAAATGCAAAGTTGGGCGGTGTCTGCGCAGGTTTGGCAAAACATTTTGGCGTTGATGCAGTGTGGATTCGATTGGCTATGGCATCACCTCTTATTCTTGTAGTGATTGGCGCACCATTCCTCCATTGGTTATCCACACTCGGTGGCAATCTCTGCGCTGTCTTTTTTATAACCTACCTTATCTTGTGGTTTGCCATTCCAGAGGCGAAGTCGGCTCGTCAGAAACTCGAAGCGGAAGGTAAGCCTATCTCTGCCAGCGCCATCGCCAACCGCCAAGGAGCAACGCAGGAGGAGCAGGCGAAGTCAAGCGTGGCTTCGGTAGTAACAACTTTTGGTCGCTTTATGGTGATTGTGATGAAGGTGTTGCTCGGACTCCTGCTATTTCCTGTCGCATTTGTCGTATTTTTCCTACTGTTTTCGCTCATTGTTATTACGGCAGGTGTAGGCAATCTGTTTATAGTTGATATAGGCAACTTCGCAGGAGTAATTGATGCGGCAAATGAGGTTGGTGTACCATTGATGGCTTTTGCGTTACTGCTAATCTTAGTCCCTGCAATCTATATCGGCTACCTATTTGTTACTCTGCTGATAAATAAAAAACCTCGTTGGTGGGTGCTTCTCGTAACAATTTTGGCGTGGTTACTTGTCCTTATAGGAACAATCTTTGCAGGTGTTGATTATGCCGAAGAGCATTCATTTGCTTCGTTCTCTTCGGATAGCGAGGTGGAGCGCATAATGAAAAAAGGAGATGACAAGAACAACCTATCCCGAAAGATTATGGAGGAGCTCAATGAGGAGTTAGATAATGAGGAGAAGGCTCTAATCCAACAACTCTTGAACGATAACAACGCAAAATCTATCGATAACTAAATACCATAAGCAATTTCTCGATGGAGAGGTGTGTCCAAGTAAAAATTGAAGTGACCCCAAAAGTTTGGACAAAAAACTTTTGGGGTTTCTTTATGCGCAAAAAACACGATTACGGAGCATTGCTCAAATATATGAGGATGCTCGAAGAAGGTTATTCTATTCGTTACCTTCACTTGAAGTA
>JAZSOV010000076.1:0-8241 GCA_045537095.1 Alistipes sp.
ATTCCGAAATATGCCGTAAATACCAAGGCTGCACGCTACTTTATCAACTTTATGTGTCGCCCCGATATCGCCATTCGCAATATGGACGAGATTGGCTATGTGAGCGTTATTGCATCTCCCGAAGTACTTGAAGCACAGAGCGATGACGAACTCGAAGCGACCGTTGATGCCTCATATTTCTTTGGCGAGGGAGCCGAGATGGTCAAGTTGGACCCTGTGCAGTATCCCGACAAAGCGGTTATCGAGCGTTGCGCTATGATGCACGACTCGGGCTCGCGCACACCGAAGATGTTGGAGATGTGGGCGCGTGTAAAGGGCGATGATGTGCCACTGTGGAACTTGATGATTATCGTGGTATCGTTTGGCGTTCTGTTTGTTTTGGGTATTCGCCGTAAAATCAATAAGGCCCGCAAAAAGAGCCACCGCGCACCACGCAAGAGCAAACGCAAGTAGCAGATAATTGGACTATTTTATATATATTTGTAATAGAAAAAACGAAAAAATAGAGAAGATATAAGAGAAGATTTTGATTTAACATATTACTAATTGAGCTTTTAGCTCTTGTTCCGCAATCCGAAATCGGCAAATTTCTAGATGTAATCGGAATAAGTTTTGAAAGTTCACACCTCTGGGTGTGGGCTATTCGTGCTTATAGATTACATTGGCTTTGCCGAGCCACGGATTGATATAAGCAAATCGGATAGTTTCGCACCTTTCTTTTTGCTTATTGGTCAGGAGTTAAAAGAAAAACTCCAAGACCTATGGCAAACGCAAATCTAACCCAAGCCAAGAAGGCGAAGAATGATGAGTTCTATACTCAACTATCCGATATCGAGCGAGAACTATCGCACTATAAGGAGCATTTCAGAGGAAAGACCGTACTATGCAACTGCGATGACCCTCGCATCTCTAATTTCTTTCACTACTTTGCTTATAATTTTGAACATCTTGGACTTAAACGACTAATTACCACTTGCTACAAAAATCAAGATGCAGACTTATTCAGCACACATAATAGCGAGCAAGCTATTTGGTTAGAGTATCTTGGCGATAAAAATGGAGATAGGATACCTTCTCCTGATGAAATAGGTATTCACTATTTCAAAGGCGATGGCGATTTTCGTTCGGCAGAGTGCATCGAGTTATTGAAACAAGCCGATATAGTTGTAACCAACCCACCATTTTCGCTATTCCGTGAGTATGTAGCCCAACTAATTGAGTATGACAAGAAATTCTTAATAATAGGTAGCAAAAATGCTATTACTTATAAGGAAATATTCCCTTTGTTAAAGGATAATAGAATATGGATAGGTATAAATGGTGTAAAAACCTTTTTGAAACCAGAAGGAAACATTCAGAATTTTGGAAATATTGGTTGGTACACTAATCTCGAACATAGTAAACGCAATGAAGGTATTATTTTATACAAACAATTTGTTCCTGAATTATATCCAACCTACGACAACTACAATGCTATAAATGTAGATAAAGTTTCGGATATACCTTGTGACTACGATGGAGTTATGGGTGTACCTATTACATTTCTCGATAAATACAATCCGAATCAATTTGAAATAATAGGACAAGGTCAAGGTCTTTTATATCGTTCATTGCCTAATTGTAATTACGGACTATCACAGAAATTTGTTGATGATTACTATCGCAGTGGACAAAAAGGTGCAATAAAAGCAGATCATCCAGTTTTGGGTTATTATGACAATAATGGAGTTCCCGTAATCCCATACATGCGCATTCTAATTCGCAAAATCAAAAAATAATAAAAATCGTCATTGCGAGGCTTGGAACAAGCCGTGGCAATCTCCCGCTTTACCTTTAATAACAATAAGGGAGATTCCCACAGTCGCTTCACTCCTTCGGAATGACGGATACAAAAACATAATTAAACTATGAATATCGAACTTAAAGAGATAACCATTCGAGAGTTGGTAGAGGGTTATCGTGATAACAATGAGGAGGGCGTTGTCGGCTATGGGGGCAAGTTGAATATCCGCCCGAAGTATCAGCGCGAATTTGTCTACAAAGACAAGCAACGCGATGCTGTGATAACAACCATAAATCGTGATTTCCCGCTTAATGTGATGTATTGGGCGGTGTGTGACGATGGCACATTCGAGGTGATAGACGGGCAACAGCGTACAATATCCATCTGCCAATATGTAACGAGCGTATTTGCCTACGATATGCGCTATTTCCACAATCTGCAAAACGACGAGCAAAAGCGATTTCTTGACTATAAGCTGATGATTTACCTTTGCAGTGGCACGGATAGCGAGAAGTTGGAGTGGTTTCGCACAATCAATATCGCCGGCGAGAAACTTACCGACCAAGAGTTGCGAAATGCGGTATATTCGGGGTCGTGGGTGTCGGATGCAAAGCGATATTTCAGCAAGACCTCTTGCCCTGCATACGGACTTGGCGGAAACTACATGAGTGGCTCGGCAATACGGCAAGAGTATCTCGAAACGGCAATAGCGTGGATAGCCGAAAAGGATAATCACAATATAGAGTACTATATGGCTACGCATCAGAACGATGCGAATGCTGCCGAGTTGTGGCTATATTTCCAAAGCGTGATAAATTGGGTGCGACTGATTTTCCCGAAATACCGCAAAGAGATGAAGGGCGTTGCGTGGGGTGTGCTATATAATAAGTATGGTAATCAGCCATTCGATGCCGTAGCACTCGAAGAGCAAGTAAAAGAGTTGATGCTCGATGAGGATGTAACCAACAAAAAGGGCATTTACCCCTATCTACTGACGGGCGATGAGCGATATTTGAGCATTCGAGCCTTCTCGGAGAAGCAGAAGCGTGAGGCATACGAGCGACAAGATGGCGTGTGCCCTGCGTGTGGCGAGAGGTTTGCGCTCGAACAGATGGAGGGCGACCATATTACGCCGTGGGCAGAGGGTGGTACAACAACAGTCGACAACTGCCAAATGTTGTGCAAACGATGCAACCGTCTGAAAGGGGCGAGATAGGTTTGTTGTTTTTCCGGCAATTTTGCATTTTGAATTTTGCATTTTGCATTTTTAATTGTACATTTGCACCGCAAATAGGGCTCGGATGGTGGAATAGGTAGACACGCCGGACTTAAAATCCTGTGGCCAGTAATGGCCGTGCGGGTTCGATTCCCGCTCCGAGTACTTAAAACAGAGTTCGCTATTTATCTATAGCGGACTCTTTTTTTCGTACTCGTTCGCGTGACTCGGTCAGTCGGTGGCGTTTCGGGCGACTTATCTGCGTATGGCTGTTGTTTGCTGTCGCAAATATTTGTCTTTGTCCGATAATTGCCTTTGAAAATATTATTTTCAGCCATTATCAGCCAAAGCCAACAATCTCCAATTGCAACAGCCACACTTCGGTCGCCTCTCAACTGCGGCGACCGTTCGATTCCGAAGGAATCTATTTGACATTATTGAAGGTCACGGAGTCGGAAATCAGTCAGTCGGGGGCACAACTTCTAACTCTACACTTTTAACTTTTTAGCCAATCGGCAAAAAAATCACTCTATTCCACATTATAAAATTATTATACAAAAACAATTTGTACCTTTGTGATAAGAAATTTTACAAAACACCAAAACTATATTTATTATGAAGTACATTTTGAGCGCACTCCTGCTATTGGCAAGTTTGACTGCATGCCAGCAGGAGAAAGAGTACAAATTTCCTCGTACAGCTACTGAGGATACCGAGAAGATTATGTCCGACAAGTATTGGTCTTATTGGACTCCTGAGGTGCAAGCCCGCATCGATGCAGACATCGAGAAGAATCGTAAGGCCGATGCTCAATTTACAGTTGGAGATATCGCTCCCGACACAAAGGTTACTATCGAGCAAATATCTTCGGACTTCGGCTTCGGTGCAAGTTCATTCAATTGGAATCAATTAGGCAAGAAGGAGTACAACGACATCTACAAAAATCTCTTCGGTACGCTCTTCAACCGCGCCACAGTGGCATTTTATTGGAAAGATCTCGAATTGGAGCAGGGCAAAAAGCGTTTTCTTGCCGAGGAGTGGGATAGCGAAGAGTGGTGGAACAACTGCGAAGAACCTCACATGCAGCCGCATTGGCGCCGTCCTCCTACCGAGCCTGTAATCAAGTGGTGCGAGGAGCACGATGTAACTGTTCACGGACACCCACTCGTTTGGGGACACATGTCTATTCAATCTCCCGACTGGTTGCGCGATGGCGTTCCTGCACACGAGTTGGCAGCACTCGATACCCTCGATAAATTCCGCGTAGAGAGCAAAGATGGCCGTAACTGTGCAACATACAATCGTTTATCAGGCGATGAAATCGCTGCCATCGTTCCAGAATACACAAAATTGCTTAACAAACGAGTATTTGGTAACTTGGAGGAGATTATGAAACAGTATGATGGCCGTGTGGATAGTTGGGATGTAGTAAATGAGAGTTATACCGAGCATAAACACAACACGCTTATCCCCGGCTCAAAACTATGCAAGGCTCATCGTTACGGCCTGATGCCGGGCGATTATGTATATCGTTCATTTGACCTTGCCGAAAAGTTGAACAATGGCAATGCCTTGCTCAACATCAACGAGACTCAATCGGACTCGAAGTACAAAAATGCCGATATTTACAGCGATGAGATCAAAACTCTCTTGAAGCGTGGAGCAAAAATCGATATGATAGGTATTCAGATGCACCTTATGCGTAAACATCGTAATGCAGAACTCGTAGCACAAGGTAAAGATATTTGGAGTCCACAAAGAGCATACTATGTGCTGGACAAACTTGCCGAGAACAATCTGCCAATGTGCATGAGCGAGATTACTATCACCTCGCCAAACTCCGACTATCGCGGCGAGATGATTCAATCCATCATAGCAGTAAACCTCTACCGCTTATGGTTCAGCTATCCGAATATGACCGCTATTACATGGTGGAACTTGGTTGACGATTGCGGATACAAGGGTGAGCCTACAATTTCGGGATTGTTCACACGCGACATGAAGCCAAAGTTGGCATATCACGCGCTCTACAACCTTATCCACAAGGAGTGGCGTACAAACGAAACCCTTACTCCTGACGGTGAGGGCAATATCGCATGGCGCGGCTTTACAGGTAAGTATCGCATCACTTGGACCGACAGCAAGGGAGAGAAGCGCGAGGCTATATACGAGTTGAAAAAATAAGCAATTACACTACATATAACCTAAAATAGAGTATGAAAAGAACTTTATTACTGGCAGTTACCGCACTTATGATTGGCGTAACTGCGCAGGCGCAAGCTCCGACATTCCCACGCTCGCAAGCCGAGGACACGAAGGGCTACATGAGCGAGGCGTATTGGAAGATTTGGAACGCCGAGGAGCAGGCTCGCATCGATGCCGATATCGAGAAGTATCGCAAGGCGGATGGCGAGGTCGTTCTCCCGAACATCGGTCGCAAGCGCGATGTGAAGATTGAGCAGATTTCGCACGAATTTGTCTTTGGTGCGCACATCTTCAACTTCAACCAGCTCGGCAAGAAGGAGTACAACGATCGCTACAAGGAGCTATACGGCACACTCTTCAACCGCGCTACCGTACCATTCTATTGGAAGGAGTTCGAGTTGGAGCGTGGAAAACCTCGTTTTGCGACCGAGTACCGCGACACGGAGGAGTATTGGAACAACTGCAAAGATCCACACGCCGAGTTGCATTGGCGCCGTCCTTCGACAGATCAGATTGTTGAGTTCTGCGAGAAGAAGGGTATTCGTATGCACGGCCATGTCCTCGTATGGGGTAACCGCAAGTGGCAGCAGCCATATTGGCACAGCGAACTATTTACTGCCGAAGAGAAGGCGAACTTCAAGCGTCTTTTCCCGAATGAGCCAAACCGCTGGGCCAGCAAAGATAAGACATCTGCCGAGTGGGACGCCATGTCGTTCGACGAGGTTGCCGAAGCCTTCCCGAACTATCCGAAGGTTGTTGATAATCTGCTCGAAAAGCGTATTCAGCAGATCGCAGAGCGCTACAAGGGTCGTCTGCACAGCTACGATGTAGTGAATGAGAGCGCATTGGATGATGAGGCAAACGGCATCCCAGAGAACTTCCCTGTGGCAAAGAGCCGCTACGGAATTATGACGGGCGACTATCCGTACAAGTCGTTGAAGTGGGCAGAGAAATACTTCCCGAAGGATGTGCAGCTTAATATTAACGACTACCACCGCAAGCCGGGTTATACAGCACAGGTTAATCGTCTATTGGAGCGTGGCTGCAAGATTGATGTTATGGGCGTACAGATGCATATCTTCAATGTAAAGCTCTGTCAGGCCATTGCCGACGGAGTAAAGATTCAGACTCCATCGCAGGTTCGCGAGTATCTCGGTTGGGCATCGCAAGCGGGATTGCCACTCCATTTGAGCGAGATCACAATCACCGCGCCATCGCCCGACGAGCGAGGTTTGATGATTCAGGCGATTATCACGCAGCAGCTCTACCGCTTGTGGTTCTCGCAGGAGAAGATGATGGGTATCACTTGGTGGAATGTAGTGGACGGTTGCGGAGCGAAGAAAGAGCCTACGGTTTCGGGATTGTTCAATCGTGATATGACCGCAAAACCTTCGTACTACGCTCTCGACCAGCTTATTAACCACGAGTGGAAGACCAACCTGGCGGTTAAGGCCGACGAGCAGGGCAAGGTGCAGTTCCGAGGTTTCAAGGGTAAGTACCGTATCACTTACAAGGATAAGCGCGGCAAGGTGCAGACAATGGAATACGAATTGAAATAGCAAATAAATAGGCTCGGCAGTTTGCCGAGCCTATTTTGCTTCGAGATATTCTATAACCTCTTCGGGCTTTGGTTTTGTAAACCATCGAATATCCTTATCACGCCTAAACCAGGTCATCTGTCGTTTGGCGTAGCGTCGTGAGTTGCGCTTAATCAGCTCTATCGCCTCCTCTTTTGAGATTATCCCATCGAAATAATCGAACAACTCGCTAAAACCCACCGTCTGCAAGGCGTTCAGATGGCGTTGCGGCAACATTGCCCTCGCCTCCGCCTCCAAGCCGGCCTCAATCATCATATCTACACGACGATTTATGCGGTCGTAAAGCTCCTCGCGAGGGTAGTCAATACCCACCTTCACAATCTCGAAATCGCGTTTTTTAGTACCGCCCTTTCGTAACGACGAGTAGGGTTGCCCTGTGGTCAGGCAGACCTCTACGGCACGCAGAACTCGCTGTGGATTGCATCTGTCAACTTCGTTATAGTAGGCCTCGTCCAACTCCCGCAACTGCTCCACAAGCGACTCCAAGCCCTCCGTTTCGAGCCTTGCAAGCAACTCCTCTCGCAGCGCAGGCTCTGCATCGGGCAAATCATCCATTCCTTCGCACAACGCCTTGATATATAAGCCCGATCCGCCCACCGCAACCACCGTATCGTGTTTACGGAACAGCTGAGTCAATCTATCCAAAGCAACACGCTCGTAGGCACCGCAGTTGAAATCTTCGGTAACATCCAGACAATCGACCAGATGATGCTCCACACGCTCCATCTGCTCACGCGGAGGTTGCGCCGTACCTATCGCCATACCACGATAGAATTGGCGCGAGTCGGTCGAAATTATGGGTGCGCCAAAGTGCTCGGCCACAGCAATACTCAAATCGGTCTTACCCGAGCCTGTGGCACCCACAATTACGATAAGTCGCTTCCTACCACTCGTCATCGCCATCACCATCTCCGTCAAAGCCTCCGAAGTCATCCATCATCTCCTCGAATATCGAACCGGCATTCGAATCCACGGCATCGGGATCGTATTGATCGGGTACCGGAGCATTCTCGAAAGCTACGCGAGGGTATTCGAGAGCCGGATTAGGCTCCGCTGAGCCTACCAACTCGATATAGAAGGCACGCTCAGCAAACATATCGAAGAGATAGATGAGTCGGGTGTAGTCGGCAACGATAATCTCCGCCAACGAGGTCTGCGACATTGGCAGTGGCGCATCTTCGCCATCGTAGCCCGTATCGCCCATATCCATCAATGTAAATTCACGACAACGCTGCCACTCCTCATCAGCGGTAAAGAACGAAGCCATGCAGTCATCGTAGCCAATAGAGCGAATAATAAAGTCGTGGAACTCCGACAACTTCATCATCGGATCCACCTCGAAATCGCGAACGAAATTATCGTTCTCATCGCTCAACATTCTGAATTTAAGTATCATACAAATATATTTTAGCTTTTAGCTATTGTCCATTAGCTTTTTT
>JAZSOV010000086.1:0-14406 GCA_045537095.1 Alistipes sp.
GGATTTGAGTGTCGAAAACGGAGGTGTAGAGCACCTCGTTAGCAGCAACCGTAAGTTGCATAATACCAGCGTTAGGGTCTTGTGTAACCTTAATCTCGTAGGACTTATTATTTTTCGACTTGATAGCCACAACGCCTGAACGCTCCTCCTCTTTCGGATTGGAGGCGGCTGTGATAAAGAAACTATTTTCGCCAGCAGCACCGCTACTCTTCGAGGTCGAGAGCCAATCGGCATAGCAGGTTACTGTCCAATCGGTCTTGGCGAGGAATGCAATTTGCACCGTACCACCACCAAACTCCATATGAGGTGCGGTGTTGGTGTTGTTGATAAACTCGATATCGTCGCTATCGGCATTGAACGACTGCTTGACCGTAATTTCGTAGCTCTTGTTGTTGCTCAACTTAATGGCTACAACACCTTTACGCTCCTTTGCGGTGGTGTTAGGTTCGGCTGTAATTACGAAACTGCCGTTGCCTGCCTCACCCTCATCCTGCGACACCGAGAGCCAATCGGCATAGACCGAAACGCTCCACGATAGCGATGCAGTAAACGAAATCTTGGCTGTTCCGCCCTCGTGAGAAATTGTAGGGGCGGTGTTGGTGTTGTTTGTAAAGCTCAAATCCTCATCGCCACTTGGGCCGGGTTGTTCGGTTGGAGGATTCTGATCATCATCGGTCGAATTGTCGGTACATCCGACAGCTACCATTCCGACAAGCGCAAGCAAAAGTAATAACTTTTTCATAGTTTTACTCGTTTGTTGCCTACCAACTCCGAATAGGCTGTGATGAAAAAAAGAAAGTGTGGAGCCGATTAGTTTATCTGCGTAGAGGCTCCGGAATTGCCTTGGACCAAATAAACAATACCCCACACCCGTATTGGGATTAGGGTTGTGGAGCCCATAACCAATACAAGGTGATGAGTGCGTCTGCTTACCTTGGTCGTTTTGAAATTTTCCGGATTTCTACGCAAGATAAAAGCTAATACACTTCCATCTAATTAAATGTCTGCAATCCATACGGACTACACTACAAAGGTAGAAAATAATTCTAACTATCACAAAAAAAAGAGCGAGAAATTTCTCGCTCTAATTGTAAAAAGCCAATGGCTAATAACTAATAGCCCAACTATTTGGCCGCTCTCTTTCTATCTATCTCATTAAGAAGGATTTTTCTCAATCGCATCGAGTGAGGAGTAACCTCTACATATTCATCCTCCTTAAAATTAGTAACTTCTCTTCACAAAAGTACCGCAATTAAATTCTATGGAAGAGTGTTGCTTGCGACAATGGTGCGACACCTATGCGACAATGCTACGACAACACTCCAACACACTCTCAATGAACGGTTTACGAGTGCAAACATAAGCTCACTATTCGGAAGTGTCAAGTTAATTCCAAACTATCTGCAAATTATTTTGGGGGTACAGCAACACTATGCCAGGATATGCGCAAATGCTGTCCTAAAATTCAGCAGAACAAAGCCAGGTGTGGTGCAACCAGGGCATATGCTAATGGGATATAGGTTTCTATAAAATTGAACCAATGTCGCACTTTGTCGCAATAGGTTCTCAAATAGGTTCCGCAGTTTTGTCGCAAAATCATACGACAAACTACGACACGAAACGACAAAAATACGACATCCCCGCCAGAAGCGCGTCTGACGGGGATTGTTAACTTGCTGAATACAAACAAAAAAGCGAAAACCTTTCGATTTTCGCTTTTCGTACCCCCTCAGGGGCTCGACTGCGCTACTTGCAGTAGGCAGTCGTGTGCTCATTTAATTTACACCCTCCCGACCTCCCTGAAAGGGAGGCGCATTCAGGGTTCTCGCGCCCTGAGGGGGCACAAAAAAAGAGAAGAACTCGCGTTCTTCTCTTCGTACCCCCTCAGGGGCTCGAACCCTGGACCCCAACATTAAGAGTGTCGTGCTCTACCAACTGAGCTAAAGAGGCATTACCGCGCTCGGTTTTACCCGATTGCGAGGGCAAAGATAAAGCAAAAATTCTTTTCCGCCAAACTTTTTTCGGAAAAAAATTACTTTTTCCGCTTTTTTGATGGAATTTTACAAAATTCTCGCTCTTTTTGCTGCTGTTATGACTCTTTTGCCTCTCTCATCCGAACTCCGGTCATTGCCACAACGCCCTTTCAGCAGTATCTCTCAACATCCTCTTTGGTTATGGTTGCGCCACTCAGCACAATAAGTCGCTCGATAATATTGCGCAATTCGCGTATATTGCCACTCCAACGCCTCTCCGAAAGCATAGCAACGGCTTCGGTATCGATCCGTTTGGTGGGAATATCATATTCGCGACAGATACTCTCCAAGAAGTGATTGACCAGAATTGCAACATCACCTTTGCGCTCGCGTAGTGGTGGTACCTTGATTAAGATTACGCCAATGCGGTGGTAGAGATCTTCGCGGAAGTTGCCCTCCCGAATCTCGTATTCGAGATTCTTGTTAGTGGCAGCAATGACTCGTACATCGACCTCGATATCGCGGTCGCTACCTACACGCGATATCTTGCGTTCCTGCAAGGCTCGCAGCACCTTGGCCTGCGCCGAGAGCGACATATCGCCTATCTCGTCCATAAATAGCGTACCTCCGTCTGCCTGTTCGAACTTTCCCTTGCGTTGTTTGATTGCCGAGGTAAAGGCTCCGCGCTCATGTCCGAATAGTTCGCTCTCGATCAATTCCGATGGTATGGCTGCGCAATTTACCTCTATGAAGGGGGCATCGGCGCGGTGGCTTTTGCAGTGCAACCACTTGGCGACAAGCTCTTTGCCGGTACCATTCTCGCCGGTTATAAGCACGCGGGCCTCACTCTGCGCAACTTTATCAATGAGTTCGCGCACGCGCACGACAGCTTCCGATTTGCCGACTATCGGCTCTATGGTGTGGCACTCGGCGCTGTTGCGTTGTCGTGTGGATTTGTGGCGCGGGATGAGTGTGCTTTCGGTCGGTGGCTGTGCGATAGCCTTATGGATAGATTTCAGCAATCTGTTCATATCGATAGGCTTGGTCAAAAAGTCGATGGCTCCGTGTCGCACAGCCTCGACTGCCGAGTCGATATCGTTATTGCGCGAGAGTATAATGAAGGGGAGTTCGGTCTGTTCCAACCCCTCGGCATTGTCGGCAAGGATGATGTCGAAGGCTATATTCTCGCACATCTTCCGAGCGAGCGCAAGGCTCTCGGCCCCCTCGGTCGAAAAACCCTCGAACTCCAACCTCTCGCGCAGATTGTTGCGCACACTTTTTGATTGCTCTAAAATTAAAACTTTTGCCATTTTGCTATTCTGTAAAAAAATACTATTTTTGCATTCGGATACTGCACCAAAGGTAGGCTTTTTGCCTGATATGGCCTAATGGGATACTGCGGAGAGGAGACGAGGGTTGAGCGTCTGAATTTATTACCTCGCACGACCGCAGATAGTAAGAATGGCTCCATTTGGAGCAGATGGGCAGTACTCTTTTGACGAAGATTGATATATTGTTCCTTATGAATAAGAATTACAATTACTTACGCCGCCGCTTGATTATTCCGGAATATGGTCGTCATATTCAGGAGATGGTCGATTCGTTGCTTGAAATCGAGGACCGTGATGAGCGCACCCGTCAGGCGAAGGCGGTGATAGCCGTGATGGGTAATCTTAATCCGCTGTTGCACGACTCGACCGAGTTCGCGCACAAGTTGTGGGATCACCTCTTTATCATGTCGGATTTCCGTCTCGATGTTGATAGTCCCTATCCGCAGCCTGCACGCGAGGATTTGGAGGTAAAACCCGACAAGATGGAGTATCCGCAAAGTTATATCTCGCACAAGCACTACGGCAAGAATATTATCCGCATGCTCAATCGTATGGTATATGCCGAAGCTCCGCAGTCGCAGGCTGATATGGAGAATATACTCCGCTATATGCGCAACAAGAGCGTAGAGTTCAATCAGGAGATTCCTACGAGCGAGATGATTGCAAATGATGTATCGGCATTGACCAATGGAGCTGTCTCTCTTGGCGAAAATTGCCTGCAAAAAATCGGAATAGAGAATAAATCGGCCTCTTCGCGTCAAAAGACAGGCAAGCGTCAGCAGCAGAAGTCTCGACAGCAGCAGAAGAGTGTTAGAAAAGCAACGCAGCGACACAATACACAGAAGTAGCGAGTCGTTATTTTTTGGGGAGGCTACTACCCTCTCACCTTTTTAGACCTAACGAATATGAAGAGTATAGTTTTTAAGATATCGGTTGTTGCGGTTATTGCAGTTGCGCTTATTGGTTGTCGCAGCAATGATGCGCGTATCTCAGGTCGATTTGTGGGGTTGAACTCCAAGATGGTCTACCTCGAACAGATGTCGGCATCGGGACAGAGCATCGTAGATTCGGTAGCATTGGCCGAGGATGGCTTCTATCAATTCCATATCGAGCAAATACCGCCGACACCGGCACTCTACAATGTCATATATAGCAGTGAGCGTATTCCGTTGCTCGTGTCGCGTGGTGAGCGTATCGAGTTGAACGCTATGGGTAGCGCATTGACAAACTATACGGTCAGTGGCTCGCGTGAATCGGAGTTGTTGCGCGCATTCAACAAGAGTTACATTGACGGGCAGCTCGAACTGCGCCGCACCATTCTTCGCTACAATATGTCGGATGGATTGGTGCGTAAGCAGTTAGCCGAGCAATACAACACCATCTATCGCAATATCAAACGCTCGCAGATATCATTCATCATCGAGAATAAGGAGTCGTTGGCTTCGGTCTACGCACTTTATCAGCGATTGCCGGGTGAGCAGTATCTGTCGAGTGCCGATAGTGATCTTATCTACTATCGTACCGTTGCAGATGCTGTGTCAAAACACTATCCGACCTCTCCGTTTCTGCTGACGCTGAGCAACGATATTGCCCGTATGGAGGCTCGTATATCGTTGATAAACAATATAGAAATGCGTACATATCCGGAGTTGAAAGGTGCCGATATGTATGGCAATGAGGTTGCTCTCTCCTCGCTCGAAGGCAATGTTGTACTTATCGACTTTTGGTCAGCAGAGGTGGGCAATAGCAACGCCTTCAATGCCGAGTTGAAGGAGATCTACGAGGCATACGAGTCGCAGGGTTTCCGTGTCTATCAGGTGTCGGCCGACACCTCGAAGGCGGCTTGGATTACAGCGGTGCAGGAGCAACGATTGCCTTGGATTTCGGTATGCGATTTTAAAGGTAAGGCATCGCCTATGTTGCTCGCTTACAATGTACGCAAATTGCCATCCAACTTTCTTATTGACAGAGAGGGGCGCATCATAGCCAAGGATTTGTACAGCACTGCTTTGGCGGATAAGTTGGCTGAGATTTTTAATAAGTAGAGGATATGCACTATTTCGTGTCGGACATACACCTCGGCTCTGGCAGTGCAGACGAGCAGCAACGGGTGGAACGCGCTTTTCTTGACTTTCTCGACAGTATAGACGAGAGCGTTGAGACGCTATTCTTGGTGGGCGACATCTTCGACTTCTGGTTCGAGTATAACCATGTTGTGCCGAAGGGTTTTGTGCGTGTGCTTGGTCGCTTGGCTGAGTTGAGCGACAGGGGAGTAAAGATTATTATGCTTACCGGAAATCACGATATGTGGGTAGGCGACTATCTCTCTCGCGAGTGTGGCATATCTCTCTTCACTAAACCTCAAACCTTCACACTTGCCGGCAAGGAGCTGTTTGTGGCGCATGGCGACAATATGAATATCAAGGGGCAACCCGTATTGCAACTTATGAATAGGATATTTCGCTCGCGTGGGCTGCGCAAGGTGGCTTCGTGGTTGGTACATCCCGATCTCTTTGTGCGCTTTGGCAAGTGGTGGAGTGGCAAATCGCGCAAGTCGCATGGTGGAGCGCAGAACGCCAAGGTGCTAAACCACCTTATTGAGTACGCTGCAAAGTATAGCAAGGAGCATGATGTGGACTATTTCATCTTTGGGCATCTGCACTTTGCAGCAGATGTGGAGGCTGCGCAACGCATATTATTTATGGGCGATTGGCACACACAACCAAGCTATGTCGCGCTCGATAACAACGGAAAAATTGAATTAAATTTTATAAAAGCTAATGGCTAATGGCCAATAGCTAATGGTTAAAAAGTATGAAGCAATATCTCGACCTTCTATCTCGCATCAAGAACGAAGGCATTGTAAAGACCGACCGTACAGGCACCGGCACAAAGTCGGTATTCGGACACCAGATGCGCTTTGACCTCTCCGAGGGTTTCCCCCTTCTGACTACCAAGAAGGTCTTTTTGAAGGGTATTATCCACGAGCTGCTGTGGTTTCTCAATGGCGATACCAACATTAAGTACCTCGTCGATAACGGCGTACATATTTGGGATAACGATGCCTACCGCTACTACAACGAGTTGTGCGTAAAGGAGGGTGTGCTGCCTGTTGCGATGGAGGAGTTTCTGCGTGCTGCGCAGGAGGGCATCGACTCGCCCATCGAAGGTTATAAGTTTGGCGATTTGAACCATGTATATGGTTATCAGTGGCGTTCGTGGCCACGCCCTAACGGCGAGGCAATTGACCAGATTCAACAAGCCGTTGACCTGATTACTAAAAACCCCGATTCACGCCGTATTATCGTTTCGGCATGGAATGTTGCCGATGTGGAGAAGATGGCTCTGCCCCCATGCCACACGCTCTTCCAATTCTATGTTGCCGATGGTAAGCTCTCGTGTATGCTCTATCAGCGCAGTGCCGACACATTCCTTGGTGTGCCGTTCAATATCGCCTCGTATGCCCTGCTTACGATGATGATGGCGCAGGTGTGTGGTTTGAAGGCTGGGGAGTTCGTTCATACTACGGGCGATACTCACCTCTATCTCAACCATATGGAGCAGGTAGATGAGCAGTTGTCGCGTACTCCGCGTGCCTTGCCAACAATGCGTCTTAACCCCGATGTAAAGTCGATTTTCGACTTCAAGTATGAGGACTTCATATTAGAAGATTACGATCCATATCCGACTATCAAGGCCCCAATGTCTTTTTAACGAAGGACTTTAATTAGTGAGTAGTGAGTAGTGAGTAGTTGAAAAATAATTTTGCATTCTGAATTTTGAATTTTGCATTTTGAATTATGGTTTCAATCATTGTTGCAATAGCAGAAAATGGCGTAATAGGCGACAAGAACGCCTTGCTGTGGAATATTAAAGAGGATATGCGCCGCTTCCGTACTACGACTACGGGACACCCCGTAGTGATGGGGCGTAAGACCTTTGAGTCGATAGGTCGCCCTCTGCCAAAGCGCACAAATGTTGTCGTTACGCGCGGAGATGCCACCTTCGAGGGGTGCGAGGTCGCCCACTCATTAGAGGAGGCGATTGCGATGTTTCCGGCTGAGGAAGAGGTGTTTATTATCGGTGGTGCGCAGATATATGCTCAAGCGTTACCGCTTGCAGATAAGCTCTACCTTACCATCGTACATCGCAATTACGAGGGTGATACTTCGTTTCCTAATATCGACTTATCCGAGTGGCGTGAGATATCGCGCGAGGATTTTGAGCGTGGAGAGGAGTATAAGGACGCTTTTTCATTTATAGACCTATCAAAAATCAAATAGGCCGTTTGGTATATAGCAAGAAGGGTGTGCCCATAGGATTTATTGGACACACCCTTCTTCTATCTATATACTCTATCGCTACAACAGATGTTGCAATCGATCGATTAACTCCTGACCAAGGGCAGACTTTACCTCGATATGCTTGAGCGTTGCGCATACAAACGGATTGCTCTCGAAGTCACCTCGTACCTGCTCAAAGTCGCTATCTTTCTCCTCGCGTGAGCCGTCTGCGCCGAAACCCGTGCGCGAAGCCAAGGAGAACTCCTTGCGGGCATCCTCGTAGATCATATTGTCGAGCCATACCACCGACTCGCGCCACTTCTCAACAATAGCTACAATGTCGGCTGCGGTGAGTTGTTCAGGGGCGATGCCATAGAAATCCTCAATATGCTCGTATACCCAACTCCACTCGTAGGTGTAGTAGTTGTTGTGCATCTTCTCCCACGCAGCGTTTATCTCCTTCAAACGCGCGATTTCACCCTTCTCGACAGACGATATCAATTGCTCAATCTCGCTCTTTGGTGCAATAAGTCCCGATATATCAGCCCACTCTCCACGACCTATCTCGGTATCGGGGACAAGTCGGCGGCGTATATCCTCATCAGAGGCGAATTGTAAGCACTCCAATCGTTTGATAATGGAGTTGCCCATAAATTTATGTATCGCAACCTCGTAGAAGCGTATGCCGTTGCGTAGTGAAGAGTTTTTAATCTTGGTGCTGTGGAATGAGTATATATCCGACAACTCGCCACTCGCCTGCTGCAAGCCCTTCAATATCTCGCATCCCTTAATCATCTTTTGTACGGTGTACGGGCTGAGGTGGTTGAAGTTTATCAAGTCGAGGCAATTAGGATCGGTACGGCGGTCGCGCTTAGGCCACTTCTGCACATCGCGTATGGTACCCACCGAGCGAAGATTTACACCCGGCACAAGGTGCGTGGTGTTATTCTGCTCTATGAGGTACGAGAACGGCAAGTTCGTAGTGTCGGAGTTGCTGATGTGTCGTCCCATAACCAACGAAAAAGCGCCCACGCGCGAAGGCCACAAGATGTAGGAGTTGGAGGTGGTCTTAGCACCACGCTCCAAAGTACCTTGATGTATAGGGCCAAGCTTATACATGTGGTTGCTCTGATTCGAGCCTGAACCTGCATTCATAAAGGAGAACATTCCCGCAATCAGCAGGGTTGACTTGTGATGCGTAACGGTATAAGGCCCTGCGAATATTGCGCAGGCCTCGCCATTTTCACCCTGGCAGTTGCCAAAGAAGAGCGAGTCCGAAGCCGAATAGTTGTGTCCAAGTTCGCAAGCCTGTCCCACAAAACAGCGACTCAGTGTAGCACCGCTATCTACTTTCGAACCACTCGAAATTATAAAGTCGTTGCAAATAACACCATGCCCCATGTAGACAGGGGCGTGGATATTGCTGTTAATGCTACCATTCGAAAGTAGGTTTACTCCGTCTATACGGCAGTAGTCGCCAATACGCACGCTCTTGATAACGCCCGAATTGGATATCTCGACATTTGTGCCTATTGTTCCTCGATCTGAGGAGTATTTGTCGCTATAATACATAGCTATTTCGCGCAGTCGCTTTATGAGTTGAGGGCGATGGCGATAGAGAGCCATGATGTAGGCCGTGTGTGCCGATAGTTTGTCGGTGATTACAACCTCACGGCCTCCTGTTTCGTTAAGTACCGCGACATCTATTCCATTGCCGAAACTCGACTTGCCATCCACTACGATAAGGTCGCAGTTGTCGATGATGGTACGCTCACCAATGGTGTAGTTGGCAATGTAGTTGTTTATATTTTCGATAAGGCAATTGTTACCCACCGACACATTGTGCAGTGTGGCATTTCGGATGCCTGAGTGCATGTTAATACCACCTTCGCGTACAAACGACTCGGCAAATATGCCAAGTGTGATGTCGCCAGAGAAGCGGACATTGTGGATATAGTCGGTCGTGAAGTCGGGGGCAACCTGTATGCTATCCCAACTCCCAGCGCGGCACTGTTGCGCTTGCAGTTGTGCAATCTCCTGCTTGGTTAAATGACGATAATCCATATTATTAAATATACTCTTTCAAATCACAATAAGCCACCTTCCTATCTTCAACAGAGCCTATGGCGGTGGGGAGTATCAAGTGCAGAGATGAACCACTGCGCTTCTTATCTCCCTCGACAGCCTTCAATAGTTGGTTGTGATCGATAGGCAGGGCAGTATCAAAACCATACTGCTCAATAATCGAGAAAATTCTGCCGGCATCGTTTTCGGAGATGATACCCTGCGATAGCGCCGAACGGGTAATCTGATACAGACCTATTGCCACAGCCTCGCCGTGCGATAACTTCGATGTAGACTTCTCGATGGCGTGGGCTATGGTGTGTCCGAGGTTGAGAATGCGGCGGCGACCGCCCTCGCGCTCATCTTCGACTACCACCGAGGCCTTTACTCGTACGCAACGGGTGATAACATCTTCGAGTAGTGCATGGTCGTTACGCAGGGAGTCAAAGGTTGATCTCTCCAAAATATCAAACAACTCCTTATCGCCCAATATGGCAGTCTTGATAACCTCGGCCAGACCTGCACGGAACTCTCGCTTGGGGAGTGTCGTGAGGAGCGAGGCATCGCACACTACAAACTGCGGCTGCGAGAATACGCCTACCATATTCTTGAATCCCCCCACATTGACACCATTTTTTCCTCCGACCGAGGCATCTACGGCACCAAGTAAGGTGGTAGTTACGAAGCCGAATTTCACGCCACGCATATAGGTCGAAGCTACAAATCCCGTTATATCGGTAACGATACCACCGCCCACACCGAGTATGAAGGTTGAGCGATCGGCTCCCATATCAATAAGGTTGCGATAGATACTCTCCAATGTGGCAAGGCTCTTCGCCTGTTCGCCCTGACCTATGAGGATATGCTCATAGCGCGCAAGCAACTCGTGGTGTGTGCGGTCGATATTGCTGTCGGATATGACAATAACGCGTCCTTCGGGCAGGAGTTGTTTCAATAGAATATCTGCCTTGCCAAAGTAGACGCAGCTCTCCGCTGTAACGCTAATGTTTTTTGTCATATTACCGAAAAAATTTTTTATGGTTAAGCAGCTTGCTTGCCCTTGTTTAACCAAGCATCAATGCGGTCTACGATTACGCTAATTGCACCATCGCCTGTAACATTGGTTGCTGTACCGAGGCTATCCATTGCTGTATAGGCTGCAATCATCAAGCCAAGCAACTCCTCGTTAAATCCGAGTGCCGACTGCAATACGCCCAAGGCTGCCATAACAGCGCCTCCCGGAACACCCGGAGCCGCAACCATTGTGATACCCAACAAGCAAACGAACTCAACAAATGCGCTTGCCTCGATTGGCATACCCTTGAATATCATAAAGGCGATAGCAAACGATGTGATGTTCATCATCGAACCGGAGAGGTGGATAGTCGCACACAACGGAATGGTGAACGAAGCGATAGAAGGGCTGACTCCCAACATCTTAGCACGCTCCAAGGTTACAGGAATTGTAGCAGCCGAAGACTGAGTACCGATAGCAGTCATATATGCCGGTAACATTGTCCAAAGCATTTTGAATGGATTCTTGCGGCCAACAGCTCCCGCTACACAGTATTGGAAAATCAACATACATAGATTTAATACAATCACTACTGCGATTACCTTCACCAATATCGAAAGAACGCTTGTAACTTCGCCTGTGATGGTCATCTTCATAAAGATACCGAAGATGTAGAAAGGCAGGAGAGGAATGATAATACCCTTGATAACTCGCTCGATAATTTGACCAAACTCGTCCAAGATAGCTTTAATGCTCTTCGACTCGGTGATAGCTGTTCCCAAACCGAGCAGGAATGCTACTACCAATGCGGTCATAACATCGAATACTGGCGGAATCTTAACCGTGAACCAAGGGGTCAAGTGGCTGGTTTCTCCAATTGTGGCAGAGGTATTCATAAGCTGAGGGAACAAATTTGTACCTACAAGATATGCGCTACCTCCCGAAATCAGGGTGAATACATAGGCCAAAACGGCGGTAATAGCCAAAAGACGACCTGCGCCCTTACCCAAGTCGGCAATACCGGGAGCTACTAAACCAACTATCAGCAGGGGAACGATAAACGAGAGAAACTCGCTGAAAATTACATTAAATGTGGCGAAAGAGCGTGCAAACCAATCAGGTGCAATCATTCCGACTCCAACGCCAAGTGCAATAGCCACAATAATTCGTGGAAGAAGACCAAGTTTCGAAAGAGAAAATTTTTTCATGATAGTCGTGTTAGTATTTTTTAGTTTATGGTTTATATCGTATTTCTTAGTGCAAATATACATTTTTTTCGATTAAATTTTATAATTTTGCGCGTTATTTAGGTGAAAATATCGTAATCGTATGCAAAAGTTACGCAACATAGCTATCATCGCCCATGTGGACCACGGCAAGACTACTTTGGTCGATAAGATGATTTTGGCAGGCAATCTGCTCCGCGAGCCATCAAAGACGGGCGACCTCGTACTCGACAACAACGACTTGGAGCGCGAGCGAGGAATAACCATTCTCTCGAAGAATGTGTCGGTTGTATATAAGGACTACAAAATCAATATCATCGACACCCCCGGACACGCCGATTTCGGTGGCGAGGTGGAACGCGTGTTGAATATGTGCGATGGCGTTCTATTGTTGGTTGATGCCTTCGAGGGTACAATGCCACAGACTCGTTTCGTGTTGCAGAAGGCTCTCGCACTCGGCAAGAAACCCATCGTGGTTATCAACAAGGTCGATAAGCCGAATTGTCGCCCGGAGGTTGTGAATGAGCAGGTTTTCGATTTGATGTTCACTCTCGATGCAACGGAGGAACAACTCGATTATAAAACCATTTACGGCTCGGCAAAGCAGGGGTGGATGTCGCACAAATGGAATGAAAAGACCGATAGTATTGTGCCATTGCTCGATGCTATTATTGACGAAATTCCTGCGCCGGCAGTCAGCGAGGGCACTCCGCAGTTATTGGTAACTTCGCTCGAATACTCTTCGTATATAGGTCGTATCGCTGTCGGAAAACTTACCCGTGGAACGCTCGTAAATGGTCAGAATGTAACGCTCGCAAAGCGTGACGGCGCAACCAAAATCAAGACTAAGATTAAGGATTTGATGGTCTTTGACGGTTTGGGCAAGAAGAAGGTCGAGAAGGTAGAGTGCGGAGAAATTTGTGCCTTGGTGGGTATCGAAGGCTTCGAGATTGGCGATACAATCTGTGATTTTGAAAATCCTGAGCCGCTGCCACCAATCAAGATTGACGAGCCTACGATGTCGATGCTCTTCACGATTAACAACTCGCCATTCTTCGGCAAAGATGGTAAGTTCGTAACCTCGCGCCACATCAAGGAGCGTTTGGATAGCGAGTTGGAGCGCAACTTGGCGTTGCGTGTCGAGCCAGGGCAGAATGCCGATTCGTTTATCGTCTATGGTCGTGGTGTGTTGCACCTCTCGGTCTTGGTCGAGACTATGCGCCGTGAGGGCTACGAGTTGCAGGTGGGCCAGCCAAAGGTTATTATCAAGGATATTGACGGCGTTAAGTGCGAGCCTGTCGAGGAGATGACTATCGACTGCCCTGACGAGGTGGCAGGTACTGTCATCGAACTCTCTACTCGCCGTAAGGGTACGCTTACAAATATGGAGTCGGCAAATGGTCGTACACGACTCGAATTCGATATCCCTTCGCGTGGTATTATCGGCTTGCGTTCGAATATGCTCACCGCAACTGCAGGTGAGGCCATTATGTCGCACCGCTTGCGTGCTTTCGAGCCATATATGGGCGATATAGATATGCGTACCAATGGCTCTATCATCGCCTCCGAAACGGGTATAGCGTATGCCTATTCGATTGATAAACTGCAAGATAGAGGCCGCTTCTTCATCTTGCCGATGGAGGAGGTATATATGGGACAGGTTATTGGCGAGCATACTCGCAGCAATGATATCACTGTAAATGTCTGCAAGGCGAAGCAACTCACGAATATGCGAGCTTCGGGTTCTGACGATAAGGCGGTGATTGTTCCACCAAAAATCTTCTCGTTGGAGGAGGCTTTGGAGTATATCAAGGAGGACGAATATGTTGAGGTTACTCCTCACTCGATGCGTCTTCGCAAAATTCTTCTCAACGAAATTGATCGCAAACGAGCCTCAAAGTAAAAATAGTTTTGGCGGATAAATTTTGGAGCGTGTCCAACAAGTTTTTTTTGGACACGCTCTTTTTATCGGAAGTTGTATAACAAGAGGGATTTCAAGGCTTAAACCTTCTTCGAAGGCTTTTGGCTGCTTCGGCTCGGCAAAACAAATTCATTTGTTTTGCACTCTCCTTAATCGCAACCTTGCGTAGCCCGAAAAAGCGCAGTTTACTCGGCGTAAATGAGCCTTTTGAGGGTAAGCGTAACGCAGAAATCACCTTGTTAGACAACTTCTTTTTAGGCGTAAAATGGTTGTTCCCTATTAGAACTTCGTAAAATCTACCTCCTCGATGCCGGTCAAATCGCCAAACTGTACCGACGTGGCATTCCACAGGTCAAAGGTAACCGTATAGGGAGCGACCGACTGATAGACATACGATACCGACTCGCCCAGCGGGCTGCTCTGGCCATCACCCCAATAGGCAAAACCGGAGAAGTTGGTACCGGCAAAGGTCGGTGCCGTATAACTTGCATTCGAGTGTACGACCTTCAGCACACCGTAGTAGTCGGTCTGCTCCGGAGTAACGGGCTCGTTCTCCAGATCCTCCTGCGCGATGCGATCGGCGTGGAGCTGGA
>JAZSOV010000071.1:0-2646 GCA_045537095.1 Alistipes sp.
GGTTATCCATATCCTCCTCGATATTCAATGCCGCCTGCAAGTAGTTGAACTCATCGTTCTTATAGACGATGGTCTTCTTCATTCCAAACGAGTTCAGCGGTTTACCTCTGAGCGAGAATACCGCCTGTGTCTGCGGATTACGGCTCTTGGTGATAGAGCCCGAAGCCGAGTTACCCTCCGTGAGGAATATCATCGTCTGCTCCGCCAACTCGTGCTTGTCGGTACGGTGTATCTTGCAGTCGCGCAAGTTCTTATTATTAAGCAGTGCCTTCTTCGCCGTATCGCGAGCCTTCTTTTGAACGCCTGCAATCTCCTTGCGCTCCTTCTCGTTCTCGACAATCTTGCGCTGTATGGCTTGCGCAACCTCCGGATTCTTGTGGAGGTAGTTGTCCAACTCCGTAGAGAGGAACTCACCCACAAACTGACGGATTGTAGGTCCGCCGTTCCACATATCCTTCGAGCCGAGTTTAATCTTGGTTTGCGACTCGAACAACGGCTTCGACACCTTCAACGAGATAGCCGCAATAATCGATGAGCGAATATCCGAAGGGTCGTAGTCCTTATGATAAAACTCCTTTAAGGTCTTAACCACCGCCTCGCGGAATGCCGCCTGATGGGTACCGCCCTGCGAGGTATACTGTCCATTTACAAACGAGAAGTATGTTTCACCGTAGCCATGTCCGTGGGTTATGACGACCTCAATATCCTCACCCGAAAGGTGAATAGGCGGATAGCAAGGCTCTTCGCTCAAATTGTCGTTCACCAAATCGAGCAGTCCGTTCTTCGACACATACTGCGTGCCGTTCAGCGAGATAACCAACCCCTTGTTAAGGTAGGTGTAGTTGCGCAGCAACTGCTCCACGAACTCCAAGTTGTAGTTATACTTGCCAAAGACCGCCTCGTCTACGCGGAACTTGATAAAGGTGCCATCTTTCTCCTTGACATTATCCTCCCACTCTTCGCCTGTCTGTATGCCCTGCGCAAAGGTTACCGAGTGCGCCTTACCATCGCGCACCGAACGAGCCATAAACTCACTCGAAAGGTAGTTCACAGCCTTAACACCCACGCCATTCAGACCTACGGTCTTTTTGCCGTCCTCCTCGTAGTTGCTACCCGTGTTCATCACCGACACAGCAGCCGCCAATGCTCCGAGTGGAATACCACGACCATAGTCGCGTACCGATACAACATTATCCTCGATGGTAATCTCCACACGACTACCAAAGCCATTCATAAACTCGTCTATCGAGTTGTCGGTGACCTCCTTGATAAGCACATAGATACCGTCATCGGACATTGTGCCGTCACCGAGTTTTCCGATGTACATACCGGGGCGCAAGCGGACATGCTCACGAGGCGTGAGCGTCTTTATCGAGTCCTCATCGTAGGTCATCGGTGTTTTAAGTAAATCTGCCATTATCTTTTAGATAAAATTGATAATTGTCAATTGATAATTGACAATTAAAGGAATTTTATTTTATATTTTTATTTTTTACTCTTATAGACAACTAACTGATAATCAAAAAACACAACAAAACAATTTATTGTTTTACCACAATTTTCAATTGTCCATTGTCAATTGTCAATTCGCTTTGCGGATTTCCGCCAAAGCACCTGTCATCATCTCCTGCACCTCCTTTGCCATCTCCGCAGGCTCGGCTGCTGCAACTCTCTCTGCCGAGATTGGAGGTAACACCTTCACCGTAAGTCGATGCTTCCAATTGAACCAATAGCTCTTTTTCTTAAAAATGTTGCGTGTGCCGTCAAGCACCACAGGCAAAATCTCCACGCCTGCCTCCTTTGCCAAGGCAAATGCGCCCTGCTTGAAGCGGTGTATCTCGCCATCTTTCGAGCGAGTACCCTCAGGGAAGATAGCTATCGAAGCACCACGCGAAATCCACATCTTGCCATCGTTCACCACCTTCGCCATAGCCTCCGTAGCACGGCCACGCTGGATAGGAATATCGCCGTGCGCAATCAACAATGGACCGATATAAGGGATGCGGAAGACCTCCTCCTTCGACACCCAGCGGAAGTTCAACGGCAGGAAGTAGAGCGAGATAATATCCGCCATGCTCTGGTGGTTGAGCGTGATGACATACGACTTGTTCTTATCGATATGCTCCAAGCCTTCGACCTTCTGTTTCCAGGTTGGTGGCACCTTCCAGAAGAACATACAAATCATCTTCGAACACCAATGTACCGCCTTACGAGCCTTGTCGAAGGGGTAGCAAACTGCAAGCACTATCCACGACACGATAAACCAAAAGGTCAGTTCCACGAGGATGTAAAGTGCAAAAAGTAGTGTCAACATAGTATCTAAGCTTTAGTTTTTCATTTCGAGTTAAAGACAGAGTCTTTCCAATCTTCGCAAATATACAATTTTTTCTGATTTTGCAAATTATTTCGTAGAAATAGTTATTAACAATTTTTTAGTTGGGGTTGTCACGGCGCAACGAATTTAAGGGCTAGTAACGGCTAGTAAGGAGGGCGCTGGATGCTGTTGGTTGGGGGAACTCCGACGCTTATCAAGGCGCAACGAATTTAAGGGCTAGTAACGGCTAGTAACGGCTAGTAAGGAGGGCGCTGGATGCTGTTGGTTGGGGGAACTCCGACGCTTATCAAGGCGCAACGAATTTAAGGGCT
>JAZSOV010000027.1:0-6212 GCA_045537095.1 Alistipes sp.
GCCTTAAAGTCTACCCCTTGCCTCACAGAACGCCATGGCTACGATCCGACTTAGACCCCGCCGTTAAGGGGGGGGGTAAAACTACCTTAACACTTTCGTTGGATGGCTCGCGTACTCAGTTGGGCGACAAGGCAAATGAGGCCTATCCACAAGTCGGAGGCCAAGCGGTCTTAGGAAGACAAGCTTTATAGTCAACTCCTTGGCTCACAGAACGACATGGCTACGATCCGACTTGCTGTGGCAGCCGGATAAGCCACAAAATAAGGGGTTGCAAGTGGCTCGGTAGTTGTGAAGTTGAATTTCGCCTCCGCCTTACCTGCCTCCTCAGCTGTCAAAGCGTCAGATGCAACGCCATTTACAGACACTTGGTCGCCCTCGGCCCAAGTGAGTGGATAGGCCTCATTTGCCTTGTCGCCCAACTGAGTACGCGAGCTATTCAACGAAAGTGTTAAGGTAGTTTTACCCCCCCCCTTAACGGCGAGGTCTTCGGTAGTGTCTGTGGTACAGCCTGTTACAGCCGCCATTGCCACTACCGCCATGAAAATTTTAGCTAAGTGTTTCATAGTAGTTTAGTTTTTTGGTGATGTGTTATTTTGAAAGATTATTTTCTTCTATCTTCTCTTTTTCTTTGGCTCTCGGCTGAGTTCCAAAATCTTCTCGCCCACATGGCGGCTGATAGCCTTGGCAAGGGTGTTCGAGCTTGGCAACATCAATCCGATAATAGCCTCGTCCATGGTGAGTTTGTCGCCATCGTAGAACTTAGGACCGCTACCTCTTTGGAGGTCACTCTGCTGAATGGTGATAATCTCATCAGGAAGACAGTAGTCAAGTGCAATGATTGCGGTCATGAGCTTCGTCATCGAGAATGGACCTCTGCGTCTGTCGGGCTCCTTGCCTACCATTACCAGATTCTTGTCGCGGTATGCCATTCCGCTGTGCAAAGGCAATACGGTAGCTGCTGCGCACAAGGTGCTAACCGGCATGTCGGGGGTATTTGGGTCAAGGCGCTTAGCCTCCAACCAATCGAGCAACTCGCGCATAGCGACAAAACGGTTGCCTTCGGTGCTAATCACACAGCCCACGAGCCAACGCTCGTCCACCTTGCTCTTGACAGCGATAGCGAGGTTCTTCCACTGCTTACCTTTGCCTGCGCCCCACGAGCCACTCTTGCCTCCATAGATGTCGTAATACTCGCGAAGGCCATCGGCTTTCTTACCCTTGTAGGTGCTCTTTACGGTGATCTCGCGAGCGTTGTCGCCCATAACATTGAGGGTGTACTCCTCGAAACTCCAATAGAGCATAAGTTTGTCGTAAGATGTTGCGTTAATCAATAGGCGCAACATGTCTGATGCGGTAGAGTAGTGATCTTTGTTTGCCATTCCAGCCGCATTTGTAAAGTGGCTGTTATTCATGCCAAAATATTTGGCATTGGTGTTCATACGCTTAACAAAGGCTTCGATACACTCCTCGGAAGTATATTTTGCACGCGACTTGCGCTTTTGTGCATAGATAGGTGTTATACCTACCGTTAATGCAAGCAAAAGAATTAAAAGTTTTTTCATGGTCATATTGTTTTTAGAATTTTAACAGATGTATTTGTCCGTACTTTATATAAACACTTATGCAAAGTTAGTGATAAAAAAATAACTTTGCAAAGGATAAATGTAATAAAATTAAAATAATTAGGAATATATAGCGCGTATGTCGGGATAAATAACTATATTTGCAACTTGAATGATTGCGCGCGCATATGCACGAGCGCCTATATACGCGACAAACAGTTGAAACAATGCTCGAAAAACTTGCAAAACAGACGGCTATCTATGGTATCAGCACCATACTCGGCAGAATGCTGAGTTATCTGCTGACACCATTCTATACCCGTATCTTTGGTGTTGAGTCGTACGGCATTATCACCGATGTCTATGCCCTGATACCGTTTGCGCTCGTTGTGCTTACGATGGGTATGGAGTCGAGCTACTTCCGCTTTGCTGCAAAGGCTGAGGCGGAGGGTGGCGATGTCGAGCAGAGCAAGCGCAAACTCTTCGCTACTACTTGGGGCATAACATCGTTGGCAGCACTCCTCTTCTTTGTGGTCGTGGTGTTGTTCCGCAACGAGGCTTCGGCTCTGATGGGTGAGGTCTATACGGCAAATCCGCTGTATGTTGTAACGGTTGCTGCTATTGTGATGATGGATGTGATGGCGTGCATTCCATTCTCACGCTTGCGAGAGCAGGGTAAGGCTCTAACTTTTGTATTGCTCAAACTATTTAACATCATATTGCAGGTAGGCTTGGCTTTTGCCTTCTGGGCGGTCGGACTGTTCGACTCGGAGTTTGGTGTGGGTTGGGCATTTGTGGCAAACCTCGCAGCAAGCACCATTACCCTTGTGGCGGTAGTCGCTGCATCGGGGCGTATAAGCCTGCGTATCGATTGGGCGTTGTTGCTTGTGATTTTCGGCTACTCGTTACCGCTTCTGTTGTCGGGTGTGGCAGGTACGGCAAATGAATTTATTGATAGGCAACTTATAAAGTATCTTGTTCCGGCAGGCTCGTTGGCACAACTCGGCATCTATGGCGCAATAACGAAGATTGCCGTGGTGATGACACTCTTTACGCAGATGTATCGCCTCGCTGCCGAGCCATTCTTCCTCTCGAATTTCCGCAAGGAGGAGTTCAAGGAGATGAACGCTGCGGCACTGAAATACTTTGTGATGGTGTCAGGGTTGATTTTCCTCGGCATTGCGCTCTACCGCGATGTGTTTGCTCTAATTGTCGGTCGCGACTTCCGCGAGGGCATACATATTCTGCCCGTTGTGCTTGGCGCAAATATCCTGAGTGGTGTTTGGCTCAATCTCTCGTTCTGGTATAAGCGCGAGGAGAAGACCAAGTTCGCACTGTGGATAACGCTTACGGGCTTGGTCGCATCGGTAGGCTTTGGCGTGTTATTTATCCCGAAGATGGGCTACTATGGTGCTGCATGGAGCCGCTTTGCAGCTGAGGCTGTAATGGTGGCGGTGAGTGTTATCTTAAATCGCATATACTATCCTACGCCATATCAGTTTGGTCGTATGGCGGAGTATATCGTGTTGGCATTGGCGATATTCTTCGCTGCGGAGTGGATTAAGATGCCGAATGAGTGGCTGCAATATACCGTTTCGACCACATTTATCGTTATCTATCTGTGCTATGCAGTATGGCGCGAGAAGATAGATATGAGGGGTATGTTTAACCATGTTCTAAGGAGAGGTAAGCGATGAGATTTTGCGATATAAAGGGGCATACCGAGTTGAAAAAGCGACTTGCCGCAGGTATTGACGGCGGGCGTATCAGCCATGCGCAACTCTTTGTGGGTGCGGCAGGCTCGGGAACGCTGCCGTTGGCGTTGGCATATACGCAATATCTCCACTGCACCAACCGCCACGATGGCGATTCGTGTGGTGAGTGCCCTTCGTGCCGTCAAATTGAGAAGTTGGCTCACCCCGACCTGCACTTGGTTTTTCCCGTAAACAAGCAGGGCAAGAAGCCTACAAATGGCTTGGTAGCGAACGATTTCATAAATGAGTTTCGTACTTTGTGGGAGCGTACGGGAGGGTACTTCTCGGCGCAGCAGTGGTACGATATGCTCGATTTGGGTAAGACATTGAAAGGTGCTATTGCGGTGCGCGAGGCGGAGGAGATGATTCGCAAGTTGTCGTTCAAGTCGTTTGCCTCGAAGTACAAAACCATGCTTATCTGGTTGCCCGAAACAATGAACGAGAGGGCGGCAAATATGATTTTGAAAATCTTGGAGGAGCCGTGGGAGGATACTATTTTTATCCTTGTTGCGGAGCAACCCGACAAGATTCTCGGCACGATTCTTTCGCGTACGCAGGAGGTTACCGTACCACGACTTACGGCGGAAGATTTGATGACCGAGATTCGCCAAAGCGGTATTACCGATGAGGCGGAGGTGCGCAATATGGCTCGCTTGGCGTGTGGCGATTTGTTACAACTGCGACAACTGCTTTCGGGCGAGGAGGACGAAATCAGAAGTGAGAATTTCAACCTCTTCCGTACGATGATGCGCCACTGCTACTTGAACAAGCACCTCGAATTGTTGGCGTGGGCAGACGAAGTAGCGGCACTTTCGCGCGAACGACAAATGGGGCTGATGGCGGACTTCGCACGACTGCTTCGCGAAGCTTACATCACACACGCAGGCGTGAGAGAGGCTTCGTACCTATGGGGCGAGGAGGCGGAGTTCTGCGGCAAGTTCGCACCATATATCGGCTCGGAGAATATTGAGCCAATTATTGAGTTGTTGGAGGAGGCTCTGCGCCGACTCAGACAGAATGGTGACCCACGCATCGTATTTTCGTACTTTGCGTTGGCGACAAGCCGTTATATAAACTTCGGAAAGTGATGACACACCGAGCCGTAATACTTGCAGGGGGCAACATCGGCGATGTGGCGATGCGCTTTATCGAGGCGGAGCGACTGCTGGCAGAGAGGGGTGTGAAGGTTGTTGCGAGAAGCAGAAACTACACGACAAAGGCGTGGGGCTTTGAGAGCGAAATGCTCTTTACAAATGCCGCATGGGAGGTGGCGACCGAGCGCGGGGCGGAGGAGTTGCTCGATGCCTTGCAGGAGGTTGAGGCTCTGTTGGGGCGTGACCGCGAAGTGGAGCGCAAGACAAAGGAGCAAAATGGGGCGAGATATTGTTCGCGAACATTGGATTTGGATATTCTCTTTTTCGATGAGGAGCATATCTCGACCGAGAGATTGAAGGTGCCGCACCCGCTAATTATGGAGCGAGATTTTGTGATTGAGCCGACTTGCGAATTGTTGCAGTGCAGTAGGGCAGAGCTGGCAGAAAAGATAGAGAAGATTTATGCGTAGATTGTTACGAAATATGGCATTTGTGGCGGTAGCATTATTGCTGCTTACGGGTTGCTTCAAGAAGGTAACCACCGACACGACACTGCGTATCAAGGTGCTGAACGAGGTTGTTTCGGGTGGGGATAGAGTGCCTGCTGAGGGGTGCTATGGATACATATACTACACCAAGACGAAGGATTGGACGGTAGCATCGTATGAGGATGCGGTGGCAAAGACCATAACAAACACTCTTACGGGCGAGAAACTCTCCGAGCCTAATGGCGAGAGCGAGATATACACGATAGAAGGCTCGCTCAACAACTATCTGTCGATATTTCAGGACAAGGCTTCTGCCCTTGTGGTGGTGGTCTATCCGCAGTCGCAGATGTATGCTTATATCTATCGCAAAGCGGAGGCCGAGAACCTGACATACACCTACCTCACACTCATATTCCACAGTTGGAAGAGTGGACAGTACTACGAAGGCTCGAAGGAGGGGTATAAGTGGACAGTCGTAGCTCCTGAGCCTACTACAAACGAATAACGATTTTTTTGAGAAAGAGATGACAAAAGGCTGTAAAATAGTTCTGCGTGTAGTGGTGCTGCTACTCTTCGGAGGAGCATTCTTCTCGCGTTGTGCCAATATCATGACTCCCGATGGTGGCCCGAAGGATACCATTCCTCCTGTTATCGTCAAGTTGGAACCGAATAACTTCACTACCAACTTTAAGGCGAAGAAGATATACATTGAGTTCAACGAGTTCGTACAGATTAAGGATCAGAATAAGGAGTTGTTTACTTCGCCTGCGATGAAGAAGTTACCACTTGTGACTACGCGAGGTAAGGGTATAGTCATCACCATACGCGACACCTTGAAGGAGAATACAACCTATGCGATAGATTTTGGCTCAGCGATACGCGACAACAACGAGGGCAATCCACTCAACGCCATGCGCTATGTCTTCTCCACGGGCGATAAAGTCGATTCGATGATGTGTTCGGGATATACGGCCGACTCCTATAAGGCGGATAGTGTGAGCCGTACATTCATCTGGTTCTATATTGCCGACTCGTTGCCATCGACTCCGGGCTACGACTCGACAATCTTCAATCGCAAACCCGATGTAATAGCCAGAGCGCAGAACAACGGAATCTTCATTGCACAGAACTTGAAACCTGTAAACTATCGCATCTACGCCATTGGCGACAAGAACGATAATCAGCTATATGAGCCGGGTATAGACTTGGTAGGCCTGCTCGATACACTCTATAACCCTGCCAAGATGCCGGAGTTTTCTATCTGGTTCGACTCGCTGCGTATGTATCCGTCGGCCGAGCCGCAACTCTACTTCC
>JAZSOV010000055.1:0-26334 GCA_045537095.1 Alistipes sp.
CAGATTGTGGTTTTGCGCCGCTATCAGAGCGTTGTGATTAGTCGAGATGAGATAAAGAGCGTGGAACAACTGCCAGCAAATGCTATGCGTGGAGCTATTCGTATGGGTGGAGTTGGTGGCTTGTTTGGCTACTTTGGCAAGTTCTATTCTCGCAGTATCGGCTCGTTTTCGCTCTATGCCACCGGCTCGGAAAATCTCTTCCTTATCCGCAAGTGGAACGGCAAAAATGTTGTTATTGCCTGTGCTGAACCAGACAAAATGAAGCAATTTATTGAATAATAGGGCAATATCTATCAAAAGGACCTGCATTTTTGATGCGGGTTCTTTTTCTTTTTTTAATTATTAAAAAAGTTGTGTAATTCAAAAAATCTTCGTACCTTTGCGCACTCGCAAAGTGCGAGGTTGGATTACATAAATTTTTTAACAAGTATTAGATGGATTCATTAAGTTACAAAACTATCTCGTTGAACGCAGCGACTGTCAACAAGGAGTGGGTTGTCATTGACGCTACCAACGAGGTATTGGGACGCTTGGCATCGCAGGTCGCAAAGATTCTCTGCGGTAAGAACAAGCCGGGCTACACCCCTCATGTTGACTGCGGTGACAATGTTATCGTTGTGAACGCTGAGAAGGTGAAGCTCACTGGTAAGAAGTTGACCGACAAGGTCTATGTCCGCCACACCGGTTATCCGGGTGGTCAGCGTTTCGCTACTCCTGCCTTATATTTGGCAAAGAAACCTGAGTTCGTAATCGAAGAGGCAGTTCGCGGTATGTTGCCAAAGACTCGTCTTGGAGAGGCTATTATCAAAAACTTGGAGGTTTATGCTGGTGCAGAGCATCCGCACGCAGCTCAGAACCCAAAGCAAATTAAGTTAAACGAGATTAAGTAAGAATTATGGAAGTTGTAAACACAGTTGGTCGCCGTAAGGCAGCTGTAGCTCGCGTATTCGTGAAGCCGGGAACTGGTAACATTACAATCAACCACAAGGCTCTCGATGTCTATTTCCCATTGAACATCTTGCAGTACGAGGTTAAGCAGCCATTGCTCGTAACCGAGACTGCTGAGGCTTACGATGTTGTTGTAAACCTCGTAGGTGGTGGTATCAAGGGTCAGGCAGAGGCCGCTCGTATGGGTATCGCTCGCGCATTGTGCGAGATTAACGCAGAGTATCGTCCTGTTTTGAAGAAGAACGGATTCCTTACTCGTGATGCTCGTGAGGTTGAGCGTAAGAAGCCGGGACAGCCTGGTGCACGTCGTAAGTTCCAGTTCAGCAAGCGTTAATATTTATTTCGCAAGCGGACTAACAAATCGGCAAAGCACGACAAGGGTTTACGAAAGTCAGCAAGACCACTTATACTTATATATATTATATAGCTAATGGCCAAAGGCTAATAGCTAATGGTCAGAAAAAAGTGCTACTTTGCTACTTGCCCTGTCGCGGAAAACTCTCAGGATTAACAAGGTTACTACCGTGAGAGTTGAAGTAAAGAGAAATTAAAATTACAAAAAAAGAAACTAAAATGTCTAGAACAGATTTTAATACATTGTTGGAGGCTGGCGTTCATTTCGGTCACTTGAAGCGCAAGTGGAATCCTAAAATGGCTCCATATATCTTTATGGAGAAGAACGGCATCCATATCATCGACCTTCACAAAACTGTAGTGAAGTTGGATGAGGCTGCAGCAGCACTTAAGAATATCGCTAAGAGCGGTCGCCGCGTGTTGTTTGTTGCAACCAAGAAACAAGCAAAGGAGATTGTTGCCGAAAAGGTAGCAACCGTTGGTATGCCATATGTAACTGAGCGTTGGGCCGGCGGTATGCTTACAAACTTTCCAACTATACGCCGTGCTGTCAAGAAGATGGCTACCATCGACAAGCAGATGGCAGACGGTCTTTTCGAGAACTTCTCGAAGCGTGAGAAGTTGCAAATTTCTCGTCAGCGTGCTAAATTGGAGAAGAACCTTGGTTCTATCGCTGACCTTACTCGCCTTCCTGCTGCGTTGTTCGTAGTAGATGTTCAGAAGGAGCAGAATGCCGTTAAGGAGGCAAAGCGTTTGAATATTCCGGTATTTGCAATGGTAGATACTTGTTGTGATCCAACCGACATCGATTATGTAATCCCTGCAAATGACGATGCTACAAAGTCAATCGCTACCATCCTTGACACCGTATGTGCTGCTATCGCTGAGGGCGTTGAGGAGCGCAAGCTCGAGAAGGAGAAGGAGGCTGTTGAGGCTGAGGCTAATACAGAGGCTCCTGCAAAGAAACCTGCCAAGACTCGTATCAAGAAAAGCGTAAAGGCTTCGGTTGATGCAGAGGAGGCTGTTGCAGCAGAGGTTGTTGCAGCTGTTGAAGAGGCAAAGGCAGAGTAATTATTCGGGGGGGGGCATTTGTTGTGGCGCAATTAGTGCGCAACAGTGAATGAATAACCAACTCGAACAAGAGAATTATTAACAAAGAAAAACCAGAAAAAACTATGGCAATAGAGATTAAGGCAGCTGATGTAATGAAGTTGCGTAAGATGACCGGTGCCGGTATGATGGACTGCAAGAAGGCTCTTGTTGAGTCGGAGGGCGACTTCGAGCGTGCTAAGGAGATTATCAAGGAGAAGGGTAAGCTCGTAGCTGCGAAGCGTGCAGACCGTGAGACTTCTGAGGGTGCTGTTATCGCAAAGGTTCGCGATGGCAAGGCAATCTTGGTTGGACTCGGTTGCGAGACTGACTTCGTTGCTAAGAATGCAGACTTCCAGGCACTTGCTGAGGCTATCGCTGAGGCTGCTATCGTAAACTTCCCTGCTGACAAGGAGGCTCTTATGAACTGCGCACTTGCTGATGGTCGCACTGTTTCAGCTGCTGTTACCGAGTTGACAGGTCAGACTGGCGAGAAGCATGTTGTAGCAGGTTATGAGGCTATCGAGGCTCCATTCATTTCGGCTTATATGCATGTTATCACCGGCAAGCTCGGTGCTATCGTAGGCTTCAACAAGGAGCTCGATGCACAGGTGGCTAAGGGTGTTGCAATGCAGGTTGCTTCGATGAATCCGGTAGCTGTATCGGCTGCAAATGTAGAGCAGAGCGTTCTTGACGCAGAGTTCAAGACCGCAGTTGAGAAGACTAAGGATGAGCTTATTCAGAAGGAGATTAACTCGGCTCTCACAAAGGCTGGTATCAATCCGGCTCATGTTGACAGCGAGGATCATATCGAGTCGAACCAGTCGAAGGGCTGGATCACTGCTGAGCAGGCTGCACAGGCTCGTGAGATTATCAAGACCGTAGGCGAGGCTAAGGCTGCAAACCTCAATATGCAGATGATTGAGAACATCGCTAAGGGCCGTGTTCAGAAGTTCCTCAAAGAGAACACTCTCGAGGAGCAGGGCTATCAGATGGGCGATGGCAAGACTCCTGTTAAGGATGTCATCAAGGCTGCTGATGCAGAGGCTAAGGTTCTCGCATTCAAGCGAGTATCGCTTTCTGACTAATTTAGCAATGCTTTAATAGTAAGGCAGTGCGAGTAATCGCGCTGCCTTTTTTGCATTTTTTTGAAAATTTTTGCCAAATAATAATATCTTTGTGCTATAAAACAATAAATATCGGAATTATATAGTTTAGTGTTGTTGTTTTTACATACCCCCTCCGCTACGCTCGTCCCCCTAATTTAGGGGGACAATAGTTATCTATTACTTTTTATATTCCTCCCCTAAGTTAGGGGAGGTGCCCGTTAGTGATGTTCACAGGTTGTGCTGCACACATGTATCAGGCCGAGAACAAGAATTTCTCGCAGACCATTATCAATATCAATGTCAAGCATGCGATTGTTGGTTTGCCTCCATTCTATGTTCGCAATATCTACACCGCTACGGGTACAATTGTAGAGTTTATAGAGTAGGTTGCCGACAAATGAAAAAATATCACCGAGTTTGCGCTCGGTGATATTTTTTATATAATAGGTTGAATCTCATTAAAATAACTGTATCAACAGCAATCCCGTAACCAAGGATACGAAGGTCGTTATAAGTCCCGGCATCATAAATGAGTGGTTGAGAATCCACTTGCCGATATGGGTGGTGCCCGTGCGGTCGAAGTTGATAGCTGCAATCAAAGTAGGGTAGTTAGGGATGAAGAAGTAGCCATTTACCGCAGGGAAGAGGGCAATCATCATCATTGGTGAGATGCCGAGAGCGATGCCGAGAGGTGCGATGGCGCGGATTGTCGCTGCCTGGCTATAAAGCAGAATAGACATCACAAAGAGTGCTACTCCAAATAACCATGGCATCTGTGTTACGATACCCTCAATCGAAGCCTTCAACTCTGCGATATTGCCATTGATGAAGGTGTCACCCATCCACGCAATACCGAAGATTGCGATTACCGCCTGCATACCAGCCGAGAAGATACTGCCTTGGGCAGCCTCGATACCCTTGGTACGGGTGAGCAACAGAATGAGTGCAGCAGCTGTAAGCATCAATATCTCGATGAGTAATGGCATTCCAAGAGTCTCACCATTGAACGATGGTCGTAGCGATGGAATAGAGCCAAAAAGCACGATTAAGAAGGTTGTGATAAGGAAGATAGCTACCGACAGACGCGCCTTGGTAAGGTTCTTTACATCGTTCAATTTAGCCTGATGAGAATCGCCGAGCAGACCACTTTCGAGTCGCTTGATATACTCAGGATCATTCACCAACTCCTTGCCTACGCGCATCGAGTAGAATGCACCGGCCAAAATTCCGATGATGGTCGAAGGGATGCAAATCTTCAAGATATCCAACAAGTCAATTCCAAATCCTGCGAGCATACCCAGCAACGCAACTGTAGCAGCCGATATAGGACTTGCGGTAATACCTTGTTGTGAGGCAATTACGGCAATGCCAAGAGGGCGTTCAGGGCGTATTTTGGTCTCTAAGGCAACTTCCGAAATGACAGGAAGCAACGAGTATGCAATGTGTCCCGTACCTGCAAGGAATGTGAAGAAGTAGGTTACGAGCGGAGCAAGAATGGTTATGTGTGCGGGGTTGCGGCGAAGGATGCGCTCGGCAATTTTGACCATATAGTCGAGTCCTCCGGCGGCCTGCATACACGATGCGGCTGAGATTACGGCTGCAATCATCAACATTACATCAATTGGAGGCGATGTCGGTTGCAAGTCGAATGCAAAGGTCAGAATTGCAAGTCCTAAGCCTCCCATAACTCCGAGGCCAATACCGCCGAGCTTGGCTCCTACGATGATGGCCACTAATACAAATAGAAATTGAATAAGCATAGTGTTTTATAGTTTTTAATTGTGATGTTCAAGTACGGTATGTGGAATATGTCCGTGCGAAATAATCTGAATTGGGCAGCGGTAATTCTCTAATTGTTCGGCAGTTATGATATTCGAGTCGTGGCGATGTACAGTGCGATTTACGCAGACAATGCTCTTTACAACACTCGTTATCGTGCCCAAATCGTGTGATACCATAACTATCGCCATGCGCTCGTTTAGGCGGTGTAGCAGGGTGTATAGTTCGTTCTCGAATTGATTATCGACAAAGTTGGTCGGTTCATCGAGAATAAGCAGTTTTGGCTCCAAAATCACCGCGCGACAGAGTAAAGCTCGTTGCATTTGGCCTCCCGAAATTTCGCTGATTTGTCTATTGGCAATATGGCCAATTCCTGCCATATCAAGTAGTTCCATTGCTCGCTTGCGGTCGGTCGAGGTGTAGCGTTTTAGCACTCCTTTCTCCGCCTGTAAGCCCGACATCACAACCTCCAAAACCGATATTGGAAACGAACGATCGAATTCTGCTTGCTGCGGCAAGTAACCTATAAGGCGATGCCCGCGCTCGGAAAGAGTGGGGGAGTAGGCGATATCTCCACTGTGAGTGATTGCGCCTAAAATGGCCTTTACAAGGGTAGTCTTACCACCTCCGTTGGGACCGATAACTCCCAGAAAATCATCGTGGTAGATATCGAGCGAAACACCCTCCAATGCAGTCGTTTCCTCGTACTGCACCGACACATTCCTAAGTTGCACAATTGACTCCATTTCTACTCAGTTATAAGGGTTGCAATATGTCGGATATTGTCGAATATATCCTCCTCTAATGGGTTGATTTCCACTGCGGTAGCATTGATGTCATTGCAGATTGTCTCTACGGACGAAGCAGGAAATTCCGATTGATAGAAGATGTGTTTTACACCCTCTTTGCGTGCTTGCTCAATAATGCGGGCAAGGTGCTTGGCACTTGGCTCCTTGCCTTCATGTTCTACCGCAACCTGTGTAAGTCCGTAATCTCGAGCGAGATAGGTGAGGGCAGGGTGGTAGATGTAGAATGTCGAGCGAGGTGATTGACGACACAATTCAGATACCTCTTCATCAAGTTCCAACAGCTTGATACATAGTGCAGTGTAGCGCTCTGCATACTTTGTTGAGTCGGGCATCTCGCGTGCGATGGCGTTGTATGTATTTTCTGCCATCTTGCCGAGAGTTTTTGGCGAACACCATATATGAGGATCTATGCCGTGGGCATGATGATGACCATGTTCGCAGGTTGTAGTGTGCGAGTGATGCGCATGCGAGCAGGTGCCGGCTATCAGTTCAATGCCATGTGAAAGATTGATAATCTGCTCGTTACGAGCAACACGATGGAGTAACGCCTGCTCGAAATCGAGCAATCCTGTGCCGAATACAAATCGTGCAGATTCGACCTCGCGTAGCTGTTTTGGAGTCGGCTCGAAGGTTTCGGGTGAAGCACCTTGCGGAACAAGCACCGATACCTCGAAGTCATCACCTAAAATATTTTCAATCAATGGTTTAAGTGGCGCAATCGACACAATAGCACGATTCTCCACAACAATCTTGCGCTCGGTGCAACCGAAGAAGATCAGAGTCGTTGCTATGAGAACAATATATGAAAATAATTTCTGCTTCATATAATGAGGAGTCTATTCCAAAATAAAATTTAACATAATATACATATTGCGTCAAAGATACAAAAGGAGGGTAGAGAGGGGAATTGGCGGTGGCTTGTGCCAAATTTTGACTGCTCACATCGCTCCAATGCACATATTTTGTTTCGCACCACAAAGATAGAAATAATTTATGCAGATTTCTACAAAATTTTTCGTTTTTATCTCTAATTGCAAAATATTTTAATTAGTCGATTTCTTCGTTGTTGATTGCTGCTAATCAGTGAGTTATGTTCAGTTGCCCAAGGGTGTTAACTCTCCGAGAATCGAATATTTTTATTGGCACGAGGGATTGGCCGAAAATTTTTGCCCCAAAAGAGCAAAAAACAGGCCTATATATAATAAGGTATAAAAAATATAGGGTAGTTTGACTACCCTATATTTTTTTGTTCAACACACGGCAACTCCTATTATCTTTTTGGGCGCAGCTCCTCGAAAGTCTGATCTCGATAGATGATGATGATCTTCTCAATCTCAGAACTGTCGAGTCGAGCGATTGAGTTGGTCGATGCGTTGGGAACAATGTTGCAATTGTCGCTTTTTGGAGTAGCCTCATTTGACAAGTCGAAGAGTGTTCCGGATGTAGCCGTTTGACGATCCGATGGCGTAATAGGCGCATTCGCATTGCGCATCTCCTCTGCATCGCCGAGTAACCAGTAAGGGTTGATCTGCGGAAAGCGATTTACAATCTTGCACAACAACTCAAAGCTCGGCTTGTTGCGACCACTCAAAATATGGGATATCGCAGCCGGCTTTACTTCGAGAATTTCTGCGAGTCTACTCGCCGTTATATTCTCACTTTGCATCAAAATACGCAATTTTTCGTTCATTCTCGCATGTTTTTACAAAGGTAACAAAAATTTACGATATAAACAAATTAAAACTTACAATTGTAAAATGTTGATAATTGTTAATAAGTGTTACAATTGTTAATAAACCGGTAACGGTTAAATGCGCGAACCACTCCTATATTGCATTATACTTTATGTATCAACTATTAAAATGCTGATAAATAGCACTTTTGCGCGATATATCCTGCGTGATATGGTGTAACTATCCCTAAAACCGGGCATAGGTGCTTTTTCTAATATAATTCAGTTTATATAAAACTTATAACTACTTGATATTTATAGTGCTATATCTTGATAATTCAATATATGAATATCGCTAAATGTGCGAGAAAAAGAGGCGATTTCGCTATCTCTCTAATAATTTACAAGATGTAACAGTGAGGCTGTTTTTTGCCTTGCGCGTATTACAAATGTTAATCAATAGAACTCTATCGTTCCTCTATTTGTTTTACAAATGTAAATACACGGATGTAAAATAGGTGTAATTTCAAACTTTTATAGATATTTCGGATTGTGGACTACTCTACTCTGCTGCATTTGTGAAAATTTGACTATATTATGTTAAATTTGGATATAATAAATGCAGGATATACACAATGTATTATCCTGCATATTAGATAGTTACAAAGTTATTAACAACTCCCCTACTCTCTCAGAGCCGAAGCTATTTCAGCGAACTCTTCCGGGGTTAAAACGAGCTTCTCACGGCTAAAATCTACATCTTTTTCGCTGTTCATAGGTATTAGATGGATGTGTGCATGTGGTACTTCAAGACCTAAAACCACCGTTGCAACCCTCTTGCAGCCGCTAAATGCCTTGATTTTTTGTGCAACTTGCTTCGCAAAGAGGATCATTCCCTGCAATGTCTCGTCATCGAGGTCGTAGAGGTAATCCACCTCCTGCTTTGGAATAACGAGTGTATGCCCTTTTGCGAGGGGGCTGATGTCGAGGAATGCGTAGTAACGATCATCCTCTGCAACCTTGTAGCTTGGGATCTCGCCCGCTACTATTCGTGAAAAAATTGTTGCCATAGCTTATTTATTATAGTTTAAAATGTATACTAGAATTCTCTTGCTTACGCCCTACCCCACTATCCGAATTGCCCGACAAGATCGTAGCAATCCGATAAGACAGGTGTTTGTCGAAATGTTCTATTTGTCGCATTTTGCGCGTTGCTATGAATTGTCGATGTTACATCGCCACTCATAACCTTATGCATTTTCGCCATTTTCGATACGCCTAACGCTCTCTACCCCCTTAATCTGGCGGAATTTGTTCATCAGGGCATACAAAGAATCGGCATCTTGCACATACAGACTCACCTTCCCCTCGAATATTCCATCGTGGCTGCTCAGGTGAATTTCGCGCATATTGATACTAAAATCGTCCGAAACGATATGGGTGATATCTGACAGTATGCCCATGCGATCAATTCCGCGTAGTTCAATGGTGGAGAGATAGGCCGTAGCCTTGCGTTGCGACCATCTAATCTTATCTTTGATGATGTTCTTGCCATATTGCGAAGCAAGGCGATTAAGCTCATCGCAGGTGGCTTTATGAACCACTATATTGCCTGTTGCCGGATCGCGGAAACCCACGACATTGTCACCGGGCAGAGGACTGCAACAAGGTGCAATCACGAGGCTGTCATCGCTTCTACCCTCCTGCTTGCTCTCCTCGATCTCTTCGTCTTCGTCTTTATCTTTGCGCAATTGCCAGAATTTCAGGAGTTTGCTTGTTGATGATGATTTCAACACCTTCTCGATATTGTCGAGCGAAATGATGCCCGCACCAATGTGGCTGTAAAACTCATCCTTGTATTTGCAACCGTAGGCCTGCATAGTCTTACGCAATACACGACCACTCATAGCCACATTGTGCTCAGCCAACTTGTTCTCAAACAGAGCAATACCATTCTCTATGTTGTTCTGCTGCTCGCGTTTTAGGAAGGCTGTAATCTTCTGCTTAGCCTTGGTTGTGGTTACTATATCGAGCCATTCGGCCTTTGGCTTGGCATTGTCGGCCGTGATGATTTCAATCTGGTCGCCCCACTTCAAAGGTTTGGTTATAGCCTCGATTTTGTGGTTAATCTTGGCACCTATGGCGTGGTCGCCAACCTTGGTATGGATATCGTAGGCGAAGTCAAGTGCAGTGGCTCCATTTGGCAACTGTCGCTGCTCGCCCTTTGGCGTAAATACCGTAATTTCAGAGGTGTAGAGCGACAACTTGAAGTTATCGAGGAACTCTACGGCACTTTCGGTTGGGCTATTCAATGCATCACGGATCTTTTTGAGCCAAGTGTCAAAGGCATCGTCATTCTGCGACAGTGTGGCCTTCTTGTACTTCCAATGTGCCGCAAAACCTCGCTCGGCAATCTCCTCCATACGCTTGGTACGAATCTGTACCTCTACCCAATGGCCGTCAGGACCCATTACGGTTGAGTGTAAGGCCTCGTAGCCATTAGCCTTTGGCATCGAAATCCAATCGCGCAATCTATCCTGCTTAGGGGCATAGATGTCTGTGATATTGGAGTATATCTGCCAACATTGAGTTTTTTCGGAAGGGAATGGCAGTGTTTCGAACACGATGCGGATGGCAAATAGGTCGTAAATCTCCTCGAAAGGCACCTGCTTGCGTTGCATCTTTGTCCATATTGAATAGACGCTCTTGACGCGCCCCGAAATATCGTATTTGATATTGTTGCGATCCAACACTTCGATTATAGGCTTGCAGAAGCGGTCAATATACTCTTGTCGTTTCTCGGCACTCTGTGCCAATAGTCCGCTAATATGCTCATACTCCTCCGGAAAGCGGTACTTCATGCAGAGATCCTCCAATTCGCTCTTTATCGGATAGAGTCCGAGTCGATAGGCTAATGGAGCAAAGAGATATATGGTTTCGCCCGTAATTTTAATCTGCTTATTCAGAGGCATATACTGTAATGTTCGCATATTGTGCAGGCGGTCTGCGATCTTGATGAGAATTACGCGAACATCGTCCGATAGAGTCAAGAGAACCTTGCGGAAATACTCGGCTTGCTCCGATGTGTCGGCGTTGAATACACCCGACATCTTGGTTAAGCCATCGACCATTGAGGCTACTTTCGCGCCAAAGATATGCTCCATATCCTCGACTGTGTAGTCTGTATCCTCTACCACATCGTGCAGCAGAGCAGCCACCACCGACTTTACACCTAAGCCTATCTCGTCAATGACAATCTGTGCTACGGCTATCGGATGCAGCAGATAAGGTTCGCCGGAACGGCGGCGCACGCCTGCGTGAGCCTCCTTTGCCAAAAAGTAGGCGCGTTTGATGAAATTCCAATCATCTTCGCCTTTACATATCTTTTTGCACGATGCGAGCAGCTTCTCGTAAGCCTCGTTAATTACTCTTTCGTCATCGGATGTATAATTGCTCATAACCTATACCTCTAAAAACCAATATTGAGAGCAGTACCGCCCGAATCTACGGCTGCGGTACTTTGCTCTCGTCTGTTGTGGCTCGTAAAAGCCTCTGTTACTTCATCATAGCCTCGCGTAGCTTTGCTTCGATTTCATCGCACAAAGCCTTATCCGAGGTCAATAACTCCTTCACGGCATCGCGGCCTTGGCCAATCTTCTTCTCGCCGTAGGAGAACCACGAGCCCGATTTCTTGATAATCTCGTAATCTACTGCCAAGTCAAGAATCTCGCCAATCTTCGAGATGCCCTCGCCGAACATAATGTCGAACTCAGCCTTCTTGAATGGAGGAGCCACCTTATTCTTCACAACCTTTACGCGTGTGCGTGTTCCGAGCTGCTCGTCACCATCTTTGATAACCGAGGTGCGGCGAATGTCTATACGCACGCTGGCGTAGAACTTCAATGCGTTACCACCGGTTGTGGTCTCAGGGTTGCCATATACCACACCAATCTTATCACGCAACTGGTTGATAAAGATGCATACGGTCTTTGTCTTTGCGATGCTTGCGGTCAATTTACGCAACGCCTGCGACATCAATCGTGCCTGCAAACCCATCTTCGAGTCGCCCATCTCGCCCTCGATTTCGGCCTTCGGAGTAAGCGCTGCCACCGAGTCGATAACGATAATATCGATTGCGCTCGAACGAATCAACGAGTCGGCAATTTCGAGTGCCTGCTCGCCATTGTCGGGCTGTGATACGAGGAGGTTTTCGACATCAACACCCAACTTCTGTGCGTAGAAGCTGTCGAAAGCGTGCTCTGCATCGATAAATGCAGCGATACCGCCTGCCTTCTGCGCCTCGGCAATTGCGTGAATTGCAAGGGTTGTCTTACCTGATGACTCAGGACCAAAAATCTCGATTACACGACCTTTTGGGTAGCCACCCACGCCGAGTGCAACATCGAGAGTGATTGAGCCTGTCGGGATAACCGGCACATTTTCAACATTTTCGCTCGACATTTGCATAATCGAACCCTTGCCAAAATCCTTCTCGATTTTAGCCATTACCGCCTTCAAGACCTTCATCTTTTCGGCATTCTGTGTTGTTACTTCGCTCATAGTATATTTAGTTTTAATTATTTGTTTCTCTATAATCTCTTTTTCCAAAGGAAAAAAACTTTCTCCAAAGTTAAGAATTTTTTTTGAAAAAATTGAGCAATTATCCGATTTTTAACTCCTAAATTGTCAATTATCAATTGTCAATTGTCAATTTGGGAGTTTAATCCCAAAGTAAACTGCCAACAATCTGCTCGTTGAACTCCTCCTCGGTGTTGTTTAGTCGCTTCATACACTGCGGACAACGAATTGCCGTTTCGGTTTCGATATGGCAGAAGCCATCCTCGCAATCAAATCCCATAAATCCCAAGCCGGTCAAGTGCATAAACTCCGTACCGCAGTGCTTGCATCTGATAGTGTGTCCTGTTCCCATAACTGTAATTATTTTAAGGTTTTAATTTACTTTCACGATGCAAAGGTATGGGGCTATTTTGACAACTCTTGTCAAAATCGAAAATAATTGGTAAATTTTGCACAAATCTTCGGATAGCGAAATGCTCACATAGGCTTACTATGCTGCGCTTTCACTCCCTCGCTTTGCACAAAATTTCCTCAATTCTTTTCAATTTTGAGTTGCGTATGGTGAGCGATATCGTAAATTTTGCCAAATTTTTTACAAATCTTCGGATAGCGAACTTCTCATATAGATTCCTTAATAAAAAAAATAGAGGCCAACCCCTGCGGATTAGCCTCCATTCTCACTTATATTAAGTATCCTTGCGGTTACTCAGCGAACGAGTGAATTACAACACCTGAGCGCAACTTTGGCTCAAACCAAGTGGTCTTTGGGGGCATAATATTGCCCGTATCTGCAATGTCGATAAGCTGACGCATCGAAACCGGATAGAGAGCGAAGGCAACCTTCATCTCGCCCGAATCAACGCGCTTCTGCAACTCGCCCAAACCACGAATACCTCCTACGAAGTCGATACGCTTCGAAGTACGCAAGTCTGCAATACCGAGCAACTTATCGAGTACGAGGTTCGATAAAATCGTAACATCGAGAACACCGATAGGATCAGCATCGTTGTAGCGTCCCTCTTTTGCAGTGAAGCTGTACCACTCTCCTCCGAGATACATCGAGAAGTTGTGCAATGCGTTTGGCTTGTAGATCTCCTTACCTACCTTCTCAACAACGAAGTCCTCCTCCAAAGCTGCAAGGAACTCTGCCTCGCTCAATCCGTTCAAATCCTTGACTACGCGGTTGTAGTCGATGATGCGGAGGTGCGACTCCGGGAAAGTAACAGCCAAGAAGTAGCAGTACTCCTCTTCGCCAGTGTGGTTAGGATTCTTGCTTTGGCACTCTGCACCTACGCGAGCAGCAGCTGCTGTACGGTGGTGTCCGTCAGCTACATAGAGTGCCGGAACTGTCGCAAAGACCGAGGTGATTTGCTCGTTGTACTTGGTAGGAACAACCCACATTGTATGACCAAATCCGTCCTCAGCTACGAAGTCGTAGTCAGGTTCTGCCTTTGTAACCTCAGCAACGATAGCGTCAATCTCGGCACGATCAGGATATGCGAAGAATACAGGCTCGATATTAGCCTTCTGATTGCGGACATGCTTCATACGATCCTCCTCCTTGTCGGTACGAGTAAGCTCGTGCTTCTTGATAGCGCCTGAGAGGTAATCCTCGAAGTGGCAGCACATTACAAGACCATACTGAGTGCGGCCATCCATGGTCTGAGCATAGATGTAGTAATGCTCCTCGCCATCCTGCTGCAACCAGCCCTTCTCCTGCCACTTTGCAAAGTTCTCGACAGCCTTGTCGTAGACCTCCTGCGAGTGCTCGTCAGCGATAGGATCGAAGTCAATCTCAGGCTTGATGATGTGGAGCAGAGAACGCTCTGTTGCCTCTGCCTTAGCCTCAACCGAGTTGAGTACATCGTATGGGCGCGAAGCTACCTCCTGCGCCAACTCCTGTGGTGGGCGGATGCCCTTGAAAGGTTTAATGCGTACCATACTTCTATTTATTTACTTGGAACTGAGTGTTTCCGTTAACTAAATAGTCTACAATCTGGCGTGCAGCTGCAAGGCCTGCATTGACATTAGCCTCGCCGGTCTCAGCACCCATCTTCTTAGGAGTAGCGAAGTAGCGCTTGCCAAACTTCTCTGCAAACTCTGCTGCGCGTACAGGAGCGATATCGGTAACATATTTGAGATCCTCGCGCTCCTCCAAAGCCTTCATCAAGCCCTCCTCGTCAATAACCTCCTTGCGGGCGGTATTTACGAGGGTTGCGCCCTTAGGCATCGAAGCAACAAGGTCGTAGCCAATCGAACCATTAGTCTCTGCATTCGAAGGAATGTGCAACGAAAGGAAGTCTGAACGCTTGTAGAGCTCAGCTACGGTCTCCATCTTTTCGATACCCTCAGCTGCGAATGCCTCCTTCGATACGCTACGGCTCGAAGCTATAACATTCATACCGAGTCCCTGACCAATCTTCGCTACAAGACGACCGATATTACCGTATGCGTGGATACCAAGAGTCTTGCCCTTCAACTCGCAACCTGTGCCGGGATTGAGCTGATTACGCGACATATATACCATAAAGCAGAGTGCCAACTCGGCAACTGCATTTGCATTTTGACCCGGGGTATTCATAACAACAACGCCGCGCTGCTTTGCTACCTCGCAATCAACATTGTCGTAACCTGCACCGGCACGAACAACGATTTTGAGGTTGTTTGCAGCCTCCAATACCTCCTTGGTAACCTTGTCGCTACGAACAATCATAGCGTCTACATCAGCCACCGCAGCGAGCAATTCGCTCTTGTCGGTGTACTTTTCGAGCAATGCTACCTCGAAGTTTGCTGCCTGGAAAATCTCCTTAATGCCATCTACTGCCTTCTTTGCAAATGGCTTTTCGGTTGCAATAAGAACTTTCATACCTTTTAATAATGATGTGAAATATATTACTTTTTCCTCTTTTTTCTCGTAAGTATACGGAATAATTGTTGCCATATATTATTTGTTAGCTTTGAGAGCCTCAAACTCCTGCATGCAAGCTACGAGAGCCTCAACAGATTCCTTTGGCAATGCGTTGTAGCACGATGCACGGAAACCACCTACAAGACGGTGTCCCTTGATGCCGACCATACCGCGCTCCTTAGCGAACTCGAAGAACTCAGGAGCCAAATCCTCGTTACCCTCGGTCATCACGAAGCAGATATTCATCAACGAACGGTCCTCCTTAGCTACGGTTGGACGGAACAACGAGTTGCGGTCAATCTCATTGTAGAGCAACTCTGCCTTCTCTACATTGCGACGATACATCTCCTCTACACCACCAATCGACTTCAACCACTTCAAAGTCTCCTTCATCACGAAGATAGGGAATACAGGAGGAGTGTTGTACATCGAATTGTTATCAACATGAGTGTTCACATTCATCATCGATGGGAGTGGGCGAACCACCTTCTCAAGCATATCCTTGCGGATGATTACGAATGTTACACCGGCAGGTGCAAGGTTCTTCTGAGCACCACCATAGATAACAGCATACTTCGATACATCCACTGGACGGCTCAAAATATCAGATGACATATCTGCGATTACCGGAACCGGCGAATCGATGTCGGTCTTCATCTCGGTACCATAGATAGTGTTGTTGGTACATACATAGAGATAGTCCAAATCGGCAGGAATCTCGTAACCCTTTGGTACATACGAGAAGTTCTTATCCTCGCTCGATGCAACAACCTCAACCTCGCCGTAGAACTTAGCCTCTTTGATAGCCTTCTTTGTCCAAACGCCGGTGTTTACATAACCTGCCTTCTTGCCGAGGAAGTTAGCAGGGATGTGGAAGAACTGAGTCGAAGCACCACCACCTACGAAGAAAATCTCGTAGTTCTCAGGGATGCTGAGCAACTCGCGGAAAAGAGATTTGGTCTCCTCCATTACTGCATCGAACTCCTTGCTACGGTGCGAGTATGAAAGTACTGAAATGCCTGTACCATCAAAGTCAAAGATTGCCTTTGCTGCATTTTCGAGGGCTACCTCAGGAAGTACTGAAGGTCCTGCACTAAAATTGTGTTTTTTCATAGTGTTTTTAGTTTTTTAATTGATAAAAAGTTTATTTAATGTGTTAATATAATGCCACTTTCGGGGTTAGTACATCGTGGGTATGCATATATTTAATACAAAGTTAACTAATTTGGTCGAATTTCCAAAGAAATTTTTAAAGAGTTGCAAGGAGTTCTTTAATTTTAATTAGAATTTCATTGCCTCTCTTTGTCGAAGAATTTTGCCAAAGGGTGTACATTGCAATTCATTTGCTTCATTGCCTTGGCTAAATTCTTATAACATATATAGTTATTATCTACTATACCTTTGTTTGCATCTCTATTTGAAGGATCGGCAGTTTTGTCCGTAGGATCGTTATCCAAGTAACGAAACCAGTGCCACCCCACACAATTTCCCGATTCCAGCAATCCAAGTGTGAAGTGCTGGTAGGCATATCCTCGGTCTTTTTGTGTTTTAACCGTCATTCCTGCACCTCTCTTATTCGTCAAACCGGAATCCATTGCCTTGGTGTAAAACTCTGTGATAATAAATGGTTTGCCTGCCCAAAGCTCCCAATTTTTGAGGTACTTCTTCGATGGTGTCCAGTGGCTGTAATAGTTTATAGATACTACATCGCAGTAGCGGCCAGCGGCCTTGATGACCTCCTCTATAAACTTGTTGCTGCCATATAGACGACTACCTAAATAGAGGTGGTTTGGGTCGTGTCGGCGAATAGCTGCACTCACAATTGCATAGTAACGCTCTGCCACATAGCCGGCAAACTCGTTGCGTACCTCATCGGTAATCTGCTCTCTCGTGATATTGCGTTCTATTAACCATTTCTCGGCTGCGATACGACCTTCATCTCCCTCAGGAAGGTTGAGGTAATTTTCAAGATTTTTGCGTGAGAATGGGAGTTCGTTATCAGAGAAATAACCCAACAGATTTGGATCATTTTTGTATTTGGCCACACTCCTTGCAACCTCTTTGTCGCAGAACTCTTCGAAGGCTTTGTCGAATACAAAGATGCAGTGATTTGGGTATCCTGTATGTCCCGGCAACTGGTAGGTACCCCCTCGCTTACGACCATAACGGCTCATCAAGTTTAGTATAACCGAGTAGTTCAATTGGAACGAATCGGCGTTCGCCTTGTTGTAGTTTATTATGGTGTTGTATTCGGACCAGCAACCAATACCGTTAAAATTCAAACTGTGCAACAACTTAGCGGTTTTGTCTATCCATATCTCGGTGTTACCACTGAATTTGCTTTCGAACGCCACCTTGTTTATCTCGCCCTTGCCTCTGCTAACACAAGTAACGGCAAGATTGAAATGACGATAACCATCGGGATCGACAAACCACCAACGATTCCCATCTTTTATCGTATGGAAAAAGCCGGTAGCATCGTATCGTACACCACTATCACTGCCATACTTATTGCGGTTTTTTACTCTCTTAATGGGTTTGTAGCCATTTATGTTGTCTATGATACGAGTATCTCTTGCTATCCACTTTTTGTGGACTGTATTGTGTTTAGCTTCTACCTTAATAGGGGTATAGCCACTTTGAGCCGACAGCCCAAAACTGGCCAAGCAAAACACTATTACAGCAAGTAATCGTTTCATGATTAACTCAATATTACTGAATTTTTAATCTAAAATAATCACTTTTGCCAATGTTCATTCCAAGTAGCAGGTCGCGCACGGCCATACGCTTTTTTCCTGCCACCTGCAACTCCTCGATGGCGACTACCCCATCTCCGCATGCCACTTTAATATAGGTCTTGTTGTCGGTGAAGATTGTGCCAACCTCTGCCGAGTGAGCCTTCTCCTCGAAGTAAACCTTGAAAATCTTGACAGACAACTCCTCCTCGCCACGCTGCAATATGCTCCACGCAGCAGGATAAGGCGAAAGTCCGCGTACAAAATTGACAATCTGTACTCCACTTGCGCTCCAATCTATCTCGCACATATCCTTGAAAATCTTTGGTGCAGGACGAAGGTTGCTATCCTCTTGCGGCTGTTCTATCGGCTCAATATTGCCCGATGCAATCTTCTCTACGCTCTCCACAACGAGTTCTGCACCCATTGTCATCAGTCGGTCGTACAACTCTCCTACGCACTCCTCATCGCCGATTGGTGTGCGTTGCTGACCGATTATTGCACCTTTGTCAATCTCGTGGTTGAGCAGGAAGGTGGTGTTGCCACTCTCCTTATCGCCATTGATAATCGCCCAATTTATAGGTGCAGCACCGCGATATTCGGGGAGTAGCGATGCGTGCAAATTGAATGTGCCGAAGCGAGGCATTGCCCATACTACTTCGGGCAACATTCTGAACGCTATTACGATACCCAAATCGGGTTGCAAGGCTTGCATGGCCTCCAAGAAGGCTTCATCGCGCAATTTCTCAGGTTGGAGGATGGTTTGGATGCCCAACTCCTTGGCTGCGCGCTTAACATCGCTCTCTTGCAGGCGCATACCGCGACCTGCGGGTTTGTCGGGCATCGTTACCACGCCTACAACATTGTAACCACCCTCCACGAGTGCTTTCAACGAAGGCACGGCAAATTCGGGCGTACCCATAAATATTATGCGAATATCTTTTGCGTTCATAAACACATTGCTTCTTGTAGGAAAATCGTTCCGATGGACTCTTTTTGTACCTTATTTGCGGCGCAAATGCTCACATAGGCCAAGTATGTTAATCCTGCTTCGCAGGCTTTTCCTCCTCGCGGCTCGGCAAAGTGTGCAAGCACCCTCTGCCCTCGCTCCGCAGCGTCGGTTGCGCTTTTCGCCACTGCGTAACGCACAAAAATAGCCTCATCGCCTCCGATTTTTGAATAAATGTAATGTTTTTACTACTTTTACTACTCTGCCATTAGCTATCAGCCATCAGCTATTTAATTAAAAGTTAAGGTAAAAAATAAAAATACCTTTAATTGTCAATTCGTCAATTCGTCAATTCGTCAATTTTGAAACTCCGTTTTCCGCTTTTTTTACAGCCTTTTTAAGGTTTCTTGCCGAGCGTCTTTCTGCTTGTCTGTCTTCGTGCTCAGCGAGCCATGTCTGCCACTTCTTTGGCATCTTTGCAATCAGCTTGTCGCGATAGTGTTTGTAGCGACCTATGTACCAATCAATATCGAGCAGTGCCGAGTCGTTATTCGCCTTGTTTGAGAGATATATCGCTAACGGTGTGAGGATAATTGCCGAAATCCACATACCGAGCAGAGAACTCCAAGTACCCTCCTTGGCAAATTTCTCGCCCGAAATAGAGATGATGTAGTAGATGACGAAGAATATCACCGAGATTACAATCGGCATACCCAAACCGCCCTTGCGGATAATCGCTCCGAGAGGGGCTCCGATAAGGAAGAATATCAAAATCGAAATCGGAAGTGTCAGCTTGCGGTGCCACTCGTTCTTGCTGCGATAGAGCTGGTTTAGAGCCTCTTTCGAGGTGCTTTCGTCAAACGAGAAGGCGTTTCTCGAACTGCGCGCCGAGCGCAATGCGCTTTCGTATATTCTATCCTTGGTTCGAGTGTTGAGTTTCGATATCGAATCAAGCAGTAGTGCATCGCAGGTCTTGCGCGAACGGTCGATCTCTATCGAGTCCGGTGGTGCTACCCCATCGGGATCGCGTGCAAATATCTGGTCGCGCAACAATGGGTTGTAGGCTGTGGCTGTAAGGCTATTCACGAGTAGGTCGAGCGAGTCGATAGTGCGCTGCAAATCGTTGATATCCATCGTCTGGCTGTTGTTGCCGAACAGATTTTCATCGCTACGCTGAAAGTCGAATCCCGACATCGGAATCTTGCCATCTTGACGCTGGAACTTGTGATGACGCAGCGAACTCTTGGTGTACCACTGATAGTTGCGTGTCTGCTCGTAGGTTTCGCCATTAAAGAGTGTTACAAGCAGATATCGTTTGTCGTCAGAGAGGCGGATGTATCCCGAATCGGCTATTGTTGTGGTCATATCGCCACTGCGTGAGCGATTGTCATAGATAAGTACACCCGTCAGCAACTTTGTCTTAGGGTCCTGTTTCTCTACGCGAATGCTCATATCGTCAATGCCGTTGAAGAATAGGCCGTCTTGAAATTCGAGAGCCTCGTTCTGCTGCTTGATGTCGTAGAGAATGCTGAACATCTTGCGGTTGGCGTATGGCACGAGGTCGTTCACGATAAAGAATGAGCCGAATGATATTATGCCGATAACCCAGAATAGCGGCTTCATAATCTGCATAAGCGACATTCCGGCCGACTTCATAGCCAGCAATTCGTAGTTCTCGCCGAGGTTACCCATCGTCATAATCGTAGCCAGCAGAATTGCCAAAGGCAATCCCATCGGAATCATATTGATTGTGGCATACATAATAAGTTCGAGGATAATCAGCGGGTCGAGGCCCTTGCCGACCAACTCGTCAATATATCGCCATACGAAGTTCATCATCAAGATAAAAATGATGATGAAAAAGGTCAGCACAAGCGGACCTAAGTATGATTTCAAGACAAGCTGGTGAATCTTTTTCATTCTTGTGTTAGGCCTTTTGGGACTTAGATTTCTTTGATTTTATCCATTTATCCCACAAAGATAACAATTTTATTGTTAAAATTGCAATGGTCAGCGCAAATATTATTGCAGGACCCGATGGGACCTCGGCATAATAACTCAATGCAATGCCCGTAACTCCCGCAATTACAGCTACAATCACTGCAATCGGGATAATCTTTTTGTAATCTTTGGAGAGGATATTTGCCGTAACTACGGGCATCGTCAAGAGCGAAATCAGCAGTACAATGCCCATTGTGCGTATCGAAAGCACGATTGTTATGGCGGTTACGACAGCCATCGTATAGTGTATAAACTTCACGGGAACACCCGAAGCCTCGGCAAAGTTGCGGTCGAAGGCCGCAAACATTATCGGGCGGTGCCACAAAATTGCTCCTACGATAAGCAGTGCCGAGAGTATCGCCAAAGCGATAATATCGCCCTCGGTCACGGTTATAATACTTCCGAAGAGGAAATTTGCCATATCGCCAGATGTGTATCCCGGTCGCAGAGCGATAAAAAATGCACCGATAGCCATACCTATACCCCACACCATACCAATTGCCGAGTCGGGGCGAATTTTCGAGCGAGAATTGCTCCACTCGATGCCGAGAGCCGAGAGAATGGCAAAGATGGTTGCTCCGAAAATCGGATTTGCGCCTGCGTAGAAAGCTATGCCCAAACCGCCAAACGAGGCGTGGGTGATACCTCCGCAGAGAAAAACCATTCTTCGTGCTACGATATATGTGCCTATAATTCCGCAAGTTATGCCCGACAATACGCAGGCGATAAGTGCATTTGAAAGATAACGATATTGTAGTATATCTGCAATAAAATCCATAGTTATCAATAATAACTAACGCAAAAATACAATTTTTCTGCGATATAATGGTGTGATTTTTCGTTCTTTTTTCTATTTTTGTAAAAGTTTTGGTCTAACTTAAAAATTAGAATTGCGATTATGATAATACGAATTATCCTACTTTTTGCCTCTGTTTTGCTGTTTTCGTCTTGTGGCGGCAATCTTTTTAAGAGGGGGCAGGCATTAACGCCGATTATGAATAAGGCTTTGAACGACAAAGAATCGAAGTTTTATGCCGACTTTTCATCGTTTCCTAAGGAGCAACGCGAGTTGCCAATCGGTGTTTTCGATTCGGGAACGGGAGGTTTGACAGTCTTGGAGGCGTTGCTCAACGCCGACATGGTGAATAACGGTTCGGGTAGTGCCGGCGCAGATGGTGTTCTTGACTTTGCGGGCGAGGATTTTATCTATCTTGCAGACAGGGCAAATATGCCTTATGGCAACTATTCAAATGAGAATAAACAGGACTTTTTTCGCGAGTTGGTGGTTAAGGATGCGCTCTTTCTCTTGGGTGACAGATATTGGACAAGTGCGGCCGATAGTGCTGTTTCGGGCGAGAAAAGAGCTTGCAAAATCTTGGTTATCGCTTGTAATACAGCTACGGCTTGGGGCTTGGAAGATGTTTCGACATTGTTGAGGCATAGCGGTACGGGAGTAAAGGTTATTGGCGTAATCAATGCGGGTGTCAATGCTTTGTATGACAAGATTGAATTGTCTCGCTCGACAGACTCTTTGGCTGTCGGAGTGTTGGCGACAGTGGGAACAATCGCATCAAATGCCTATGAGAGAACCATTCGCGAGAAGCAGGAAGAGGTTGATTATAAAGGTTTTGTGAAGGTAGTAAATCATCCTTGTGCCGGCTTTGCCGAGTCGGTTGATCAAGAGAAAGATTTTGTGAATATCGCACTTAAAGCTCCACGCGAAGGTTATCGTGGTCCAAAGTTAGGCGAGGGCGAAAATGATATTAAGGAGTCGTTGCTCGGAGCTTATAATTTCGATTATAAAGATGGCGCGGTCTTGTCGAAAAAGAGTGGAGGAAAATATACGCATTTTCAGCTTAATTCGGCAGCTAACTATGCGAAATTTCATTTGGTTACGCTTTTGGAAAAGCATAAGGCGAGTGGAGCACAGGTGCCGTTGAAGTATGTTATTTTGGGTTGTACGCACTATCCGTTTCTGTTGAATACGCTGACTGCGGCTATCGAGGAGTTGCGCAATTATCGAGATAGTGAGGGCAAGTTGGTCTATAATGAGTTGATTGCTCCTGACTTTGAGTTTATCGACCCTGCCGTATTTACGGCGTTGGAGTGTTATCGCGCGCTTAAAGAGGATAATAACCTCGCTTTGAATACCACAGAGGGTAAGTTTGAAGGCTATATATCCGTTCCAGCGCAAGGCTTGCCAAGCGGAAGTTTGGACGAGAATGGCAATTTGACCTACGACTTCAAGTATGGCCGCGAGTTTGGTACAGAGGATATAACCACTGTATTTGTACCATTTTCGAGAGAGAATATCGATGTGCCGACTTTGGAGCGAATTGAGAGTATGTTGCCGGCATCGTATCGCAAGATGATGCAGGTGATGAAGTAGTGTGTTGCGTATAAAGTCAAGTTTTTTTCATAGATGGCTCGTAGGGTTAATTTCCATACACTCGGTTGCAAGTTGAATTTCTCGGAGAGTTCGACTTTGGCTCGCCAATTCGAGGCGGGCGGATTTGTGCGTGTCGGCACAAATGAAGATGCCGATATTTCAATCATAAACTCCTGTTCCGTAACGGCGCAGGCAGATAAAAAATGTCGCAATTTAATCAGAAAAATTCATCGCCGCAACCCCGATACAATCATTGCCGTTACGGGGTGCTATGCACAGTTGAAACCCTACGAAATTGCCGAGATTGAAGGCGTTGATATTGTGTTGTGTAACAACGATAAAGGCGAAACATATAAACAAGTACTTCAACTGACCGAGCGAGGTAAAACAAAGGTCTTTTCGTGCGAAACTGACGAGATAACTTCCTTCTTTTCCGCCTTCTCTTCGGGTGATCGCACACGCGCCTTTTTGAAGGTTCAAGATGGGTGCGACTATTGCTGCTCCTACTGCACAATTCACAACGCTCGCGGAGCAAGCCGAAACACTCCGATTGCCGAGGCGGTAAAGCAAGCAGAAGAGATTGCTCGCGGCGGTCAAAAGGAGATAGTAATTACGGGCGTAAATACGGGCGATTTCGGTCGTACTACGGGCGAGAGTTTTCTCGATTTGTTGAGGGCTTTGAACGATGTTGAGGGTATCGAGAGATACCGCATTTCCTCTATCGAACCGAACTTGCTAACTGACGAGATAATAGCGTTTTGTGCCTCGTCACCTAAATTTCAACATCACTTCCATATTCCTATCCAATGTGGCTCGAACAAGGTGCTCGGTTTGATGCGCCGCCGCTATACTGTGGAGAAGTTTGAGGAGCGCATAAATGCGGTGCGTCAGGCGATGCCCGATGCCTTTATCGGCATAGATGTTATTACCGGTTTTCCGGGCGAGGGCGAGGCGGAATTTGAGGAGTGCTACAACTTTTTATCAAAGATAAATCCTTCGTTCCTGCATATCTTCCCATTCTCCGAGCGAGAGAATACCCCTGCGGTCAATTTTCCCGATAAGGTGTCGCCCGAAGTTTCGATGGCACGCGCGAAGCGTTTGGAGGAGTTGAGCAGCCGCTGCCACTACGACTTTGCAAAGCGATATTTGGGCACTACGGCAGAGGTGCTTTTCGAGAGTACAATGCGTGGCGGAATGATGACGGGATTTACAAGTAACTATCTGAAAGTCAAAGTGCCGTACGATAGAAAATATATCAACCAAATAGTCAAAGTCGAATTACTCGAAGTTGAGCCTTCGGTAGAAATTTTGGGAAGAATCATCTAAAAAGCGTTAAAAACATAGTTTTTATTCGGAAAATTACTATCTTTGTGAGATTAAACAGAGATAGTAACTTTTTTATTGAGATATGAAAGGTATTGGAAAGAGAACTACGATTGCGTTTTTGAGTATAGTTGCACTGTTGTCGGTGTCGGGTGTTATTTCGCTCTTCGAGTTGAGCAATTTGAGTTATGATACCGATGCTATACTCTCGGCAAGTAGCCGTGATATGGCAGTGGCGAAGGATTTGTTGCGCTCGGCGCACGACCATAGTCGCGCTATGATTGATGTTGCTATTTTCGACAATGAGAGAGAGAAAGAGTCATGTCATAAGGCGTTGGCAGAACTCGACTCGCATATCGCCTTGGTGCGCGATAAGGCTCCTGCTGCGGTGCAGGGAAGCCTCGATACACTCTCATTGTATAGTGCAGAGCTGCGACAATTGACCGACAATTTTCGTTCGACAGAGAGCATTGCGATAGATTCGCTGACAGTTGAGGTGCATAAGTTAGATGGCCGCAAGTGGTATGTGGAGGTCTATGAGCCTGCATATAATCGTTTTATCGAGCAGGTTAAGCGATACATTACCCTCTCTCATGGCGAGTTGGCTCCTCGTGCAGCGCAACTATCGAAAAATGCCTATCGCTCGGTGGCTCCGGTGTTGATTTCTTTGTTGGTGATGATTGCCATTGTGTTGATGTTGTTCTACTTTGTCTATATCTATGGCGTAAAGCCGATTATTCGTATAAATCGCTCGTTAGCGGAGTACTTGTCGTTCAAACTGCCATATAAGCCAAAGGCGGAGATGGTTGATGAGATTAAGGAGTTGAGTGATAATATTGAGAATTTGATAAATATCTCGAAGTCGAACAAAAAGCAGGGCGAAGATGCGATTTAGTGTAATTTTGAGATATGTGGGTGCGGTGATGCTCTGCCTCTCGGCCTTTATGGCGGTGTCGGCAGGTATCTCGCTCGTGTCGAACGACACGGGCTTCTATCCGCTGTTGCTGTCAGCTCTGCTGACATTGTTGCTCGGAATATTTCCGATGATATTTGTACCTAAGGCGGACAATATAACCAACAAGGAGGGATTTATGATTGTTGTGGGCTCGTGGGTGGTGTCGTGCGTGGTGGGAATGTTTCCATATCTGATTTGGGGTGGCGAGTTCTCGTTGGTAAATGCTTGGTTTGAAAGCGTTTCGGGCTTTACGACTACGGGAGCTTCGATTTTGACCAATATAGAGGCTCTGCCACAAGGTCTGCTCTTTTGGCGCTCGGCGACATGTTGGATTGGCGGTGCAGGAGTGGTGATGTTCGCCCTGTTGATTTTGCCATCGCTCGGAACAAATAAGATGGCGTTGTCGAGTATCGAGTTGTCCTCGCTGGCAAAGGATAACTATCGCTATCGTACGCAGATGGTTGTGCGTATTCTGCTAGCTGTATACATCGGTCTGACACTCGTGACTACCCTGCTATTGAAGGTTTCGGGTATGCGATGGTTTGATGCGCTCAATCACGCTATGTCGGCGTGTGCTACGGGCGGATTTTCAACGAAAAATGCAAGTATCGGTTTCTATGATAGTCCGCTGATTGAGTGGATATTGATTGTGGCGATGTTCCTTTCGAGTCTGCATTTCGGACTTATCTTCTCGACCTTTACACGCAAGGCAAACAATATCTTCCGTTCGGAGGTG
>JAZSOV010000097.1:0-4252 GCA_045537095.1 Alistipes sp.
GGGCAAAGGCTGAGGGCGTAGCACAAACCGATGGCGCAGTATCATTGCAGATGCAGCACTCTATGAGCCGCCTTGTCGTAAAGATTATGGCTGGCGAGGAGTATGTTGGCTCACTCCCAGAGGATGCTACCGTACATCTTCACTCAACCGTTACCGATGCTCGTGTGTCGCTTGCAAATGGCTCGATTGTGAAAGACCCTTATGGTGGTACACACTCTATCAAGATGCGCAATCTCGGTATCCGCACCTTTGCCGAGGGCGACGCTGTGGTATATGAGGCTATTGTTGTTCCTCAGATGCTCGAAACCTCTGTGCCTCTGTTGGAGATTAACTCAAAGAGCGTGTCGTACCTCTTGGAGGATATGTTCAACTTCAAGCCTGGCGTGTCATACACCTATACTGCTGTATTGAATACCTCTACTACCGCTATCCGTATCGATATCGGCTGTACCACTGACGACTGGAACAATATGGGCTCTGGTGACGGCACTGGCGGTGATGGTGGTGGCACAGGAGATGGTGAGGACGATGGTATCGATCTCTCGACCTATACCGACCTCTCAGCCGAGGGTACTGCCAACTGCTACCTTGTGAAGGCTGCCGGCAAATATAAGTTTAAGGCAGTCAAGGGTAATTCTGATGCTACCGTTGGTAATGTCAAGAAGACTGAGGTGCTTTGGGAGAGCTTCGGAACGGATGTAGCTCCAAATGTGGGCGACCTTGTTACAGGTGTTGGTTACAAGAATGGTTATGTCTATTTCTCTACTCCTGAGGTATTTGGCAATGGTAACGCATCAATTGCAGTTCGCAACTCAAAAGATGTAATCCTCTGGTCTTGGCATATCTGGTGCTCGGAGGAGGGTTGGAACGACCATGTTTATGCCAACAATGCTGGTACAATGATGGACCGCAACCTCGGTGCAACCTCTGCTACTCCTGGTGATGTAGGTGCATTTGGTTTGCTCTATCAGTGGGGACGCAAAGACCCATTTATGGGCTCTTGCGCAAAATCAGGAACAAACTTTGTCGCTTCAACAGGAAATTGGAATGTCGCATCAGGTTCTAACAAGATGGACTTTGCAGAGGAGAATCCGATGACATTTGCGACTGGATGGTATGGAGGAAGCGTTCCAGGCGAAGGCTGGCACACATCAGAGTCAGAGAAGGGCTTATACGATCCTTGTCCAGTCGGTTACCGTGTCCCTGATGGTGGAGAGAATGGTTTCTGGGCAACTGCATTGGGAACATCAAGTTCAACATCGACAGGCACAAAGTGGGATTCGACAAACATCGGTCGTCATTGGACTCTCGCAGACGGGACGACAGCGGCTTGGTATCCCGCTGTCGGCTATCGCAACAGCGGCAGTGGGGCGTTGAGCAATGTCGGCTCACACGGCTACTATTGGTCGGCATCTCCTAATCCGAGCAGCAGCAACTACGCGTACAACTTGTACTTCTACAATGGCAATGTATACCCCGCAAACTACAGCTATCGCAGCTACGGGTACTCTGTGCGTTGTGTCCGAGAATCATTCTAATTATCGATTTATGGAATTTAGTCCCGTGCCCAGCACGGGGCTATAATCCATAACTTGTCATAGACAATGTTTTGTCTATGACAAAAAAAAATTTTTTGAAAAATCGCGAATTCGCAAAAAAGAGGATAAATGACTTGCAAAGAGATACTTGAACTGGAAGAGACAAATACAAATTGTATATATCTTCATTATGAAGGTAACTTTTTGCGTGCATATGAACATTCGGCATATTTTGCTCACAGATATATCCACGAATTTAAGGTTACTAAGACCTATATTAAGGTGGTAAATCAGGATGTGGTACGCATAGGATTTCCAGTCAATGTATTTGAGAAGTGGGCACACGGGTATCAGCACGAATGGATAGATGAGAAGCTTGCCAAGATAGAGATGCGTGAGCCTTTCGATGAGATGGCATACATTAACTGGAAGGATGCTCAGGTACTCAATCCCAATGATAGGTTTACACCTCATACTGCCATAATCGAAAAGACTCCCGTATATAAAGTTGCTTACGACTATCTTTTGCAACTATTTACATTCTCGAAAAATATCTCGAAGGATGTAAACTCGGTAGTAGGAAAGCAACTCAAAGAGTTATCTTATCGTATGTGCTATATGGTTAGAACGCTCTATGATGTGCCAGACAGAAACGAGCACATAGATGCCGCAACTGCAATATGCGATGAGATACTTTTCATTCTCCAACTGCTAAAAGATTTGCGTGAGATATCCTTGAATACTTATACTTTGGCAAGCGAGCGAATAGTGTCAGTGAGCAAGCAATTATCGGGGCTGCGCCGATAGGTTAAGGCTTATGGCGCGGTTTTTTTTTGATTCAGCAGCCCACCGATTTATTCGGTTATTAATTCCAAATCATCGGGGCGTTTAGCAATATCCGCTCCGATGTTTATTAAGCGGTTGCTCCCTTGTACGCTGTCGGCTATCGCAACAACGACAGTGGGGCGTTGAACAATGTCGGCTCAAACGGCTACTATTGGTCGGCATCTCCTAATCCGAGCAACAGCAACAACGCGTACAACTTGAACTTCAACAATGGCAATGTCAACCCCGCAAACAACAACAATCGCAGCAACGGGTACTCTGTGCGTTGTGTCCGAGAAGCAGAGAGATAATGCGCTACTCACTGACTTATTTGCTGCCTACTATAAAGCTCGCTCCAACAAACGCAACAAAAGTACACAAGTGCGATTTGAGCGTAATCTTGCCGTAAACATCTTAAATCTTTATGATGAGATTGTTAGTGGAAAGTATAAGGTAGGTCGATACACCTGCTTTGTTATCAGGCGACCAGTTTTACGCGAAGTCTTTGCAGCAGGGTTTAAGGATAGAATAGTTCATCATCTGCTATTTAACTATATCTCGCCCATATTTGAACGCTCATTTATTTGCGATTGTTACTCGTGTCGAGAAGGTAAAGGCACTCTATATGGCGTGCAACGATTAGAGCATCATCTGAAAAGTTGTTCGCTCAATAATACCCGAAAATGCTATATTCTAAAATTGGATATTGAGAGCTATTTTATGAGCATTGACAGAGAGAAATTATTTGATATTGTGTACTCTAAAATCAATGCAGCACTCTCAAATCCCAAATCTGCAGAATGGTTGTCACCCGTATTTATAAAATACTCATCGCTTTTCCTTAGCATCTTGAAGACGGTAATATTTAGCGATCCAACCAAAGGTTGTTATCGCAAGGGAGCAGGTTGGAATCAATTGCCCAAAACCAAAAGTATGTTTTATTGCAGACCTGGATGTGGTTTGCCAATCGGCAATCTCACATCGCAACTATTCAGCAATATCTACCTCTCTTTATTGGACGACTACATTAAGCGTGAGTTAAAGTTTAAACACTATGGTAGATATGTCGATGATTTCTACATTATAGACACATCAAAAGAGCGATTGCTTAACGCCATACCTCTTATCAATGATTTCCTTAGAACAAAGTTGAAATTGTCGTTGCACCCAAGAAAAATCTATCTACAAGAAGCAAAGCGAGGAGTTAGATTCTTAGGCTCATATATTACGCCCTATTATACACGAGTGGACAAACGCTCATATAATCGTTCGCTTGTGCTTTGGTATGAAACTATTAGTACAACAGAGAATCCATACCAAATCGAAGCGGTCAAGGCGAGTTTTTCAGTATTCAATAAAAGCTAACACTATCTGCCAAGATTATCGCAGATTATTGAAAGTGTGGCGATGTTTTCCGAAACCTATGTCTAAGTTTTCGGTTATTGGTTTCAAAAAGGTTTGTCGCATTTGTCTGTTTTAGTTAGACAGCCGATGGACAAACATAGACAAAACAGCCACGATACGCCACTGGTGCGCCCCAGGGCGGGCTGCTTAACTCATTGAGCAACAACAAAAAAGTGAGAAACGAAAGTTTCTCGCTTCTGTATCCCCTCAGGGGCTCGATTGCGTTACTTACAGCTACGCAATCGTGTGCTCGTTTAGTTTACACCCTCCCAACCTCCCTGGAAGGGAGGCGTAGTCAGGGTTCTCGTTCCCTGAGGGTTGAAAGGGTACCATAACCGACAAATAAAGGAGCCTGTCTAACAAGTTTTGTTAGGCAGGTTTTTTGGTTATAATCGTAGTAAATAGTAAATAAGATTTGGAAAATAGTTCCAAAAGATATATATTTGTGTAAATAAAGAAACGCAGTGATTTTGCGTTGAACTGTT
>JAZSOV010000012.1:0-9533 GCA_045537095.1 Alistipes sp.
CGCTTCTCAATCTTCAAGAACGCCTCAAAATCACGAATCATCTCACCGTTGAGGTTCTTGATTGGGAAATCTGCCACTTTGGTCTTGCGGGACATCATCTCCTTGAAATAGCGCAGACAAAGCCTATAACGGCTCAATGTAACCGCATCGAACTCGATACCTACCAGCTGTGCCATTCGCTCGTTATGCTCCTCGAAAGTGGTGTAAAACATCTTTTAGCTGATATGCTTGCCCTGCAAATACTTCTTGATAGTCAGCGGGTCAGCATAGCCATCTCGCTCAACCAACTCTTTGTGAATCTCGTATGCTCGTGTTCGCAACGATTCGAGATGGCGGTTAATCTCAATAGGGATAGGGCCTTTGCCAATGGCTCGCTCTTTCTTCTGATCCCAGAGGGACAATGGAACCTTGCGCAAAGTATTCATCTCTGTAAATCTGCCATTTACAGTAATACGCATAGTGATAGCGGTTTCGCCACTCTTGCCCAAACGAGACTTTCGGACAATAAACAAAATTGAAAATGTACTCTTTATCATAACTTTATCTGTTAAAAATTGGTGCAATTCGCAACCAGATAAAGAGTAGTGTAAAATATTGAAAATTGGTTAATTAGACGCTAATTCAGGAACACTTTTCGATTTTCCAAAAGTGTTCCTGATTTGCACACTTTCAGTTGCCCCAAAACACCCTAAATGGGCATATAGTATAAAAAGAAAAACGCCGTATTTTGTTGAAATACAGCGTTTTGACTAATTTGTCATTTTCTTCAAGTGGTGCCACCAGGAATCGAACCGGGGACACAAGGATTTTCAGTCCTTTGCTCTACCAACTGAGCTATGGCACCAACTCTTTTGCGCAACCTTATCGGTTTTGCGAGTGCAAAGGTAACGCAAAATTTCGATTCTGCAAACTTTTTCTTAAAAATTATGTGAAATTTTAATTTTTGTTTAATTTTGTATACCTTTGCTCTATCTATTATGAACCAAACCAAGATGAAACTACTACGCTTAATATTATCGTTTATCACTATGCTCCTTGTTCTCTCCGTGGTGTTTGCATGTGGCGAGAAGGAACATGGCGTTCCATTGGGCGAAGGCAATGAAGTCTCCGATCCCGCATTCGACACTCAGAAGCCTGCTCTGCCCGAAGATGTTGAGGGCGAGCCTACGAAGGCTGAACTTGCTGCGCAGATTCAGGCTCTTGCCAACGAGAAGAACTTAGGAGGTTTATTGCAGGTGTGTTGGCGTACGCCAAAGCGCAAGTTCTACTGTGAGGTCGCACCGCGCCCTGAACTCGATGTTACGCCCAACCCTGAATGTAAGACAATCTTCCAGGCTGCATCCATCAGCAAAACCTGTTTTGCCTATCTCGTAATGCGACTATGGGATAGGGGTATTGTCGACCTCGACAAGCCGCTATATCAATATACGGATGGTTTGGATGAGCGTTTTTGCAATGTCTTTCCCGATGATGCCGAGCGCAATGCGCAGAACGAGGAGTGGGCAAAACGACTCACAGCGCGCATTGTCTTGACACATGGCACCGGCATTGACAATTGGGTGTCGAGCAGTGGCTCGGCCAGCAACGAGAAGATTCCTATCGACATCGAGCCCGATACAAAGTATACCTATTCGGGAGAGGGGATACACTATCTGCAACGAGTTGTCGAGCATATCATGGGCAAAGATCTCGAAGCGTTGGCTCAGGAGGAGGTATTCGGACCTCTCGGCATGGAGGATACGAGCTATATCTTCCTCGATGGCAAATATGATGATATTCATGCTTACGGCTTCAACTCGGATCATGTGAAGAAGTCGCAGGGTAAGACCAAAAAACCTAATGCAGCCTACTCGATGCGTACGAATGTGCACGACTTTTCGAAGTTTGCCGAAGCTCTGATTGCAGGTACAGGGCTCAGCCACGAGGCACACGAGATTCTCTTGATGCCCTATCGTAATTTAGACAGCAACCCTGCATCGTGGTTTGGCCATGGCATTCGTATCACGCTCAATCCGGGCAATGACTATGGCCCCATTTGGCACCATAGTGGTTCGAATAGTAACTTCAAAGGTCGTTTTTGGATTTTGCCAAAGCAGGGCATCTACTGCATCTTCTTTTCGAGTAGCAACAACGGTTCGGCAATAGCTGCTCCGCTTGCGAAGTTGCTCTATCCTGAGTATGACGGAACAGACATTGTCCTCTAACCTGTAAACAGATAAAATGATGAAGAACAAAAATTATATGTTTCGTCTGTTAATAGTTGCGTTTGCATCCCTTGTGTTGGCATCGTGCCACACACCAATACCGACTGAATCCCCTCAAATCTCGGAGGTTGAGGTGGTAGAAGTTGAGGCAAATAGCATTACGCTGTCGGCACAATTTTATGATGGGCGACACAAATTTGTGGATGTGGGCTACTGTTATAATACCACGGGTGCTCCAACCATAAACGACACTCGATACTCCTTTGGGGAGAGTGTCGGCAACCTGCACGCAACGATAACCGGCTTGGCCGATGCCACTACCTATTATATAAAGGCTTATGCCGAATCTGCTTCGGGGGTGGTTTTCTATTCCGAGATGTCGGCCGTTGTTACCACGCCATTCAAACTCGAAGCGCAGAGCGTGCTGACCAATATCTCTCCGTTTAGTGTGAGTGTCGCCATGCAGGCTATATTCGACTATGACGAGAGGAGCAAGGTGCTCGATATGGGTGTTGTTATCAGCACCGACAAGAGTCCTGATGGCGGCAATGCTGTGAAGTATCCTATCGCCATTCAGCGTGGACAACTTGACCTTGTCTACACGGGATTGGTGTCAGGGACCACCTATTATGCGTGGTCTTATGTCGAAACCGAAGAGTGTGGCGTGGCATATAGTCGTGAGAATATATTTACAACGAGTGAGAAGTTACTCTCCGTAAAGTTCAACGAGTACAACTCTTCGCGTTGGCTGGTGGGTATGCACTACGCATCGGTTAGCTGTGCCATCGACTTTGACGATAGCGGCAGCAAGCTTGTCGAGGCGGGATTGATATGGTCGCAGCAGAGTGGGGTGGAGTTAGGCGATAAGGGCATTGGCAAAATTGCTGATCCGCGCATTACGACACGAGGAAGTTACACCATCTGCGCTACGGGATTGATGAGTGGTGCAACCTATTACTTTCGCGCCTATACGCAACTGGCCGATGGCACGGTGGAGTACTCGGACGAGATATCTATCACTACATACCAATACAAGGGGCTGCCTTCGATAGTGTCGAAAGGCTCGCTCTGCGACTTCAATGTGGGCGCGCCAACCAAAAATAGATATTGGATTTGGGGCAATAACAGCGACTACAACACCTCGCGCCAGAAGAATGATTCTGTATGGGGCGGCCTCAAAGGTATGAAGGAGGCCTTCGAGAAGGATGGTTACTCGTTCAGTTCAGACGACACATTCAAGGAGCGTTGCACTTGGATATTCTCAATAAACAAGGAGAAGGATACCGTGCTGGTGGTTCAATTTGCCTACAATGACATGCCGCGCTCGGTGGAGAGCGACGCCAAGTACCTCGCACTCTTTGGCTGGAAGGTCAAGACCAATCAGGCAAACGGGCAGATTATTTGTACCGATATGGCCTATAAGGAGGAGGATTTCCCGACCGTAACGGCCAATAATACCAAGTACTACAAGAATGCCGAGAGGTTGATGGAGAGCGAAAACACAGGTCCTATGTTACGCGCCTACTTCGAGTTCCTCTTTGGCACCGAGGAGGAACCGCATCCATTGCAGATGGATGTACACTCCATAGAAAAGAGTAGTGGCGAGTATTCAGGTCGCTTTATAATGCTGCCTATAAGCCAAAAGAGAAATCCTAATTTCGATCTCCTTCGCAATGGCGCCGGTTGGGGCTCGATATCCAATACACCTCTCCCAATATGGAGTGGCGAGGAGTAGAAAAAAAGTTTGTGTCTTTGCACTATGAAACGACAGCAGATATATGACCGTGCATTTGCGGGCGAGCGACTCTCGCGCGAGGAGGCATTGCAACTATGGCGTGAGGCCCCACTACACGAGTTGGCCGAGCAGGCCGACTGCTTGCGTGCGGCGAAAGTTGCAAACCCCGAAGTTGTAACTTGGCAGATTGACCGCAATATCAACACTACAAATGTCTGCGTGTCGGGGTGTCGCTTCTGCAACTTCCACTGCAAACCCCACCAGACCGACCGCCACTACATCACTTCGCTTGACGAGTATATCCGCAAAACCGAGGAGATGTTCGCTCTTGGTGGCGACCAACTCCTTTTACAGGGCGGTATGCACCCTGCACTCGGCATTGAGTACTACGAGGAGCTGTTTTGTGCCCTCAAAGAGCACTTTCCAACTCTCCGCCTAAATGCCCTTGGTGCGCCCGAAGTGGCACATATAGCGCGCGTAAGCAAAATCTCCACGCAAGAGGTGTTGGAGCGATTGCGCAAGGCTGGACTCTCCTCATTGCCGGGTGCCGGAGCTGAGATTTTGGTGGAGCGCGTACGCAAGATTATATCCCCGGCCAAGCCGAGTGCCGAGGAGTGGCTACGAGTGATGCACGAGGCGCACGAGATGAATATCCCGACCACCGCAACGATGATGTATGGCCATATCGAAACTATCGAGGAGCGCATCGAACACCTCGTTCGTCTGCGCGATTTGCAGGCAGAATGTCCCGAAGGAAACTACGGCTTCACAGCCTTTATTCCGTGGATATTCCGTTCCGAGGGCACACAACTCGAAAAGATGGGTTACACCACCCACTTCTCTCCTATGGAGTATCTGCGTCTGATTGCCGTGGCTCGATTGGTGCTGAATAATATCCGCAATATTCAGGCTTCGTGGCTCACCGTAGGCAAGCAGACCGCCCAAATGGCACTCCACAGCGGAGCAAACGATATGGGTTCAATAATGATTGAGGAGAATGTTGTTTCGTCAGCCGGTGCGCACAATCGCTTCAATCGCGAGGGAATACAACGCGCAATAAAAGAAGCCGGCTTCACACCGCGTCTGCGAAACCAGCTTTATGAGTATAGAGATTAGCCGACTATCTCTTAGTTCCCTCTATCAAGGATTTTATACTGTTATTGTATTCGCTTGCATCGTTCAACTCGGCGAGAGATAGGTGCATGCGGTAACGCCAATAGTGGTGCGCCACGGCAGGGATATTGATGCGCTCACGCTCGATATCGTCACTGCGCAACTCCTCCGACAACGATAACCAATCTTGCAAAGGCAGTATCGTAAGCATCGAAGGCGATGCGAGGTGTCGCGCAACAATCTTCTCGCACAACTCCGCCGTAGCCTCCGCAGGAGCATCACCCTCCAAGCCCAAAACCTTCTCAAAGTAGTACTGACGCTCTGCCTCGTCACGCCACCACAGGCGAAGTGGCGACATATCGTGCGTAGATGTAGTGCAGACCGAGAGATAAGGGTTGCGCATAACATCGCCCACGCGCACACCATACTCCTTTGGCATACGCTCAATTTCGAGCGAGAGAATCTGCTCCTCGTGCATCACCTGCGGTACACACGAAGGTATCATTCCCAAATCCTCCCCACACGCCAACATAGGGGTCGAGGCAACAAGAGCCCTCAATCGTTCTGTTCCCGTCATGCCCCAAAAGGCATTATGGCGATTGTAGTAGAAATTGTCGTGCAGTCGTGCGAAGGCCTCTTGTTGCGAGCGAGGTAATGCCTTGAACTGTTCGGTATTGAATGGTGTGATGCGAGGTGCGAAACCTTCGCCATAGGCCAGCCAGAGTTGGTTGTCATCGCTCAAATCGCGTGCAACATTGCACCTCTCATCGAAGTTGAAACCCTCGCCCCGAATCTCCGAAGCCGAATATGGCAACGATGGTGCAAAAGCTCCAAGCAGTGCATTTTTAGCCCCTTCGGGTACAGCCCAGATGCGGAAGAAACCGAGAATATGGTCTATGCGGTAGGCATCGAAGTAGTCCGACATCTTCGCAAAGCGCGCACGCCACCAAGCGTAGTTATCCTCCGCCATCTTATCCCAATTATATATCGGAAAGCCCCAATTCTGCCCCTCGGCCGAGAAAGCATCGGGTGGAGCGCCTGCCGAAGAGCGCACATCGAAGAGTTCAGGATTTTGCCAAACATCGACACTCGTGCGCGATACTCCAATCGGAAGGTCGCCTTTCAAGACCACACCCTTCGAATGGAGATAGTCGCGTACCTTGCGCAATTGGCGGTCGAGGTGATACTGTACATAGTAATAAAAGCCCACCTCCTTCTCGTTGCGCTCGGCAAAGGCGGCACAACGCTTCTCTGCATACTTCGTAAAGGTCTTCCACTCCTCAAAGTTTGCTGTGCCATATTTATCGCGCAATACCGAGAAGACCGCATACGGCATCAGCCACTCACGATTACGCTTTTCGAAATCACGGAACGATTTGCTGTCCATACAGCGCGCACCCAACTGCTCGTACATCTTGCGCAGATACTTCATCTTGGCCTTTATTACGCGCTCGTAATCCAGCTCCGGCAGAGCGTTCAATTCTGCCTGCAACGCCTCCATTTCGGTTCTATCAGCCTCGCCACGCAAGTAGCCAACATCGCTCAAACGGATATAGAGTGGGTGTAAAGCAAAACTCGAAACGGTATTATAAGGATAGGAGTCGTACCACGAGAACGACATCGAAGTATCGTTTATAGGCAATATCTGAATGATGCGCTGACCTGTCGCTGCGCACCAATCGCCCAAGAGTTGCAGGTCGGCAAACTCGCCTACGCCAAAGCCTTGCTCCGAGCGCAACGAGAATACGGGAACGGCAACGCCTGCACCGCGCCACTGTACGCTGTCGCGTAGGCGCAGACCAAGCGTTAAATGCAATTTGTCGCTCGGTTGCAATGTTCGGTTCTCGCCTCGTTCCCAACGCAGAAGGTTGCCATTAGTATCTACCACCACAAATTTGTACTCGGCATATTCGCGTTCACTCACTGCTACACCCCAACGATAGCCGCCAAGGTAGCGCATAGGCAGCACCTTTGTCCTCTGCCACTCGCCAAGTCCCTTTGTGGAGCCTACAAGAGCCAATCGTTCTGTGGTTGGCAATACAGCCTCGACCTCCAAGTAGTGTGTTGCTCCGATCATCAATGGCTGTGGCTCGGCAGTGCGGGCAAGGAGTGTCTTGCGGAACATTGATGAGTGCAGGGGCCTATTTTCGGGCATATCGCACCAATGGTCGGTAACCTCTACGACTGCTACGCCTGCTACCTCCGTTAGCGAATGCCCTTCGCCCCACTCTGTGCGGAGCGTTTGTCTGCCCTTTACAACACGATATGAATAGCAGAATGGGCGATTGGAGTGTAGCTCAATCTCTGCAATCCAAAATCCGCCACCATCGCTATTCATATCAATAGGCTTACCTTCGGCAGGTACAATTTGTAGTTTTGCACCACCTTCGGTGCAGTAGTGTAGTCTTAATAGTGCTTTCATATTCCAAATTTATTCAATAAATTCGAAATATGCAAAAAAAATGTATAATTTTTTAATGCAGCATTCTGCTCTCGGCTCTATCCCAGTCGATAAGCTTCATATACTCCTTTACGAAGTCGGCTCTGCGATTTTTGTAGTCGAGATAGTAGGCATGCTCCCATACATCTATGCACATCAGCGGATTGAGGTGGCGGCGCAGAGGGTTGTCGGCATCCTTGGTAGATACGACAGAGAGTTTGCCTTTGCTGTCCTCTGTAAGCCATACCCACCCTGAGCCGAAGAGTCCGACTGCGGTGTCGGCAAACTGCTTGTTGAAGTTCTCTACCGAGCCAAAATCGCGCACAATGCGCTCGTGTAACTTTGCGGGTATAGCCTTTGGCGTTGGTGTGAGCCCATCGAAGTAGATGCGGTGGTTGAGGGCCTGTGCCGCATTATTAAAAACAGCACCATCCGACCTCTTCACTATCTCCTCCAATCCCATACCCTCGTATGGAGTCCCCTCGACCAGACGATTGGTGTTATCGATATAGGCTTTAAAGTGCTTTCCGTAGTGGTAGTCGATGGTCTCTTTGCTCATCATGGGAGCGAGTGCATCTGCCGCATACGGAAGTGTCGGCAGTGCAAATTTTGCAACAGTTGCATTCATAGCGATTTTCTCTTTTGTTTTTTTGTTGTTGATGTATATATATCCATTCAGATATGTCGCAAAGATGAGCCATAGCATATATGGCACAAAGAGCCAAGCAGCCATGCTACGGCGACCTGCTGTATATACGATGTATGAGAATACCGCAACATCGAGTGCGAGGATTACGAGCAAACCCATAAATGGACTGCGCAGTGCAAAGAAGCAGACGCTCCACAGAAAGTTCAACAGCAGTTGCAACAGCCACAATCGCAATACGCTCATATCACCCCGTGCCAACATTGTGCCTGCCGATACTCCCATCAGAACATAGAGTATGCTCCACGCTATCGGGAAGACGATGGCGGGAGGTGTGGCAGGCGACTTTACGAGGTAGGGATACCACTCTGCGAGTGCATTGCCCTGAATGTAAGAGCCGAGCGCACCTACCGCAAAGGCGAGCAGAATAGGGATGAAATAGGCGAAAAACTTTTTCATTATGATAACTTTTTTTGCAGAGGTGGTGAAATGCAAAGAGCAAGCCAAAATATTTTTAATCATAATGTATTGATTTTCTGTTTTTCAGAAATAATTATGGATGAACTCCTTCTAATAATCTATTAGAAATTAAATATTTAATACATATTTTAAATATAAATGTAAAAAAATATTTGTATCTTTGTGCGGTCGTATTGATATATTGCAAAAATATAGAACATAGAACAATACATTAACAATTAACAAAAAAACTAAACAACTATGAAAAATTTAGCTAAAATTTTCATGGCGGTAGTGGCAATGGCAGCTGTAACAGGCTGTACCACAGACACTACCGAAGACCTCGCCGTTAAGGGGGGGGGTAAAACTACCTTAACACTTTCGTTGGATGGCTCGCGTACTCAGTTGGGCGACAAGGCAAATGAGGCCTATCCACTCACTTGGGCCGAGGGCGACCAAGTGTCGGTAAACGGCAATGCATCTGACGCTTTGACAGCTGAGGAGGCAGGTGAGGCAACTGCAACTTTCACATTCGAGGGCGAGCTTTCAACTCCGTATTGCTTGGCTTATCCGGCTGCCGCAGCCGGTCAGGTTGAGTTCCCTGCTGTTCAAAATCAACCGGTATTTGGTAATATCGAAAACAATGTAACCGTATTGTATGGTTACAGCGAAAATGGTACAAACCTTACGCTCAACCACTTGACAGGTCTTTTGAAGATTGGTATCAAGGGTAGTGCAACCCTCACCTACGCGCAGATTTCTACCATCGACCGCGCTCCTATCGCAGGTGCGTTTAACCTCGACTTCGAGAAGGGCGAGCTTACAGCTACCGAGTCGGCAAGCGAGGTTATCACCTACAATTTCATTGATGGAGCATTGAGCGAGGATGAGGCTAAATATATCTATGTAGCTGTTCCTGCCGGCACTTATGACGAG
>JAZSOV010000041.1:0-22488 GCA_045537095.1 Alistipes sp.
TAGTGTGGCGAGTAGTCGATATGCACGGGGTGAAGATGCGAATAGAGGTTTGTGAGGCACTGCAAGTCGGCAAAGAAATCGTCATCATGTCCAACATAGACCACCACGACCTCGAAGTCGTTGTAGTCCTGCGTAAGCAGCCTCACAAGCCCATTATCGAGATAGTCGGAGTCCTCCACGAACATCGGCACCACAACCGATATGGCAGGCTCCTTATCACGCTTCGGTGTGCGCTCCAAAAGACGGAATGATGCCACACGACCATATACCGCCACATAATAGACAATCTCCGACACGAACAGCACAAAGATAATCCCCGCAAGGATAACTCCGAACTCTCCGTAGGAGGTCAAAAAGGTGTATATGAGGTCGTATATTTTCTCCACTTCTTTTGGTGTTTCGGGCAATTATTTTGCAAACTTACACAAAAATTCGCAAAAATTAGTAATTTTGCACAAGATTATGAAGTTTACTTTACAACATAGAGATACAAAAACCAACGCGCGTGCGGGGGAAATAGTTACCGACCACGGCGTAATTCAGACTCCTATCTTTATGCCCGTTGGTACGGCGGCAGCGATGAAGGGAATCTTTCATCGCGATGTGCGTGACGAGGCGAAGGCGCAGATTATCTTGGCGAATACCTATCACCTCTACCTCCGTCCCGGAATGAAAATTTTGGAGGAGGCGGGAGGTGTGCATCGCTTCTCGACTTGGGATAAGCCTATGCTGACCGACAGCGGAGGCTTTCAGGTCTTTTCGCTTGCGGCGTGCAGAAAGTTGAAGGAGGAGGGCTGTCACTTCCAATCGCATATTGACGGCTCACGCCACCTCTTCACGCCTGAAAGCGTTATCGATACCGAGCGCACCATAGGTGCCGATATTATGATGGCGTTCGATGAGTGTCCTCCGGGCGATGCACCAAAGGAGTATGCTGCAAAGTCGTTGGCACTGACGGAGCGTTGGTTGGATAGATGTTTCAATCAATACCACAAAACCCAGCCGAAGTATGGACACTATCAGTCGTTGTTCCCTATCGTGCAGGGTTGTGGCTATCCCGACCTTCGTGCCAAGGCGGCAGAGAATGTCTTGCAATACAATGCCGATGGCTATGCCATTGGAGGTTTGGCGGTTGGAGAGCCTACCGAGGTGATGTATGCAATGATAGAGGTGGTGAATGCCATACTTCCGCAGGATAAACCTCGTTATTTGATGGGTGTCGGCACGCCGATAAACATCTTGGAGGCTATCTCGCGAGGTGTGGATATGTTCGACTGCGTAATGCCTACCCGTAACGGTCGCAACGGACAGTTGTTTACGAGTGAGGGTACAATCAATATCCGCAACAAGAAGTGGGAGAACGATTTTTCGCCGATTGACCCGAATGGAACAACCTTCGTAGACCACCAATACTCGAAGGCCTATCTCCACCACCTTGTTGTGTGTGGCGAGATGTTGGCAGCGCAGATAGCATCGTTGCACAATACGGGCTTCTACTTGTGGTTGGTTGGCGAGGCTCGCAAGCACATTATCGCAGGCGACTTCGCCGAGTGGAAAGCCGTGATGGTCGAAAAACTCGGCAGAAGACTATAAAAAGAGTTGAGAGTTGAAGGAGTAGAGTTTAGAGATAATTCTCAATTCTTAATTTTTAATTTTTAATTTGTTCGCAGAACAATGGAGCCGCAATATAAGACAGGGCGTAGTTGGTGGCCGGGATTGAAGATTCTCGACCGCTACATTATTCGCAAGTTCCTCGGAACATATATCTTCGCTATTGCGATGATTATTATCGTGGTGGTCATCTTCGACTATGTCGAGAAGATTGACGACTTCACCACTACACACGCTCCATTCAAGAGTATTGTGGTTGATTACTATCTGAACTTCATTCCATTCTTCATAAACCAGTTCAGTGCGCTATTTACCTTTATCGCCTGTATCTTCTTTACCTCGAAGTTGGCCTACCAGACCGAGATTATTGCGATGTTGTCGGGTGGTATGAGCTTTAAGCGATTGATGTGGCCATACTTCATAGGTGCGTTGGTAATTACGATTATATCGCTCGGATTGAGTTTGTGGATTATCCCTATTTCGCAGCGCAGTTGTGTCGCCTTCGAGCAGGAGTATATACCTCGCCGTCAGCGTTTCCAGTACGACAGACACATCTATCGCCAAGTTGAGCCGGGCACCTTCCTCTATATTCGAGGCTTCAACAAGAATGCTTCGAGTGCCTCGTTCATTGCACTCGAAAAGTACGAGGGCAGTTTTATGCGCTCCACCTTGGAGGCTTCGGATGCGAAGTTCGACAACGAGACTAAGCGATGGAGTGCGCAGCGATACATTACACGCCATTTTGACGATAGAGGCCACGAGAGCTTCGAGCAGCACCGAAATCTCGACACACTCTTAAATCTCGATATTGTGGAGCTGGGCAACTTGCAGGCGTTGGTCAAGACGATGAATATTGTGGAGTTGAACGACTTTATCGACCAGCAGCGCGCCAAAGGTTCCGACTCGATACGACATCTCGAAGTGGAACACCACACGCGCTATGCCTATCCGCTTGGAACATTTATCCTGACACTTATCGGAGTGTCGCTCTCCTCGCGTAAGGTGCGAGGTGGTACAGGCTTGCATATCGGTATCGGTATCGCTTTGTGCTTCTCCTACATTATGCTCAATCGCGTATTCGAGGAGTTTGCCAAGGGCGGAACACTGCCACCGATGTTGGCGGTGTGGTTGCCTAATATCATCTACGCTATAATAGCAATATACCTCTATCGTAAAGCTCCGAAATAGTATGACCGTTGAGCAAATAGCCGAGAAATTATCGCGCAGCGAGCGCATCGATGCAACCGAAGCCAAACTCTTGTGGGAGAAGGCTCCGTTGTGGCTGTTGGCGCGTTTGGCCACCGAAGCGAAGGAGCGCAAAAGCGGCGATAAGGTCTTTTATAATAAAAACTTCCATCTCGAACCGACCAATATCTGCCTTTTTGAGTGCCGTTTCTGCTCCTACCGCCGCCGCAAGGGCGAGGCTGGGGCGTGGGACTACTCGATGGATGAGGTTTTGGAGCAGGTCAAAAAGCGTCAGTCGAGTGGCGCAACAGAGGTGCATATTGTAGGAGGTGTTCATCCCGACCGCGACCTCTACTACTATGCTGAGATGATTCGCCGCATCAAGGAGATTATGCCTGAGGTGTGTGTCAAGGCATTTACAGCTGTGGAGTTGCACTATATGATTCGCAAGGCGGGTTTGACGATTGAGGAGGGCTTGCAGCTGCTGAAAGAGGCGGGTATGGAGTCTATTCCGGGTGGTGGAGCCGAGATTTTTGACGAAAAGGTAAGAGCTGAGATTTGTCCGGGCAAGTGTTCTTCGGCGGAGTGGCTCGATATGCACGAGAGGGCTCACAAGTTGGGCTTTGATTCGAATGCAACAATGCTCTACGGACACATTGAAAACATTGACCATCGTATCGACCACTTGATGCGTTTGCGCGATTTGCAGGATAGAACGGGCGGCTTCAATGCCTTTATTCCGCTGAAATTCCGCAGTGCCAACAATGGCTTGACGGAGTTGGGCGAGACATCAGTTGTAGACGATTTGCGTACGCTGGCAATGAGCCGACTCATTCTCGATAATGTGCCACACATTAAGGCATATTGGGTGATGTACGGCAAGGAGGTGGCAGAGATGGCGTTGTCGTTTGGCGCAGACGATATTGATGGCACAATCGAGGATTCGACAAAAATATATTCGATGGCCGGGGCGGCTGACGAGCGACCACGCCTGACGATTGGAGAGATTGAGAAGATGTGCGCATCGGCAGGCTACAAAGCTATTGAAAGAGATACGCACTATAATGAAATTGATAATGGATAATTGACAATTGATAATTATGGTAAAAACGACTTGTCGTTTTTATATATTATTGAACTATAATTTATTACAAAATAAATACCTTTAATTGTCAATTGTCAACTGTCAATCGTCAATTAAAAACAGAGAATTATGAAAAGTTTTTGGTCTTGGTTGAAACGACATACAATTTTGTACCACTTGGCGATGATAGCCTTGCTCTTTTTGGGCTTGGCGGTAGCGGCATTTATCGCTATGGCATTCGGCACGCGACATAGCGCACGCCGTACAGTGCCTGACTTTGTCGGATTGCAGTTGAATGATGCGGAGTATTTCGCCGGTCGCCGCGATTTGCAGATTATAGTAAACGACTCGCTTCATGTATCGGCCTATCCGGGAGGTGTGGTGCTTGACCAACTGCCAAAGGGTGGTGTGGTCGTGAAGCCCGGTCGTAAGGTCTATGTTACGATAAACTCCTCGCGTCAGCGTATGGTGGCGGTGCCGTATGTGGCAGGTCGCTCGTTGCGTCAGGCGAAGAATATGCTCGAAATAGCAGGGCTGACTATTGATCACCTCGAATATGCCGAGGATATCGCTACAAACTATGTTCTTGCCGAGTATATCAATGGCGAGGAGGTCTTGGAGGAGAGCGAGTTGCAGGCCGAGATGGGCAGTGGGGTAGTTTTGCGAGTTGGCGTCTCGGCTACCAATACTGCAACGGCTGCTCCGCAGGTTCTTGGTCGTTCATTGTTCGAGGCAAAGAGCCGACTTTGGGAGTCGGGATTGAATATCGGTGAGGTTGTCTTTGATGAGGGTATGCCGGCATTGGAGCGCAATCGTGCCAAGGTGTATCGTCAGTCGGTATTGCCAACTGAGGCGGTGGCGTATGGTGCGCGAGTATCGTTGCACCTCACGCTCGATGCCGTGAAGGTTGATGGTGCGATAGTTCAGCAGGAGCGCCGTATTGAGGAGGCTTTGAAGGCGAAGATGGAGGCAGACTCCATTGCCAAGGCGGAGCAGCGACTGCTCGACTCAATAGCAAATGCCGAGAAGTCGCAACCGCAACAAACACCGCAGGCACAAGACGATTTCTTCTTTTAAGACGAGAGAGATGCAAAATTGCGCCGCAGGCCTAAATATAAAATACCTTTAATTGTCAATTGTCAATTCTCAATTGTCAATTAAAAAAGCTAAAAGAATTAGAGAGAGGTATGGCAGACGAGAGGTACATAAACGAGGAGCTTGACGAGGATATTGAGGTCGATTTCGAGGGTGATGACGAGGAGTCGGTCGTGGGTGTTATGCCTCGCCGCTTCCTTTCGGACCAGAAGCCCGATGAGAACGGCTTGTACGAGCATTACGCCATAACTGTCGATAAGGGGCAGTCGATGATGCGTTTGGATAAGTATCTTACTACGCACATGGAGAACTGTTCACGCAACCGTATCCAAAATGCGATAGACGATGGCGGTGTCTTTGTGAACGAGAAACCACAAAAGGCATCGTACAAGGTAAAGCCTTTCGACCATATCTCGATGCGCTTGGCCTTTCCGCGCTACGAGGTGACGCTCACACCTGAGGATATACCAATCGACATTATGTACGAGGATGACGATGTTATCGTGGTGAATAAGGAGGCTGGAATGTGCGTACACCCCGGACACGGCAACTACTGCGGAACGCTTGTTAATGCGCTCACTTTCCACTTGAAGGATAACCCGATGTTCCAGCAGGGCAACGAGCGTGCCGGCTTGGTGCATCGAATCGATAAAAACACTTCGGGCATTCTCGTTGTCGGCAAGAACGAACAGGCTTGTCAGCACCTCTCGCACCAATTCTTCCTCCACTCAACGCAACGCCGTTATATTGCGCTCGTGTGGGGTAACCTTGCCGATGATGAGGGAACTATTACGGGGCACATTGGTCGCAACCCGAAAAATCGCCATCAGATGTATGTCTTTGCCGATGGTTCGGAGGGCAAACATGCCGTTACGCACTACAAGGTGCTGAAACGCTATGGCTATGTAACACTTGTGGAGTGCCGCCTCGAAACGGGCAGAACGCACCAGATTCGTGTTCATATGCAGTATATAGGTCACCCACTCTTTAACGATGAGCGATATGGTGGCGACAAGATATTGAAGGGTACGACCTTCTCGAAGTATAAGCAGTTTATCGAGAACTGCTTCGAGACAATGCCACGCCACGCCCTTCATGCCCGCCTTTTGGGTTTTGAACACCCAACTACGGGCGAATATAAGGAGTTTACGCTTGATCTACCTGCCGACTTTAAGGCGGTGTTGGAGAAGTGGGACAACTATTCAAAAGCAAGTGCTTCCGAATAGATTGAAATTTGAAATTAAATAGAGCCTGTCTAACTACAATATTGTTAGGCAGGCTCTAATCTATTATAGTAGGTATCTTAGAATGGCAGATCGTCTACCACCTGCGCTGTTGTAGCAGGCATAGATGGCTCCTCAGTAGGCATAGGGGCTGTTATAGGAGCAGCCGCAGGGATGGACTCGCTATATGGAGCCTGTGCCACCTGTGCCACCTGTGCAGCCTCCTTAGGCTCGACACGGCGACCTACGACATCGGTGTACCAACGACCATTGTACTCGCGCGACTCTACATCGAAAGTTACTTTGTAGGCTGCGCCCGTAACGAGGCGAGCCACCTCATCGCGCTTGTTGAAAAACTTGACACTCACCTTACGCGAATAGGGCGAGTTGGTCTGCATCTCGAATACTACATTTTGATTGTGCCACTCGCCACGAGCCGATGTTCCACTCTGCTCAGGCAAGATTGCGAATACGATTCCTTCAAATACAAATTCCATAGTAATTTTTTTTGCTATTAGCCAATGGCTTTTTATTATAATTTTTAATTCATCAATTCATCTGCGAGTAGATAAGATATGCGTTGTATGCTACAAAGCAGAGGAACAAAAAGGCTCCTGCAAAGCGATTCAACTTACCCCTAAATCCGAAGAGGAGTGGCACTACGGCTGCGAAAATCATCACCGAATAGTCTATCACAGTGATACCTGCACTTGTGAGTGGTGTAATCTGAGAGGCGACACCCAAAATGAGTGTCAGGTTGAAGATATTTGAGCCTATAACATTGCCTAATGCAAGTTGCGTATTCTTCTTGATTGCTGCCACCAACGATGCTGCCAATTCGGGCAACGATGTTCCGCAAGCTACCAAAGTGATAGCAATAAAGGCCTCATTTACGCCCCATGCCTTAGCGATAAGAATGGCGTTATTGAGGAAAATACGGCTTGATATGAGCAATACGCCTAAACCAAGGAATAGCTTACCGATACCGAGTACAAGCTGCTTGTTTGTAATGACCTCACCGGCACTCTGAGCGCTTTCCTCCTTCATGCCGCCTTTGAGCGAGTAGTACATAAAGAGCGAGAAGCAGCAGAGGAGTATCAAACCATCAATGCGGCTAACCACTGCCTCTCCACCCATAAAAAAGTTTAGAGCGAGCAGAAGCGTAAGCATCGAAACTCCTATACAAAACGGAAGGTCGAAACGCCTATTTTCTTGCGATACGGCTACGGGCATGATCAGAGCCGTAAGTCCGAGAATACCGAGTACATTGAAGATATTTGATCCTACGACATTACCGATTGCGATATCCGAGTTGCCACCTATTGCACCGATCGAACTAACAACAAGTTCGGGGAAAGATGTTCCCACGCCCACTATGACTGCGCCAATCACGAAATCGGAAATTCTAAATCGCTTGGCGATTGTAACGGCACCTGCTACGAGCCAGTCGGCACTAAATACAATTGCTGCAAGGCAAATTAAAAGATACAGATACTCCATTGTATAGTGTGATTATGTGTTTCAATCCGCAAAGATACAATTTTAATTAGATTAAATCTCGATTTTCAATTCTTAATTCGTAATATTATTACTATATTTGCAAAATGATACAGTTCAAACGACAGTTTTCGAAGAAAACAAAAGCAGCGCTGTGTCTTGCATCGGCACTGCTTTTATCGATTCCGTGGGAGGGAGCAAGTTGCATTACCCTCTTTGTCGGATTGCTTCCGTTATTGCTCGTTAGCGCACAATATAGCCCTTCATGGCGCGACACTCTCTCCATGCTCGGTTGGGCGACACTTACATTCGTGCTGTGGAATATTGCAACGATATGGTGGGTGTGGAATGCCACGCCGATAGGCCCCATTGCCGCCACCTTCTTCTCTACTTGGTGGAATCTTGTAGCCTTTATGGCCTACCATATTGTGTCGAAACATGCGCCCAAATCACTCGCCTATGTAACATTTGTTACAGCGTGGATTGCTACAGAGTATATCTATACGCAGGCTCCGGCGCTCTCCTTTCCTTGGCTCGTACTCGGCAATGGTTTTGCCGATGATCCATGGGCTGTGCAGTGGTACGAGTATACGGGTGTCTTTGGAGGCTCGCTGTGGGTGTTGTTGGTCAATATTCTCGCCTTCGAGGCGTGTTTGACAATGCACAAGAAGGCTTGGGTGGCAGCTACGCTCGCGTTGGTTATTCCGCTTGGAATATCTATCGCACTCTTCTACAAATACCAGCCCGATGATAAATTGTACTCCTCGCTCGACAAGATAACCGTATCGGTCGTACAGCCAAATATACCCTGCTACGACAAGTTCAACATTACGGCTGAGCAGCAGCAGGATAACCTGATGTCGCTGCTTGCCGAGGCTCCCGATTCGGCAACATTTGTCTTGATGCCCGAAACGGCCTTGGCAGAGATGATTAACGATCGCCAACCGGAGATTTCGGATATCGTAAACCGCATAGCCGATAATCTTCGCACAGATAAGCCTTCGACAATGGTCATATCAGGAGGCGAAACGGTGCGCTCATACGGTAAGATAAAGGGATCGGAGACCGCCCGCAAACGCGGTATGTTCTATATGGATATCTTCAACTCCTCGCTTGGTGTCGGCTCGACTTCGGATGTGCAGATACACCATAAGGGCAAACTTGTTGTCGGCGTGGAGACCATACCTGCGTGGTTGCGCAGTGCCGGCAACCTCTTCTCGGTAGATCTGGGAGGTACATTCGGTCAGCTCGGCATTGGAGACAGTTGTATCCCGTTTGAGCATGATGGCAAGAAGGTTGCACCGGCAATCTGTTACGAAGGCTTGTATGGCAACCACATGGCTGAGTTCGTGCGCAATGGGGCCGAGGCATTGTTCGTTGTGTCTAACGATGGTTGGTGGGGTAATACCTTAGGCCATAGGTACCTCTTTGCCTTTTGTCGTCTGCGCGCAATTGAGTTGCGCCGCGATGTTGCACGGAGTGCCAATACTGGCGTTTCGGGCTTTATCACAATGCAGGGCGAAGACGGTCAGCGTTTGGAGTGGGATGAGCGTGGCGTACTTACCGCCGATCTCCGTCTCAACAAAGAACAGACCTTCTATGCTCGATTTGGCGACTATATAGGTCGTTTATCGCTCTATATTGCAGTGTTATGCCTGCTATACTTTATAGCCTACACAGTCAAAAAACGATTCTATCTAAATTAAGATTATTCCTATAATTGTCAATTATCAATTGTCAATTGTAAATTTGAAATAGTATGAACTATACCGAAACTCTCGATTATCTATTCTCTTCGATGCCATCGTTTCAGCATATTGGAGGAGGAGCCTACAAGCCGGGGTTGGAGCGTATTGCAGAGTTCTGCCGCTTGATTGGCAATCCGCAGCGTAGCTACTTTGTGATTCATGTTGCCGGTACCAACGGCAAAGGCTCGGTGTCGAATATGTTGGCTGCCGTTTTGCAACAAGCGGGCTATCAGACAGGCTTATTCACCTCTCCACATCTTGTAGATTTCCGCGAGCGTATTCGTGTAAATGGCGAGATGATTTCCAAGCAGAAGGTGGTGAATTTTGTAGACCGCTATAAGGCGGATATGGAGCGTTTGCAGCTCTCCTTCTTCGAGATGACAGCCGCAATGGCTTTTGATTACTTTGCACAGAGCGATGTCGAGGTTGCCGTTATTGAAACGGGCTTGGGAGGTCGCCTTGATGCAACGAATATTGTGCAACCTATAATCTCGGTAATTACAAATATCGGCTTGGAGCATACGGAATACCTCGGCAATTCGTTGCCAAAGATTGCACGCGAAAAGGGTGGTATCATCAAGAAGTGTACGCCTGTGGTTGTGGGCGAGAAGAATCCGAACTACAACCTCGTGTTGGAGGAGATAGCTGCTGACTTGCGCTCAGAGTTGATATATGCCAATGAGTCCTTCATTCTCGGCGAGTGTGGTTTTGAGAATAATAAGCAGGTTGTAACGATGACACGCACACGCGACAACTATCCATATCGTGTGCGTCTTGATCTGCTCGGCGAGTATCAGCGACAAAATCTCGTTACGGCAGCTACCGTACTCGATACCTTGCACGAGAGTACTCCTCTCTCTATTTCGCGCCGTGCCTTTGTTGAGGGTGTGCGCGATGTCGTGGCGCTCACCTCATTCCGAGGTCGCTGGCAGGTGCTGTCCGATAAGCCCCTTGTGGTGTGCGACACAGCTCACAACGAACACGGTATTGCAGAGGTTGCGCGTCAATTGAAGAGTCGCACCAATGGCGGAAAGCTGCTCTGTGTGATGGGCTTCTGCGAGGATAAGGATTTCTCAAAAATGTTGGCACAGATGCCGAGCGATGCGCACTACATCTTCACGCAGGCATTGATTCGTCGTGCTGCTTCGCTTGATAAGATTTCGGAGGTAGCCACATCGCTTGCTCTCGACTTTGAGGTGGCTTCAACTGTCGAGGAGGCTGTGGCAAAGGCGCAACAACAGCTTACCGAGGAGGATATGCTCTATATTGGTGGCAGCACCTTTGTTGTAGCGGAGATGTTGGAGAAGAGATAATCGAAAAACGATATATCTTTTGGGGTTGTTCGGCGGATTTGGCGGACAACCCCACTTTTTGTGGTATGGTTTGTGTGATGTTTCGAGGTTGTTCTAAACCTTAAAACATTTATTATGAAAACATCAACAAAAACCAAATGCACAACCGATGCTTGTGCTATTGACACTGCCGATGGCCGCCTCACAGCGGCACCAACCGAGTTTATACCTCAATGTTCGACCTCGCCTGAGGTGGCGTATAAGATTGTCAAGGATGAAACCTATCCACAGACACAACCACGCCTTAACCTCGCAACTTTCGTTACGACCTATATGGACGAGTACGCCACAAAGTTGATGAACGAGGCGGTGAATATCAACTATATTGACGAAACTGAGTACCCGCGCGTGGCGGTGATGTGTGGTCGTTGCATCAACATCATTGCCAACCTTTGGAATACTCCCGAAAAGGCGGAGTGGAAGGCCGGTGCGCTCGGCATCGGCTCTTCGGAGGCGTGTATGCTCGGCGGTGTTGCTGCTCTCTTGCGCTGGAAGGCTCGCCGTAAAAAGGAGGGTAAGTCGTGCGAAAAACCGAATATCGTGTTGAGTTCCGCCTATCAGGTTGTGTGGGAGAAGTTTGCGCAACTCTGGGGCGTAGAGATGCGTGAAGTGCCGTTGTCGCTCAAATGTCCATCGCTCGATCCGAAGAAGGCGGTGGCGATGTGCGATGAGAATACTATCTGCGTAGTGCCGATTGCGGGCGTTACTTGGACAGGTCTGAACGATGATATCGAGGCACTTGACAAGGAACTCGATGTCTTTAATAAAAAGACGGGCTATGAGGTGGCTATTCATGTCGATGCCGCTTCGGGTGGCTTTATTTTGCCATTCTTGAAGCCCGATTTTAAGTGGGATTTCCGTTTGAAGTGGGTATATTCGATTTCTACTTCGGGACACAAGTACGGCTTGGTATATCCGGGCTTGGGATGGGTTGTTTGGCGCGACAAGAAGTGTCTGCCTGAGGAGATGTCGTTCAGTGTCAATTACCTCGGTGCAAACATTACACAAGTTGGTTTGAACTTCTCTCGTCCTGCGGCGCAGATTTTCGGTCAGTACTACAACTTTATCCGCTACGGATTCGAGGGCTACAAGAGGATTCAGCAGGAGTCGATGGATATTGCCTGCTATTGCCACGAGCAGATTGGCAAGATGAAGTGTTTTACGAACTACGCCAAGACGCTCGACAACCCTCTCTTTATCTGGTATATGAACCCGGAGTATGACAAGAGTGCAAAGTGGACCTTGTACGATTTGCAGGCGGTGTTGCAGCAGAGTGGTTGGATGGTACCGGCATACACGATGCCGAAGGATATCGAAGATTTGGTGGTGATGCGAGTAGTTGTTCGTCAAGGACTTACGCGCGATATGGCAGATATGCTCCTGACCGATATTCGCAACGCTGTTGCCGAGTTTGACAAGTTGAAGTATCCGACAACATCGCGCCTTGCCTACGAGAAACGCGAGAAGCAATACGGCAAGGTTTTTACTCACTAATATATAGGATGGCAGCATAATACACTGCCATCTTTTTTTTTGTGTAATACTCAATTTAAACTACCTACTTTTAGGTATTGTAAATGGTACTATTGTAATTGTATATACCCGATAAAAATTGCGATATTTTTTTCAATTTAATATAATTTTACTATTTTTGCACCCGTGAAAAAGGTGCTGCAACATAAGAGATATGTATCGTATACGCTCGCTATACTGATGATTATATCGGTATTGAGCCGTATGTGGCTTACTCACGACAGAGGATATTACGAAGATTTTCTCCGCACCGCACACCCCTCGGCTGATGCTCACGCTTGGGTATCGTGTAACTGTCCTATCTGCCACGCCGAAGATTTTATTGCAGTAGCTGCTGAGTATTTCGACTACTCGCCGATCATTTCTGAATTGGAGTTTGAGCAGAGCATTCTGCCCACTGCCAAAGCCAACAATATCGTCGTTGTTTCCTCACTTCGAGGACCTCCGTATTTATCGTAAAACATTATAGGATTTGGAGCGATACAACTCGTTCCGACTAATATGTGATTTCTGCCCGAAGGAATAGAACTTTCTCGGCAGAATAGATAATTTTTAACGATAAATACAAACCCAAAATGAAAAAGATATTCTCAACTATTGTAGTTGTATTATTTGTGTGTGCATCTGCATACGCACAAGGCGGTCATCAACATCAACACCGCCACGGACAAAATCATCAAGCCCACAGCCACGCCAAAGGTGAGCAGTGTGAGGCTACAATCCACGGACACATCATTGACTCTCGCACAAAGGAGCATATTCCATATATCACCGTCACAATTGACGGAACAACTGTAGGTACAACAACTGATGCTACGGGACACTACACACTATATCACGCCCCTGTCGGCAAATTGAAAGTTACCGTGTCGGCTATCGGCTATGCCAGCAAGACCAAGGAGGTCGAGGTAGAGTGCGGTAGCGACCTTCTTCTCAACTTTGAAACGACCGAGGAGCAAATATCGGTGGATGCAATTGTTGTATCGGCAAACCGTAACGCCACAAAGCGTAGCGAGGCTCCGACTCTTGTAAATATTGTCGATTCCGACCTCTTAAACAAGGTTTCGGCACCAACTTTGGCAGAGGGATTGTCCTTCCAGCCGGGTGTGCGTGTCGAGAACTCGTGTCAGAACTGTGGCTTTGCACAGGTGCGTATCAATGGTCTTTCAGGACAATACTCGCAAATTCTGATAAACTCACGCCCCGTATTTTCGGCATTGGCAGGTGTGTATGGCTTGGAGCATATCCCTGCAAATATGGTGGAGCGTATCGAAGTTGTGCGTGGCGGTGGTTCGGCATTGTTTGGCTCGTCTGCTATAGGTGGTACTATCAACATTATCACCAAAGAGCCATTGCGTAATTCGGGCGAATTGGCTCACTCGCTCACCTCAATCGGTGTAACGGGCGCACTCGACAATAACACCACTTTGAACGCCTCGCTCGTTACGGATGACCGTAAGGCTGGACTCACAATCTATGGTCAGAATCGTCTGCGCGATGCCTACGACCACGATGGCGATGGCTTTGTGGAGATTCCGGTCATCAAGTCGCAGACTATTGGAACGCAGGCATATATCAAGACCAGCGCATACAGCAGACTGACTCTCGACTATCATGTAACAAATGAGTATCGCCGCGGTGGCGACCAACTCGACCTTCCGCCACATAAGGCGATGATTGCTGAGACTACCGACCACCTTATCAATAGCGGAGGTTTATCATTCGATGGCACTTCGAAGGATTCGCGTCATCGTTACAGTATTTTTGCTTCGGCACAAGGCACAAACCGCGACAGCTACTATGGTGCCGATATGAACGAGAAGGCGTACGGCAAAACAGACGGTGTGACGGCTGTTGCGGGTGGTCAATACCTATATCGTATCAAGTGGTTTGAGCTCACTACGGGTTTGGAGTATAGTTACGACTACCTCTTCGACAACCCTATCGGATACGCGAGCGAGCCATTCTACAAGGGTATGATTATCGAGCAGCATGTGCATAATGCGAGTATCTATGCACAAGGCGAGTTCAAGTTCAATAAGTGGGGTTTCCTCGTTGGAGGCCGTTTGGATAATTGGTACAACGCTTCGAACAAGAAGTTCTTGTGTATCCCTTCGCCGCGTGTAACTTTGCGCTACAACCCTACGCACAACATCAACCTCCGAGCAACTTACGGCTCGGGATTCCGTGCGCCACAGGCGTTTGACGAAGATTTGCATATCCTTATCGTAGGTGGAGAGCGTACCCGTATCCGCTTGGCTGAGGATTTGAAGGAGGAGCGTTCGCACTCGTTCACCCTCTCGGCAGATATGTATAAGACTTGGGGGCGTGTGCAGGCAAATCTCCTCGTTGAGGGCTTCTATACAATGTTGAATGGCGTATTTGCTCTCCGTGAGACGGGCGAGATTGGTGGAGATGGCGCAACAATCTATGAGCGTTACAATGGTTCTGGAGCAAATGTAATGGGCTTGAATGTTGAGGGAAAAATCGCCTACGCCCCATGGGTTGAGGCTTCGGCAGGTGTGACCTTGCAGCGCAGCAAGTACAACACTCCTGAGTATTGGAGCGACGACGACACGGTTGAGCCTGCAACAAATATGTTCCGTTCGCCAAATGTATATGGCTACTTCACCATCACAACCCAGCCACTCAAAAACTTCAAGATTGACCTTTCGGGTAACTATATGGGGCGTATGTATGTGGACCACTATGCAGGAGGTATGCTCCCTAACGGCTCGATACTCGACAAAGACCGTATCGAGCATACCAAAGCCTTCTTCGACCTCGGCGTGAAGTTGTCGTACGACTTCAAAATTTGGAAAACTATTGGCTTGCAGGTAAATGTGGGAGTTCGTAATATCCTCAACTCATATCAGAAGGACTTTGACCGTGGCGCAGCGCGTGATTCGGGATATATCTATGGTCCATCGCTTCCGCGCTCGATATTTGTTGGTGCAAAGCTATCGTTCTAACGAATAGTTGCATAACAGACAAAAAATTGGTTGCTCAATCAATATGTTGAGCAACCAATTTTTTTGTGGAAAATCCTGATAGACTATTACAGTCTGCGGAGTTTTACGGTGAAGTGACGCATCAACTCTGCCTCCCAAACAATCTCCACGCCACGAGTAATCTCGTCTCGGCGGTCAAATACATTCTTCAATGCGGCAGCGATAACGCGCATGTGGTTGTCGGTATAGACACGGCGAGCAACGCAAAGACGGAGCAGGTCAAGGCCTCCGAAACGATTCTCGCGAGTTACAGGGTCGCGGTCGGCAAGGATATAGCCAATCTCGCAACCACGCACACCTGCCTCCAAGTACAACTCGATAGCGAGAGTCTGTGCAGGGAACTCCTCCTTTGGTACCTTGGTAAGCACCTTGTCAGCATCTACGAAGAGGGCATGACCACCCACAGGACGCTGATAAGGGATCCCGTACTCATCGAGTAAGCTTGCGAGGAACTCAACCTGATGTATGCGCGTTTCGAGGTTGTCGAACTCGGTATTCTCGTCAAGACCTACCGCCAATGCCTCCATATCGCGACCATTCATACCACCGTATGTGAGGTAGCCCTCGAATGGAATACAGAAACGCTTTGCTCCCTCGTACCAATCCTCGTGGCGAGTTGCGATAAAGCCACCCATATTTACGATGCCGTCCTTCTTTGCCGACATGGTCATACCGTCAGCCAACGAGAACATTTCGAGAGCAATCTCCTTGATAGTCTTATCGGCATAACCCTCCTCACGAGTCTTGATGAAGTAGGCATTCTCTGCGAAACGAGCTGAGTCGAGAACTACGCGCTTGCCATACTTGTCGGCAATAGCACGCACTTCGCGCAAGTTCTGCATCGAAACGGGCTGACCACCTGCAGTGTTGTTGGTTACAGTAACGATGATGAAAGGTATATTCTCGTTATGCTCCGCCAAAGCCTTCTCCAACTTCTTAGGATCTACATTGCCCTTAAAAGGAATTTCGAGTTGTGTATCCTTCGCCTCGTCAATGGTGCAGTCGAGAGCAACAGCCTTGCGGCTCTCGATATGTCCCTTGGTGGTGTCGAAGTGCGAGTTGCCCGGAACAATCGAACCGGCCTTTACAAGGTGTGAGAACAATACATTCTCGGCAGCACGGCCCTGGTGTGTAGGGATAACATACTCGAAGCCTGTGATTTTGGTGATAGTCTCCTTCAAATGGAAGAATGACGAAGAACCTGCATAGCTCTCATCTCCCATCATCACAGCAGCCCACTGACGGTCGCTCATCGCACCTGTACCCGAATCGGTAAGGCAGTCGATATAGACCTGATCTGCACGAAGTTGGAAGAGGTTATAGTTAGCCTCCTTCATCCACTGCTCGCGCTCCTCGCGAGTGCTTTTTTTGATTGGCTCAACCATCTTGATGCGCCAAGATTCTGCAAAAGGTAATTCCATAATTATTTTAGTTTAAAGTTTTAAAAAATTAAAAAGTTTTCTCTATGTTATCTATTCATTTGCGAATGCTTTGAGTTGCGCAATCTCTTGCGCCCAAATATCCTCGTTTGGGGTTTCGAGTGTCAGCGGTATCTCCTCAAAAAGGGGCGACTGCGCAATAAAGCGGAAGCAATCCCAACCGATAAATCCCTCGCCCAATGAGGCGTGTCTATCAACATGCGAGCCGAGAGGTTTCAAGGCATCGTTCAGGTGCATACCACGCAGATATTTTATGCCTACAATGTCATCAACCATTTGGAAGGTCTTTTTGCAAGCCTCCATGCTCGAAAGGTCGTAGCCTGCGGCAAATGTATGGCAGGTATCGATGCAGAAGCCTACACGCGATTTATCCTCGACCTTGTCGATAATATGTGCGATATGCTCCCACGCAAAACCGAGATTAGAGCCTTGTCCTGCGGTATTCTCGATAACGGCCGTAACACCTTTTGTGCGGTCGAGAGCCATATTGATAGACTCGGCAATGCGGTCGAGCGACATCAGCGAGGTGATTTTTCCGAGGTGGCTCCCCGGGTGAAAATTTAATCTATCCAAGCCGAGTTTTTCGCAACGCTTCATCTCCTCAAAGAATGACTCACGCGACTTCTGTAACCCCTCCAATTCGGGGTGTCCGAGGTTGATAAGATAGCTGTCGTGTGGCAGAATCTGCTTTGCAGTATATCCGCACTCCTCGCATGCCGCCTTGAATCGCTCGCACTGCTCCTCGGTCAAAGCAGGGGCAAGCCATTGGCGTTGGTTTTTAGTAAAGAGGGCAAAGGCCGTTGCACCTATCGCCTTGGCATTGTGCGGTGCATTTTCAACCCCTCCCGATGCGCTCACATGCGCTCCAAAGTACTTCATTTCTTTTATTTTATCCGTTTTTGCGCACTAATTATGGCAAATATACAAAATTTATTCTATATTTGTGTGTTCAAACAGACATCAAACAATAAAAAATAGTTTTATGAAGAGAATTTTTACACTTTTTGCAGCACTCACTGCTTGTGTAGGCGTTGTCAGCGCACAGGCAACCGTTGAATCGGCTACTCCAAAAGAGCAGGTTACTTTTGCTAACGAGGTTAAGACAGAGAAGGCCGCTCCCGCATTCCAGAGCGAGGCTCAGATTAAGGCCGAGAAGGCTGCAGCTCGCAAGGAGCGCAACACCATAGAGTTCAACGCAACTCTCAATGGTTCGCTCTCGCACTTCAACAACCATTGGCGTTCGGTGAATGGTAACACCAACTCGTTGACCGCACTCGGCAACATCCTCTTTACCCACAACTTCAAGAAGGGTAAGTTCACCATCGGCACCAAGGTTACCGGCAAGCTCGGCTACACCTACAACTTCCTCGACGAGAGTGAGGGTTCGAGCGATGTAACAAAGAGCCAGGACGAGTGGTTTATCCAGACTGCTCCTGCCTACACTCTCTCGAAGAGTTGGAATGTGGGAGGTTCGCTATCGTTGCGCTCGCAGTTCGCAAACGGTTTTAATGGCGATGACAAACTCACCAGCGTAGGCTTTGCTCCTGCATACCTTACTCTTGCAGCAGGTTTCACTTATGTTTGTCCAAGTGCAAAGTTTCCTATCAAGATTAATATCTCGCCTATCTCTATGAACGCAACCTATGTTGTGGATCAGCGAGTTCGAGACTTCTTCTATGCCGAGAAGTTTGGTACAACAGCTGCTGCTGACCTTACCCTCGACCAACGCAACTCGCCATATGCTTATGGTTTGACACTCGAAGATGGTGTACAGCGTTACGAGGGTGGTTCATCTATTCAGATCGACTTCGATAAGACATTCGGTAAGAAGGGTGTGTTCCGCTATCGTACTACGCTCTACTCGTTCTACGGTTGGATTAACGATGCATCGCAGCAGGCGAAGAGCAAGAAGTGGAATGCAGATCCGGCAAACGCAACCAACCCACTCAACTATGAGCGTATTGCACCGACTGTTCGTTGGGAGAACACTATCGACATCAAGGCTACAAAGTACTTCTCGACACAGTTCTACTTCCAGCTCTACTACAACAAAGCACAGATCAACAAGGTACAGACTCAGGTTGTGCTTGGCGTAGGTCTTGCATACACCTTCAAAAACAAGTAATTGCTTAATCGGGTAAGTTAAAACTTTTGGGTGGCTTGTTTTTCTTGCGGTGTGCCATCGCATTTACAAATCTACCCACCCCTAAATCCCCTCTGAGGTGGGGACTTGGTCGCCAAAGGCGATAAAAGAGGAGATTGCAAAGTTTAACAAAAGAGAGACGAATGACGAGAGATTTGCGCCGCAGGCCTAAATAAAAAAATACCGTTAATCGTCAATTCGTCAATTGTCAATTTTAGTAAAGTGAAGGGAGTAGGTAAGCATCTTATTAGAACGATTGTTCTACTTTTGATACTATTTGTAGGTTGGTTTGCCGGGGTGTACTCCGGCAAACAACTTGCAGATAATCAGGTGCGTGTCTATCTCAACAACTACAACTCGCACAACGACAAACTTACACGAGTGTTGTCGATGATAGAGAACGACTATGTCGACACCATTTCGCGCGATTCGTTAGCCGAGTTGGCCATTCCTGCCATACTCCACAAGTTGGACCCCCACTCGGTCTATCTGCCACCACAACAATTCGAGGAGGCTGACGAGCCTCTCAAAGGTGAGTTTGACGGTATCGGCGTGGTCTTCAACATGGCAACCGATACGGTTATTGTGCTAAATGTTATCCCTACGGGCCCAAGTCGTAAGGCGGGTGTGCAGGGTGGCGACCGCATCATAAAGGTAAACGATACACTAATTGCCGGACAGAAGATGTCGCAGATGGCTGTAATGAAGCGACTGCGAGGCCCTCGCGGTACACAGGTGAAGCTATCTATTGAGCGTCAAAGCATTAAGGGGTTGGTCGATATCGTTGTAACACGCGATGCAATACCTTTGCATAGTGTTGAGGCATCGCTGATGCTTACCAAAAATATAGGATTTATAAAGCTATCTCAGTTTTCGCGTACCTCGTATGCAGAGATCAAAAGAGCTCTTGTGTCGTTGCGAGAGCAGGGTATGACCTCGTTAATATTCGACCTGCGAGGAAACTCAGGCGGATTTCTCGATCAGGCGATACATATCGCCAACGAGTTTCTGCCATCGGATGTGTTGATAGTCTACACGGTGGATCGCAATGGTAAGCGACTTGAACAATACAGCAATGGCCGAGGCAACTCTACCGACCTCAAAATGGTGGTTTTGATTGATGAATCGAGTGCCTCTTCGAGTGAGATTTTGGCCGGAGCTTTGCAGGATAACGATCGCAGCACTATCATCGGTCGCCGTTCATTCGGCAAGGGCTTAGTGCAGGCGCAGACGCCATTCGAGGATGGCTCGGCATTGCGTCTTACAGTAGCTCGCTACTACACACCTACGGGGCGTTCCATTCAGAAGCCATACACCGCGGGCGATAGCAAGTCCTACGAGCAGGACCTCATTGACCGCTTCAAGCGCAACGAGTTCTTCTCGGCTGACAGCATACATTTTGCCGACTCGCTACGCTACACCACGCCAAAGGGTAAGATTGTATATGGCGGAGGTGGCATTATGCCTGATATCTTCGTACCTCTTGACACGCTTAATGTTACGCGATACTTCTCGGAGGTCAGCGGTCGCAATATCCTCTACCGCTACACAATTGAGTACGCAGACAAACATCGCAAGGCATTGGAGGGGGTGAAGAGTGTTGCCGAGTTGAAGGCTCTGTTCGATGGCGATAAGCGGCTATTTACTGATTTTGTGGCCTACGCCGAGCGACATGGTGTGAAGCCTAATTGGCGAGAGATAAATCGCTCACGCAAGATTATGGAGGCGCAACTTCGCGCATATATCTCGCGTAATTCCGACCTCGAAGATAACGCCTTCTACTACTTTATCTATCCTATCGACCGCACCGTATTGCGGGCTATCGAGGAGTTGGAGAAAAAGTAGTAAACCATCACGCCTTCCCAACTCATTATAGGCAATCGGTGGTCAGCTCCGCCGATTGTTTTTTGTATCGTTACACCCAAATTTAGTATTATATGTCCTGCAAATTCCATATAGCAATAAGCATAACTGTACGGCTTTTGTGTGTATCTTTGCAACACGAAAGTTGAAACGCCAATGAAAACACTGAGTAAAAGCGCAATTATAGGCTATCCTGCCGGCATTATTACAGGTATCACATACGGACTTAATCCGCTATTTGCCGTGCCGTTGATGAATAACGGTGCCGCCATAGAGTCGATACTATTCTTTCGCTATGCCTTCGCCGTGGTGATTTTGGGTGTATTTCTTTGGCTTACAAAACAGAGTTTCAAGATAACAGCCAAGCAGGCGGGCGTATTGCTTGTGTTGGGTCTGCTATACACATCGAGCAGTCTATTTCTTTTTGAGCCATATAACTACATCGCATCGGGATTGGCAACAACGCTGATATTTCTCTACCCCGTGCTGGTAGCGATTATTATGGTCTTTTTGGGTGTCGTGCCGTCGTGGCCCGTGTGGCTTGCCATTGCTGCGACATTTGGTGGCGTGATAATTATGACACAGGGCGGCGGTGGCGAGGCGATAAATCCTATTGGCGTTCTGTTGTCACTCGGCTCGGCATTGGTCTATGCCCTCTTTATCGTCATTATCAACCGCAGCAAGGCGATTGCCGAGATATCGAATACGCTGCTCACATTCTATGCCCTAACGGTTGGAGTAGTCGTTTTCTTGGGTAAAATAGCCTTCTCGAATACCGCACTTACTGCGGGCATTAACTCTGGTGGCGATTGGCTAAACTTAGTGGGCTTGGCTCTGTTGCCAACCATTGTCTCGACAGCCACTCTCGCCATAGCAACGCGCAATATCGGCGCAACAAAGGCCTCGGTGCTGGGCGTTTTTGAGCCTATTACAGCCATCCTTGTCGGCACATTGATGTTTGGCGAGCCACTTACCACCAACATCGTGGTCGGCATAGGCATCGCCATTGTAGCTGTAACCTTTATGATTTCGGTAACAAGGAGATAGCTTTTATATACTCACTCTGTCAATCTCCCTCTGCAAGATATCAAGGAATTTCGCGGCGTGAGCACCGTCCATCTGGGTATGGTGGAATTGGAACGATACGGTCAGTGTTGTCTTAAACAACCCTCGCTTGTACTTACCCCAAATCATAAATGGATTGTTGAAAATGCCGCTATACATACCCACTGCGCCATCTATTTCATACTGTGCCAATGCCGAAGTGCCGATAACCATACTGCCAGCCGAGAGGTCGTGGTCGGTGCAACTCTCCGCCACTTGCTTTGTAAGGCGCAGATAGTCGCTGTTGAACTGCTCTAAATCCTCACTATAAGGCAGGTCGCACGAACTCACCTCGCCCGCTGTGTTGGCAACAATAGTATTTACGGCAATGGTGTCGTACTGCATCAACTTTTCGCCTACGGGGAGCATATAGAACTCCTTGACCTGCACAGCAGCACGACCAATGCAGTAGCACATCAACATATTGAATTTCAGCCCACTCTTGCGGCTGATTTTCAAAAGGCGTGACACATCGAGTGTCTTAAAAAATGTAACCATCGGATTGGGTGCCTGCATCCACATCTCAAAGGCGTATGCACGAGTTGTTTTTGGGGGATTTATCTCTCTCATAGCTGTAATTTTTTGATAAAGGGCTGCAAA
>JAZSOV010000115.1:0-6812 GCA_045537095.1 Alistipes sp.
GTCTTCCTAAGACCGCTTTGGCCTCCGACTTCTCCTTCTCTTTGCACTGTTTGTAGGTGAATGATGTCAAGCCTACATTGTAAACTGTTTTGTTCTCGATCGAATCGAGATAATACTGCTCCATCGAAGCCTGCTCCTCGACAGGGAACGATTTTGCATACTCTACTGCAGCCTTCTCGACACTACTTGTCTTCCAAGTAAACGAGAGCTGGTAGAGACAAGCCAATCCCATAAGAATGGCTACCCATTTGATTACTCCTTTGCTTTGCATTTGAGTTAAAAAATTAATAAGTTAATATAATTATAATTTAGTTTTGTTTTGCGATTCACTTGTATGCAATCCTCGCGCACACGCGATAAATCGTGCAAAGATAAGAAAAATTTTCCAATAAACAACCCCACACGCCATATTTTGCTCAATTTTACAACATCGCTTATTGAACTCAAAAAAAATAGCACCAAACATTTTTCCCGTATTCCACATTATAAAATTATTTTTCCGATTTATTCACTACATTTGTAGCAAAATAGATCTAAACTTAATATACCCAAAATTCAACTCGTATGAATATGAAAAAATTATTTTTGTTTCTAACAGTCGTCATCGGCTCGTCAGTGTTTTTCTCGGCATCAGCACGAAAAAGCGAGGTACTGACCTATGGCACACCTGAGAGCGTGGGTGTAAACGGAGAGTATCTATCCCGCACTATTGACTCTATCGCCAACGCATCTATCGAGGCGAAATGTTTTCCGGGTTGTCAGATTCTTGTAGCACGACACGGCAAGATCATACACCACAAGAGCTACGGTCACCATACCTTGACTAAGGAGCGTGCAGTAGAGAATCATCACCTCTACGATATGGCATCTTGCACAAAGGTTATGGCCGCCACAATATGCCTTATGCGCCTTGTGGAGCAGAAGAAGTTGAGTCTGGACAAGCCCATCTCGAACTACTTAGTAGAGTTCAAGGGGTCCAACAAAGAGGATTTAACTCTTCGTGAAATACTTACCCACCAAAGCGGATTACGAAATGAAAGCTTCTCAAAGTTATTTCTTACCAAAGAGAAGCAGCTTCGCTCCGACCTATTTAGCTCTACACAAAGCAAGGAGTTCCCATATCAATGCGGAGAGAATCTATATTCGACCAAAGAGATATATGACTATATCTTGGGTAGAATTGTCAAGCAGAAGTGTTTTAAAAAGGAGTTTAGATATTCGTGTTTCAACTTCCATTTAGCCAATATCTTAGTTGAGCGCATCACCGGCCGCAAATACGAGGAGTTCCTCTACGAGGAGTTCTACAAGCCACTCGGAGTAAAAGATGCCACATACAACCCAAGAGGTAAATATCCGCTTTCGGAGATTGTTCCGACAGGTTTCGACAAGAGATATCATCGATGCGCAACTCACGGCTTCGTACACGACACCGCAGCCGGCATGCTTGGTGGAGTTTCGGGCAACGCAGGATTATTCGCAAACAGCGGGAGTCTTGCTCCAATTTTACAGATGCTACTCAATGGTGGCGAGTACAATGGAGTACGCTACTTCAAGCGTAAGACCATACGCGAGTGGACATCTGCACCTTATGCCAAAAGTGGAAATCATCGCGGCATAGGATTTGACAAGAGGCGACTTAACGACAACATTCATCTTGCCGAACGCACAACAAAGCCCTACTATTATGCGCCATCTGCCTCGAAGGCAAGTTTCGGACACTCTGGCTTTACTGGCACAACGGTTTGGGCGGACCCTAAGGAGGATTTACTCTTCATCTTCTTGTCGAATCGCGTAGCTATGCCAAACAAGAATATATATTTCAAGCTAAATCCTCGCACGAAGTGCCACGAGGCCGCTTACGAGGCTATTCGACGCTACAAGCGCAGATAATCAAATCAAAAAGCATATTTCATAACGGAGATAGTTTTATTTCCGTTTTTTTTGTTTTTATGTGAAAATTTATCACAAAATATTTAACTTTATGCAATAAAATGCATCTTATGTTGCGTAACCTAATAAAATTTGTATGAAATTCATTGTAAATCTATTGATTTTAGTATTTGCCATACACGCTACAAGTATGGCTCAAACCACCACTCGCGTCGTTTGCGACGACACCTGCAAGACCGAGTCGGGAGCAACAGCCGTCAAGGGTGATGGTTTTGCCGTTGTGTCGCCCGTAGGTCGCGGAACGGTCAAGATGATTGAGATGGCGCCACGCCTTAACTCGCTCGATGGCAAAACGATAGCCATTGTAGGCGGTAGTTTTATGGCTCGTACCACCCACCCCGAGCTAAAACGCCTCTTCGAGAAGCACTACCCTGCTTGTCGTATTATTCTGCTTGACGAGATTGGCTCGGCAGGTGTTTATCCTGCCCCGGGCGTAACACGCCGTTCAAAGGAGGAGTTTCAGGAGCGTCTGCGCTCGATGCGTGTCGATGCCGTTATTTCGGGTAACTGCGGTTGCGGACTCTGCACCCCGAAGGAGGTAGGCTCGTGCATCGCAGCCGAGTATATCGGCATTCCTGCCGTGGCTATTGCAGCACCGACATTTACCGAGCAGGTATTCTACACCTCGACCAATAATGGTGTCCCTGCCCCTCGCGTAGCGGAGTATCCGGGGGCATTTGCAGCACACACCACCGATGAACTTATAAAGAATACGCGCGAGGTGTTGTGGCCGCAAATCGTGAAGGCTCTCACAACACCTATCACCGCCGAGGAGCTTGCTCGTAGCGCAAAGAGTAGCAAAGGCGATATTCGCGATGATATTTTCTACGGCACTTTGCAGGAGGTAAACAACCACTTCCAAGAGATGAATTGGTCCGATGGTCTGCCAATCGTACCGCCTACATTCGAGAAGGTTAGCGAGTTTTTGCGATATACCGATAAGCAATGGAACGAAACGGTTGCCGTACTCCCTGTGGCACATCGCAACACAACGGTTTGGCATGTGGCGGTAAATGGCGTTATGGCTGGTTGCAAGCCCGAATATATGCCTATCCTTATCGCTATGACAAAGGCTATCGGTGCGCCATCGTTCCGCCGCACTTTGGCAAGTACCCACGCTTGGGTGCCATACTCTTGGTTGAACGGTCCCGTTGCCCGACAGCTCGGCATCGACTGCGGTCAGGGCGAGATTAACGAGGAGGCAAATGTGGCGATAGGTCGCTTTATGAGCCTTGCACTGATGAACTTGGCAGGCTACTACATCAAGCAGAATCGTATGGGTACATTCGGCTACCCACTGCCGTGGTGCTTGGTAGAGGATGAGATTGCTTGTCGCGAAGTGGGCTGGAAACCATACCACGCACGACTCGGATATCAGATGAATGACAACACCATCACAACCTCTTCTACCCTGCTTTGGGGTAATAATATGGCACCTTCAACCACCAATCCACAGAAGATTATGGAGTTGTTGGCGTGGGATATCACCGAGCGATGCCAATTTGCTCTCGGTAGCGGAAAACAGTTTACATATCGTACAATTCTGCTTACCAAGCCTATCGCAAAGAATCTCGCTACGAAATACCGCACCCCATACGCACTCGAACAAGACCTTATCCGCACGGCTCGCCGTTCGCTTAACGAGCGCGTATTCGCCAACTACTACGCCAACCCGGGCAGTAACCCTGAGGAGCGCCACCCTATTCGCAATTGGCGCGGACACCTCACACGCACCGAAGGAGCTTCGATGACCGCTACTCCTGTTTGGTACGACTCGCCGGAGCCTCAAATGATGACTATCCCTGCAATGAAGGAGGAGATGACCGCCTTTATCATAACGGGCGACTCGAGCCGCAACAAGGTGCAGACTATGCCCGGCGGAGGCTTCGAGACGGTCTGCATAGAACTCCCCCGCAATTGGAACAAACTGATGCAGGAGAAGGGCTATAAGCCGATTGAGGAGTACTATATCAAGTAGAATTGAGAATTGAGAATTGAGAATTGAGAATTAAGAGGCGCGAGGTAAGGATAGCGGCGCCAACAAGTTGGCTTTATGGCGGCGGAAGCAGAGCTTCCTTTATAGCGGCGCAGCCTGACGACTGCTTTATAGCGCACCATAGAGGGCTAAAAGCCAGACGCCATAGAGCACCGCAGGTGTGACGCCATAGAGGGCGAAGCCCAACGATATAGTCCTTTTGCGCCGTGATGACGCTCGGAGTCCGCAAAACAAGAAATAAAAAACAGCTAATGACAAACAAAGTCGGGTATCGAAAACGATACCCGACTTTATATTGCGGTCTTTTTGGCTTGTTTGAGGACAAAAAAATCCGCCCCGAAAGGCGGATTTTTCAATCTACAACTATTACGGCAACGACTATTCGCTTTTTGCAGAGAAAAAACAGATGCAGTTGCCGATTATTCGCTATATTACATCCGTAACAGTCTATCCGATTAGCGATGTTTGAATTTAATTCGTACATCTATCGGAGCGCAAACCCCATTCTTCATCTTACCCATTTGCAGCACGCCTTCGGGCGAAGATGGGCTGATTGCCGAGTAATCTATGCTATATGGCTCGATATAGGCATTTCGCATTCGCACCTTTTTGCCATCGACAAATGGATAGGCGTGATAGCAGAAGAAGCGTTTACCTCGCTCATCTTTGAGGAATGTGGCGTGACCTGCCCCACGAAGATTTTCGCTGCCGACAGCCGTAAAGATCGGATTTTTAGCATATTTAACCCACGAAGCCGTATTCAGCGGGTCGGCATAGTCGCCATCCTTGCGACGCAGAGTGAGCTGCCCGATACCGTAGTCCGACCAATAGCCGCTACCGCTATATGTGAGATAAATCTCGCCGTGGTCGCCATAGACTGCCGTTCCGCCCTCGACCACACGGGGATGAGTCTTGCTCGATCCCCTGAACTCCCACCTTTGGGTAGGGGTGGTAACTACTCCGCTTTTGCCTTCGAGTTGCCAAGGCGATGATATCTTCGATATCATAATCTTCTGATAGAACTTACCTAAACCCTCGCCTCGGCCAACCTCCTCGACCCAAGTGAGATATACGCCCCGATATTGGCCTGTCGGCACACGGAGGATACTTGCACCTATACACCAATCGCCCACCAACGCTCCGTTCTCATCGAGCAAAGATTGACTATGTTGTTCGGCACCCGTAACGGGGTGACCATAAGGACCATCTACCCTACCCGAAAGCGACTTCATCACCACGGTTTTGATTGCACGGCTCGATGTTTTGCCCTTCTCGACAACCCTCTTGCGCAGAGCAAAATAGAGATACCAGCCCGACTGCCCGGGAAACTCTGCCTCCGAGAAGTAGTGAATTTCGGGCGACCAAGTACCGTTTATCTCGGCATCTTCGCCAAATATCTCGGTCACGGTAGGGTCTAACTTCGAGCGATAGAATATATTTTCGGATGTAGGATGATGGGAGGTCGAAAGCGAGGAGAGCGAGCTATCTTTTATCATAGCCAAGGCCGAACGCCCCGTCATAGTGAGGTAGAAACAGCCATCCTGATATATCAGACAAGGATCAGCAGTCGATCTTCGCACAAGCGTTCCGGCCAACGGTTTTGCACTCGTTGCAACCGAAAGCATCGCTCCGACAAGCATAAGCAACAACATTCGTTTCATACGGATTAGTCGATAAATATAGATGCAAAAATAGTTATTTCTCGCCATATTCGCAACACATCATCTCACCGATAAAACAAATATGGTCGGCAGGTGCCGACCATATTCATACGATATTATGTGGTTATTACTTAACCTCTTCGAACTCTACATCCTCAGGCTGTGAAGCACCGTTGCCACCCTGCTGACCTGCATTAGGGTTGCCCTGCGCTCCGGCATTAGGATTGCCCTGTGCGCCCTGAGCCTGCTGTGCCTGATAGATATCCTGCGATGCAGCCTGCCATGCGGCATTCAACTCTGCAATAGCGGTGTCGATAGCGGCAATATCCTGATTCTTGTGAGCCTCCTTCAACTTTGCGAGTGCGCCCTCGATAGCCGATTTCTTGTCGGCAGGAATCTTATCGCCATACTCCTTCAACTGCTTCTCGGTTGCAAAGATATTCGAGTCGGCAGCGTTAATCTTCTCGATGCGCTCCTCCTCCAACTTATCCTTCTCCTCGTTCGCCTTTGCCTCATCACGCATACGCTGAATCTCCTCGTCGGTCAAGCCACTCGAAGCCTCGATACGAATCTTCTGCTCCTTGCCTGTGCCCTTATCCTTTGCCGAAACATTCAAGATACCGTTTGCGTCGATATCGAAGGTAACCTCAATCTGCGGTACACCACGCGGTGCAGCAGGGATACCGTCGAGGTGGAAGCGACCGATGCTCTTGTTATCCTTTGCCAATGGACGCTCGCCCTGACAAACATTAATCTCAACCGATGGCTGATTGTCGGCAGCAGTCGAGAATACCTCGCTCTTGCGGGTAGGGATAGTGGTGTTAGCCTCAATCAACTTGGTGAATACACCACCCAAAGTCTCGATACCGAGCGAAAGCGGAGTAACATCGAGGAGCAACACATCCTTAACCTCGCCTGTGAGGACACCACCCTGGATTGAAGCACCTACGGCAACAACCTCGTCTGGGTTTACGCCCTTGTTAGGAGCCTTACCGAAGAAATCCTCTACAACCTTCTGGATAGCAGGGATACGGGTAGAACCACCCACGAGGATAACCTCGTCAATCTGCGAAGCCGACAAACCTGCATCACGCAAAGCGTTGCGACAAGGCTCGATAGTCTTCTGAATGAGGTGGTCGCACAACTGCTCAAACTTGGCGCGAGTCAAAGTCATCACAAGGTGCTGTGGAATGCCGTTGATTGGC
>JAZSOV010000069.1:0-12123 GCA_045537095.1 Alistipes sp.
CTCAATGCCGAGTGGCACGAGGATATATGTTTGAAGTAGCCAAGTACCCACAGCCGACAGAGCCATAACGAAGGTTACGGCTGCACCCATACCCATCGAGGTCTCAACCTTTGACGACACACCGAGGAATAGGCAGATGCCGAGGAACTGTGCAAGTACGACATTATTTACGAATATCGAACCGATGATAATTGCAAAATATGTTGTCTCCATACTCCTATTTCTTTAAGAATTTGTTGAACAATACCATCAAGAATCCCAACACAAGGAATGCTCCCGGAGCGAGGACAAATACCAACGGCATATAGTCGCCTATTCCGAGGTCGAAGCCAAAAATTGCACCACTACCCAACACCTCGCGCACAGCACCAATAACGGTAAGCGACAAGGTAAAGCCCAAGCCGATACCTACGCCATCGAGAGCCGAGTCAAGTGCGCCATTCTTCGATGCGAAGGCCTCGGCACGACCGAGGATGATGCAGTTTACCACGATCAGCGGAATAAAGACTCCGAGCGATGCGTACAACGAAGGAACAAACGCCTCCATCAACATCTGAATCACGGTTACGAACGATGCAATCACAACGATAAATGCAGGGATACGCACCTTATCGGGGATAAGGTTCTTAATGAGCGAAATCACGATATTCGACATAATCAATACCGCCATAGTTGCCACACCCATACCGAAACCATTCTCTGCCGAGGTGGTCGTTCCGAGTGTAGGACACATACCGAGAACCAACACAAAGGTAGGATTCTCCTTAATCACGCCACGCCAAGTAAGGAGCAGCTTATCTTTCAAGAACATTGTTACTTTATTTGCCATAGTTACTCCTCCTTCTTTGTTTGTGTTGCACCTGTGGTTGCCTGAACTTCGTTCTGCCAGCCCGCTGCAACCTTAAATACCGCGTACGCGCGCGCAACAGCCTCGGCGTATGCACGCGAAGATATTGTAGCAGCAGTCAAAGCATCGACATCGCCACCATCTTTCTTTACGGTAAGGTTGATTTTCGGAGCCTCCTTGCCCTGCACACTTGCCAAGAGAGGGTTACCCTCCTCGGTCATCTTTGCGCCCAAACCGGGGGTTTCAGCCTGCTCCAAGACATTTACATTCAAGATAGTACCCTTTGTATCAAAGCCGACCATCAAGCGTACCAAGCCACTAAAACCATTTTTTGTCTGCGACTCGATGGCATAGCCTACAACCTCGTCACCCTTTGTTGCCTTGTGAGCGATAATAAGCAGTTCGTCAGCCGTATGCTCGCTCTTCTCGGTAGCGTCAAACTCAGGTAACACCTGCTGCAATGCCGCCTTGACAGCCGCCTCTTTCGCCGCTGCAATAGGTCCCTCGGTAATCATATTTACCACGCCCACACAAGCAGCCGAGATAAAGGTGATGCAGAAGAGCACCAAGACCATATTTTTCAATGAACTTTTCATCTCTACCCTCCTACTTTTTAGAGCCGAAACGGCGTGGTTTAACATACTTATTGATAAGAGGTACAACGCTATTCATAATAAGGATAGCGAACGACATACCCTCGGGATATGCGCCCCACAAACGGATAGTCATAGTCAAAGCACCGATGCCGATACCGTAGATAACCATACCCCACGGAGTCATTGGCGAGGTAACATAGTCGGTAGCCATAAAGACTGCACCCAACACCGCACCACCTGCGATAAGGTGGAACAAAGCGAAGTTCGACACAAGGTGTGGCGTATCAAACGATACTGCGCCATAGATAGCAGCAAATACCGCCATAGTGCCGAGAATTGCCACCGGAATATGCCAAGTGATAACTCGGCGCACCAAGAGGTATGCAAAGCCGAGCAACAACGCCAAAGTTGCAACCTCACCAAACGAGCCCGCCATATTTCCCGTAAACATTCCGAGAGCATCATACTCCGCGAAGTTCAACAAACCTGCCTTGGCTGCTGCGAGTGGTGTAGCACCCGAGTAGGCATCTGCAAAGCCCTCAGTCGAAGGCATTGCAAACGATGTCATCTGCACCGGATAAGCAATCAAGAGGAACACGCGCGCTACGATAGCGGGGTTGAATGGGTTTTTACCAAGACCACCGAAAGGCATCTTTGCAACACCGATAGCGACAAGTGCGCCCACAGCCACAATCCACAACGGAATGTTAGCCGGCATATTCATCGCCAACAACAAACCCGTAACCACAGCCGAGAGGTTTGTTACGGTCTGCTTGCCGCGCACCAAGAATTTCTGAATTAACGCTTCAAAAAGCACACAGCAGCCAATCGAAACCGCTGTGATTGCCAATACGCCCCAGCCATAGACATAGACCGACACCGCCAACGCAGGCAAGAGAGCGATAATTACATCGCCCATAAGCCTTGTTGTCGAGAGAGGTCCGTGAACATGCGGAGCCGAGGCTACAATAGTTCTGTTTGCCATATCTTTTTCTCCTTTATTTCTTTGCGTTACGAGCGCGGATAATGCCCATTACGGTCTGCTTGCCAAGACGAACATAGTCGAGCAACGCAATGTTTGCAGGACATGTGAATTGACAACAACCACACTCAATACAACTTGTAATATCATTCTTCTCCATCTCGCCCCAAGCCTTCTTCTTCGACTGCTTTGCCAGAAGGTAAGGCTCCAAGCCCATAGGGCAAGCCTCGATACACTTTGCGCACTTGATACAAGCCGAAGGCTCGCCACGAAGTGCCTCAGCGCCACTGATTACGGTGATACCCGAACAACCCTTCATCACGGGCGACTGCAAGTTCGACATCGGGCGGCCCATCATTGGACCTCCGTTCAAAACGCGATTATCGCCCTCAGGCAGACCGCCACACTTCTCTATAAGTGCCGAAACGGGTGTTCCGAAGCGAGTAAGCAAGTTCTTGGTATCCTTAATCGACTTACCCGTAACGGTTACTACACGCTGAACGAGTGGCTTATTCTTCTGCACAGCCTCATAGACTGCCACCGCAGTCGATGCGTTGCAAACCACCGCGCCAACATCAATCGGGAGTGCAGGAGGTGCAGGAACTTCGCGACCTGTTACGGCTGCAATAAGTTGCTTCTCGCCACCCTGCGGATACATAGTCTTCAACGCCTTAACCTCGATGCCGTTATAACTCTTTGCCAACTCTTTGAGATGTTTGATAGCGTCAGGTTTGTTGTTTTCAACGCCAATTACAGCCTTCTCAACCGACACCGCCTTCATCAAAATCGAAGTACCAACCAACAACTCCTCGCCACGCTCCAACATTGTGCGATAGTCCGAGGTGAGGTAAGGCTCACACTCTACGCCATTGATAATCAAAATTTCGGCCTTCTTGCCCTCAGGAATAGAGAGTTTTACATGGGTTGGAAATGTTGCACCACCCATACCCACAATACCGGCCTCCTTGATGCGGGCGATAATCTCGGCAGAAGAGAGGTTACACTCCTTGACAAGGTCGGTTGAGAGGTCTATGCCCTCTGCCCACTCATCGCCCTCGCGCTTGATGGTAACCATCATCTGGCGCAGGCCCTGACCATTCGGTTGCAAATCAACCGCTGTTACAGTACCCGAAATCGGAGCGTGGATATTTGCCGACATAAAGCCCGTAGCCTCGGCAATCTTATCGCCCACCTTCACCGCATCGCCCTTCTTGACGAGAGCCGTAGCAGGTGCTCCGATATGCTGTGCAAGCGGAATAGTAACGACATCGGGTAGCTCCATCACCTCGATTGCCTTCGACTTACTCCACTTCTTATTATCTGACGGATGAACTCCGCCAATTGGAAAAGTTTTCATTATATCTTGTGGTTTTAATTCTCTTTGGTTTCTGGTTTCTCTTTTGGAGGGAGTGGTGCAAGACCTACCATATTAATAGCTCCCGTAGGACACTCAGCTACACACTTACGGCACAAACGACACTTCGTAGAGTCGATAAATGCAACATTATTCTCGATTGTGATAGCACCGAACTCGCAAACTTTCAAGCACTTGCTGCAACCGATACAACCAGCCTTACAAGCCTTCATCGTTACAGGGCCCTTGTCCTTCGATACGCACGATACATAGATAGCGCGATTCTTAGGCCACTTCTTGCGCAACTCGATAATACCCTTCGGGCAAGCCGCAACGCAAGCACCGCAAGCAGTACACTTGTCGGCATCCACCTCTGCCAAGCCCGTTTCAGGATTGATGTGAATAGCATCGAATGCACACGCCTCAACGCAGTCGCCATAACCCAAACAGCCATAGGCGCAGTCTGTTTCGCCCTTGTAGACACCCGAAGCAATAGCACACGACTTCGTACCTGCGTATGTCGAGGTGCGAGGTCGCTTCTCGCAAGTACCACCGCAACGCACGGTTGCAACCTGTGGCTCTTTAACGGGTGCAGTCTTACCCAAATAGTCGGCAATAGCCTTCATGCAGTCGCCACCGCCAACCGAACAGTACAATGACGAGATATCCTCCTGCTCAACTAACGCAGTAGCCAAGCCACGACAACCGGGGAAGCCGCAACCACCGCAATTTGCGCCCGGCAGCATCTTCTCAACATCGTCAATGCGAGGGTCCTCCTCAACCTTAAACTTCTGCGACACAAAGTAGAGGACAATAGCCGCTACTAAACCGATGGCGCAGAGAGGAACGATTGTGTAAAATAATGACATCATCTCTTTTACCTTATATTTTGTTAATTGTAAATATTACTTTCTTCGATATACGCTTGTGGAATGTAGCGAGTATTACATAATAGATAGCCGTAAAGCCTAATGCAATGAATGCCGAAACACCCTCGTTGCAACCCAACGCAACCGCCAAAGCCAACGCTATCACCAGCACTACCAACGGCACAACATAGCACAGCACCACTGCCATTACACCGGCACTTTGGCGAGCCATAACATTGACCACCTCGCCAACGGAATATTGCTCTGCATTATCGATATAGACAACTATCTCACGAGTAGTACCCTGCCCCATGGCACATGCCTTGCGCGAAGCGCACGAACCACACGCCTCATCAACCTCTATCGCAACACGGACAACGCCCTCCCCAATGGAGAGAACCTTGCCCTTGTGTTCTATTTGTTCTGCTTGTTTCACGCCGACCGAGAGCTAATCACCATATTTATTGATGAGTGGCATCAATCGTTCATGACCGAATGCGCACGCCGACAATCGCAACACAGGAGGGAACTGATAGCGTTTCTTCTCGTTCTGCATAACCATTGAGTGAATCTTCTCGACAACATCGGCATCGAAGCCCGCATTGATAATCTCCTCACGGTGCTGTCCCTGCTCAATCATACGCATCAATATCGCATCGACAACATTATACGAAGGGAGTTCATCGCTATCCTTCTGCCCCGGATACAACTCACTCGAAGGCTCTTTCTCCAATATATTCTCCGGAATCACATCATTGTGAATCTTGTTGATGTATCGCGCCAAGTCGAACATCTCGGTCTTGTATAAATCGCCTGTAACACTAAATGCACCTGCTGTATCGCCATAAAGAGTACACATGCCCAATGCATTCTCGCTCTTGTTTGACGAGTTCAAAACGACATAGCCAGTCTTATTCTGTACCGCCATAAGCATTATGGTGCGCAAACGAGCCTGGATATTCTCCTCCGTAGCGTCAAATTCGCGACCACCGATAGCCGGCTTCAAGGTATTTACAACCGAGGTATAAGCCTCCGTGATAGGCAATACACTATACTCTATACCGAGTCGCTCGGCAAATTCGGCAGCATCTGACACCGAGTGGTCAGTCGAGAACTGCGAAGGCATGAGCAACGCCTTGACATTCTCCCTGCCGAGAGCCTCAACTGCAATACAGGTTACAACAGCCGAGTCAATACCGCCCGACAAGCCGACACAGGCCTTCGTGTAACCACTCTTATAGAAATAGTCGTGTAGACCAAGCACCGCAGCCTTGTAGAGGTAGCCCGTGCGCTCGTGACGGTATAGTTCCTTCGGAATCTCGCAAGGTTTATTGTCGGCCAACGAGTCGTAGAGCGCAAAATCCTCCTCGAAACTCTTCATCAACAACATCGCCTCGCCCTTCTCGTTCACTATACACGATGTGCCATCGTAGACGATCTCGCCCGAACAACCCACATGGTTAATCATCACAATTGTCTTCGATGCGACAAAGGCTAAATTACGCATGGTTTCGTAGCGATAAGACATCAAGCCCTTGCCATAACGGCGGGCATTGATACTGAATATCATATCGACATCGCTATCCACCTCCTTCAAAAGACTAAAATCATCGCCTACCACAACAGCAACCTTCTCGCCAGCGATACGAACCACCTTGACTCCCTCGCCACTACTGAGGAACCCCATCTCACGGCGTGCCGTAATATTGGCCTTGGTGATATATCGTTCTATTTTGCCATTGTTTATTACGACAGCTGCACTCTGTGTGCCATTTTGCATAAGAACAGGCGCACCCACAATGGCCGTAATGCCATCACAATAAGAGGCTATCTCATCGAGAGCCTCATCACAAAGTTCTATAAAGGTGGTTTTACGAAGAAGATCGAAGGCGGGAGTTCCACTCAATGCCTGCTCGGCAAAGAGAACAACATCGGCACCCTCCTCTTTTGCTCGCTCCACCGCAATAATGATTTTAGCGGTATTGCCGGCAATATCACCTATCGTGTAGTTGAGTTGCGCGAGAGCTATTTTCATATCTAAAAATGGATTTTTCTTTATTTTGGCGCAAAGATACTCTTTTTAATTGAAAATTAAAAGTTAAAAGTTAAAAATTTGGGCAAAGAATTCGAACCTTGAATCCTTTGCCCATTAAAACCTCCATTTTCGACCACTATCTCTGCGTCAACAGGCGATAGCTCCATGGTTCCATATCACCCCAAGTGTGTTCGTAGAGCCTCTCTTTCTCGCCCGTAACGACATTGAGATAGTCGCCGGCGTAGATACCCGTATGAAAATCGGTAAAGACCTTATATGGCGAAAGATTGGCGATATAGACAACCCTGCCGGCATTATCTTCGCGAACGAAGGTGAGCAGACAGTCGGGAGCATTATTCCCTATCTCGACAAACGAGCCTCCCCTATCGGTCGATCTAAGAGCCGAGAATGAGTGTTTCATCTCGCACAAACGGCGATAGAGTTCGGTCGCAGCATTCTCCTCCATCTGCGGTAGCGCATCCTTATCGAAGAAGGCAAATGAGTGGTCGTAGCCATACTCCTGCCCCGTATATATCAAGGGTAGAGTCTTTGGCAACGCAAAAGTAAGTGCCGTCATTGCCTCCAAAGCCATCCCAAAGCGACTCTGTTCGCTGCCACTCCACGAATTTTCATCATGATTCGATGTAAATGACAGATGCATCGAGTCCTGAGGATAATCATTCAGCAGTGAGTGTATTCTATTTCGCAGCTCCCACACACGAGATTTACCCTGCGCAACATCAACCATTGCGTGGTGAATTTCCCAACCATAACAGGCATCGAAGGCGTTATCAAAGAACTCTACGCCCTCCGCTTCGGCGAGCATAAAAACATCCTTTTTCTCGCATTGCAACGCTTCACGCACCTCCTGCCAAAATTCCAACGGAACAAGCATTGCCATATCGCAGCGGAAGCCGTCAATACGATGATTTTGCAGCCAGAATTTCATCGCATCTATCTGCCCTTGCCAGACCTCTCGCTCTGCATAGTTCAGCTGCGCCGTATCGCTCCAATCCCAAGGCACCTTCGCCACTCCGTTATTGTCGCGCTCATACCAATTAACAGGTTTCTCTCTCAGCCACTTGGCATCGCGAGCCGTATGATTGGCCACCCAATCAAGAATAACCTTCATTCCAAGTCTGTGAGCCTCCTCGACAAAGGCATCGAAATCGGCCATGGTGCCAAATTCGGGATTTACATCGCAGTAGTCCGAGATGGAGTAGTATGAACCCAGTTCTCCTTTACGCTCTACCCTGCCTATCGGGTATATGGGCATCAGCCATATCGCATCTACTCCTATGCTACGAAGATGTTGTAAATGGCGCATTGCCGCTGCAAATGTCCCCTCCTCCGTAAGTTGGCGAATATTCATCTCGTAGACTACCGCATCGTAGCTCCAATTGGCGTGTTGCATATTTTTTGTACTATTCAAATAATATTGTTTATCGTCCCCAAAATTACAAAAAACTATTTAAACTTACAAATTCCCCTCTCTTTTCCAACTCCCCATATTGTTTATTTAAATAATAAGTATTAACTTTGCACGATTGCATATGCAATGACTTTTTTTGATTTAGAACAAATTATTATACCATAAATGAAAACAACAACCAAAACTATTCTACTGGCGCTCGCAGCTCTGATATTGGTGGGATGCAACGCCTCGAAGAGGGTTATCTACGAATTTCCAAAGGATAAGGCCGTGCAAGCTATTCTCGCTGACGGACAAATTCGTATAAAGCCACACGACCGCATCACCGTACTTGTATCGAGTCAAAACCCCGAATTGGCAGCTCCATTCAACGCTCCAACATCCTACAACTCATTATCCCACAGCCCTATCGGCGCGTCAAGTGTATCCGGACCGCAATCGTTGCAGGTGCGTACAGTGGATAGCGATGGTATGCTCGACTTCCCGATGATCGGCAAAATCAAGTGCGCGGGCAAGACTCGCGAAGAGTTGGCTAACGATATACGCAAGAGGATTGTGGATGGGGGTTATATCAGCGATGCCATTGTAAACATTCAATTTGCCGATATGAAGTTCTTCGTACTCGGCGAGGTTGCTCGTCCCGGACAGTTCGATATTACACGCGACAAAATCTCTGTATTGGAGGCTCTCGCAATGGCGGGTGATATGACCATCTATGGTAATCGTGCCAATGTCGTCGTAATACGCACCAACGAGGATAAAAAGCACGAAATATTCGAGATGAACTTCCTCGAAGGCAACCAAATGTCCTCTCCCGCATTTTTCTTGCAGCAGGGCGATGTTGTCTATGTTCAGCCAAATAAGTACAAGGCGGCAACTGCCGAAATCAACCAGAACAGAACATTCTGGCTCTCGATTGTCAGCACACTTATCACGGCAACTTCATTGGTGCTTACAATCATTAACTTTGCCAATAAAAACTAAAATTCAGCACTACGACAACTTATGGAAACAAATAATCTCAATACACACAACGAGGAGAATATGTTTCAGCGAACTGTCTCCATCCGCGATTTAGTTATCAAGTCGCTGAAAAATTGGTATTGGTTTGTTATATCTGTAGCGGTGTTCTTCTGCTTAGGTATACTCTACCTGCTCTCGGCCGCGCCTGTATATCATCGCGAGGCTACCGTATTGATTAAGGATGCCCGCCGTGGTGGTTCGGCAAGTGAGCTTGCTGCATTTGCCGATATTGCAGGTATCTCAACACGCCGAAGCGTAGACAACGAGTTGCATGTGATGCAGGCTCGCCGATTGATGGTCGAGGTGGTAGAGCGTCTTAACCTAACCACCGACTACACCACAAAGGTCGGACTTCGCACCAAAACACTCTACAAAAATTCGCCTATCGAGGTTTCGTATATAGATAACCTCGGCAACAAGAGTTGCAGCTTCGAGGTGCTTCTCTCGGAGGATAGTGTATTTATATCGAAATTCGAATGTCTTCGCAAAAATAAGGCTGACATAAAGGCCGACAAGAAGTTCCACACAACAGGCAAATATGGCGAGGTTATCAATCTGCCTATCGGACAGATCGTCATCAACACAACCCTCTACTTCACGCCTGAATATGTCGACAAGAAGATTCTCGTAAGAAAGGGTACGAAGGAAACCGTAGCTACGGCATATCGCAACAATATGCAGATGTCGGTGGCGAACAAGATGGCCTCGATTATCAACCTCTCGCTCAACAATGTTGTTGCACAGCGTGCAGACGATGTCCTCAATACGCTGATTGATGTATACAATGACGATGCCGTAATCGACAAGCAGATAATTGCCGAGGCTACTGCCAAGTTCATCAACGAGCGTCTGCAAGTTATCGGCGAAGAGTTACACTCCATAGATGGCGATATCAAGCGTTTCAAGGACAAGAACAACATCGTTGATATCAAGACCGAGGTTACTCGCCGCACCGAGGGTGCTATGCGCTACGAGCAGGAGATTGCCTTGTCGCGCAATCAGATTGCTATGTCGAAGTTTATCCGCGACTACCTCGGCGACAATTCGAAGGATGTGAATGTAATACCTGCCACAACATTCGAGGGTAGCTCAGCCATATCAACACAGATTGCGAACTACAACGACCTCGTAATCCGCCGATTGAAGCTCGGCAATGACAGCGACAACAACCCTCTCGTGCAGCAGATGAACAGCAATATCGCATCGACCAAGAATGCTATTATTGCTTCGCTCACATCGCACATCTCGGCTCTCGAAATCAAGCTCAAAAACTTGGAGGCCGAGGAGAGCAAGATCAACAACCTGATTGGTGCCGTACCAAAGCAGGAGCAGGAGTACCTCTCTATTGCCCGTCAGCAGAAGATTAAAGAGGAGCTGTACCTCTATCTCCTGACCAAGAGCGAGGAGAATGCCATATCGTTGGCTATCACCGAGCGTCCTGCACGAGTGGTGGACTACGCATTCGGCTCGCCACGACCTGTATCGCCAAACTCACTGCTCGTAATATTCGCGATGTTGATATTGGGAGTCGGATTGCCACTTTCTGTAATCTACATCCTTATCCTCACAAACACCAAAGTTCAGGGGCGACACGACATCAAGAAGTTCTGCACTGCGCCTTATCTCGGCGATATTCCTCTCTACGAGGGACACCTCACACGCTCCATCGCTGTGCGTGAGAGTGGTCGCGATAAGGTGTCGGAGGCATTCAAGATTTTACGAACCAACATGAGCTTTATGTCGGGAGGGGCAAAACAGCAGGTCATCCTCACCACATCGTCTAATGCCCACGCCGGCAAGACCTTCGTATCGATGAATCTCGGTATGACTCTCGCCTTCTCCGGCAACAAGGTATTGATGATTGACCTCGACCTTCGCCGCCGCACCCTATCCAAGCATATGGGACAGCGCAGCAATCCGAATGGCGTAACCAAATACCTCAGCAATACCGATGTGCAGGTTAAGGATATAATTGCCAAGAGTGGTTTGCACGAGAACTTCGACTTTATCTACGCCGGTTTGCAGCCACCAAACCCTGCCGAGTTATTGATGTCGCAGCGTTTGGATCAACTCATTGATGAGTGCCGCAAGCACTACGACTACATAATCATCGACAGCGTACCGGCACTCGTCATAGCCGATGCTATGATCACCAGCCGCGTAGCCGACCTAAGCATCTATGTCGTGCGCGAGGGCTTGTTGGAGCGTCAGCAGTTGCCTGATATCAATGCATTGTATGCCGAGGGTAAGTTGCGCAATATGTGTATCGTACTCAATGGCGCAAGCGAATCCCGTCAATCGTACGGATATAGCTACCGCTATCAATATAACTCTTCTCCGGATAAGAATAATCAGGGCTGGCGTAAAATTTTCAAAGCGCTCGGACTTGTGAAATAAAGTGAGTAGAAACCTCCATAAACGCTACTGATATGTCTTATACAGGATTGTATATAGCCATTGATTTCGATGGTACATGCGTAACCCACGAATACCCATACCTTGGACAAGATGTGGGTGCAGCACCTGTTTTGAGAGAGTTGGCCGAGCAGGGGCACAACCTCATACTCCACACCATGCGTAGCGGCAAACTCGAAAAAGAGGCTGTGCAGTGGTTTAAGGATAATGGCATACCGTTATACGCCGTAAATGCAAATCCTACACAGAAGAAGTGGACAAAGTCGCCAAAGGTGCATGCCGATGTATATATTGACGATAGCGCACTCGGCTGTCCGCTTATCCATTCGGCAACGACCTCTCGCCCCTATGTTGATTGGGTAAAGGTGCGTGAGTGGCTCGTGCAGGAGGGTTTTTTATAGAGAACAAAGCACAAATAATAGGGTGTTCAAAAATTGAAGTGACCCCAAAAGTTTGGACAAAAAACTTTTGGGGTTTCTTTATGCGCAAAAAACACGATTACGGAGCATTGCTCAAATATATGAGGATGCTCGAAGAAGGTTATTCTATTCGTTACCTTCACTTGAAGTA
>JAZSOV010000116.1:0-11998 GCA_045537095.1 Alistipes sp.
AATGTAATCCTGCTCGATGAGCCTACCAACGATATCGATGTAAACACCCTTCGTGCATTGGAGGAGGGCTTGGAGCACTTCGCAGGTTGCGCTGTGGTTATCTCGCACGACCGTTGGTTCTTGGACCGTATCGCTACCCATATCCTCTCATTCGAGGGCGACTCGAAGGTTGTATTCTACGAGGGTTCGTACTCGGAGTACGAGGAGTGGAAGAAGGCGCAGGGTATGGATACCACCCCACACCGAGTAAAGTACCGCAAGCTTGTTGAGTAAATCAACAAAATTGACAATTGAAAATTGATAATTGACAATTTATGGTAAAAACTGCCGTTTTTATGTTATTTATTATTTCTCAAGAGTCAATCATAAATAAAATATAAATTCCTTTAATTGTCAATTGTCAACTATCAATTATCAATTAAGATTATGGCACAGAAACCATCTATTCCAAAGGGAACGCGCGATTTTTCGCCACTCGAAACGGCTCGCCGTTCCTACATATTCGACACTATCGCCGAGGTGTTCCGCAACTACGGCTTTGCCTCTATCGAAACGCCTTCGATGGAGAATCTCTCTACCCTTATGGGTAAGTATGGCGAGGAGGGAGATAAACTTCTCTTCAAGATTCTCAACTCGGGCGATTTCGGAGCAAACCTCAACGATGAGGAGGTGCGCCAAGCACACCGCATCTGCGAGAAGGGTTTAAGATATGACTTGACCGTTCCGTTTGCCCGCTATGTTGTGCAGCACCAGAACGAGATTACATTCCCATTCAAGCGTTATCAGATTCAGCCTGTATGGCGTGCTGACCGCCCACAGAAGGGACGCTATCGCGAGTTTTATCAGTGCGATGTCGATATTATCGGCTCACGCTCGCTCATGAACGAGGTGGAGTTGATTTCGATTGTAGAGCGTGTATTCGGCAAACTCGGAATAAATGTGGTATTGAAGTTGAACAACCGCAAAGTGCTCTACGGCATCGCCGAAGTTATGGGACACGCCGACAAGATGATAGATATCACCGTAGCCATCGACAAACTCGAAAAAATTGGTCTTGACAATGTTAAGGCGGAGTTGGCAGAGCGTGGTATCGAGGCAGAGGCTGTGGCGAAGTTGGAGCCTATACTCTCGTTGAGTGGCACGACAACCGAGAAGTTGGCTCAACTCGAAACTATTCTCGCAGCAAGCGAAACCGGATTGAAGGGCGTGGAGGAGTTGCGCACCGTATTCTCTGCGGTGGAGGCTCTCGGCATCGAGTTGGAGGTTGAGTTAGATCTCTCGTTGGCGCGTGGTTTGAACTACTACACAGGTGCTATTTTCGAGGTTAAGGCGAAGGACTTTGCAATCGGCTCAATCTGTGGAGGTGGTCGCTACGACAACCTTACGGGTATCTTCGGTATGCCTGATGTATCGGGCGTAGGTATCTCGTTTGGCGCAGACCGCATCTACGATGTTATGGTCGGCTTGGATCTCTTCCCTGCCGATGTAACCTGCTTAACAAAGGTGTTGTTCATCAATCTTGGCGAGGCAGAGGGTTTGGCATCGTTGCGTTGCGCAAAGGCTTTGCGTGATGCAGGTATCTCGACCGAGGTATATCCCGACTCGGCAAAGATGAAGAAGCAGATGGAGTACGCCAACCGCCGACAAATTCCGTATGTCGTCATCATCGGCAGCAACGAGTTGGCAGAGGGCAAAGCAACAGTCAAGAATATGCAATCGGGCGAGCAGAGCCTTGTAACATTTGACGAGATTGCTGGACTCATCAAATAGTCGAGAACACCAATAAACAATAACGGCTGTTGTTCTTCACAACAGCCGTTATTGTTTATAGAGCCAAGCAATCAAAATGCGTAATCGTACCACTACCCTTTACGACTCTGATACGGATATCGTTCGCCTTATATTCGGTATCGAATCGAGGCTTCTGTGCGCCACCAGTTGTTTCGAGAGTTTGAATCACAGCGAATTGTCCTCCACCAAGATTTAACGATACCTCGTAAGTACAACGAGAATCCAAACGCCACATGATATCGAACTTGTGAAATTCCTGCGTAGATTTGAGAGGAATAGTAACCTCCTCGCCCTCTTTCAAAGTGATAGGTAACATCGAGGCGATAGGCGAATCCGACTTGGCATATTGGCGATTTGGGTTCTGCGGATCGACCATTGTAATAGTCTCGACCATACGAATATCAGTTGAAGATGCTGCGATATAGATATCGAACAGACCAGGCTCAATTACCCACTTCATATCTCGATTGAGCATCTCAAAGTGGCGAGGTTCGAGCGTCATCTTAATGGTCTTTGTTTCGCCGGGTTCGAGTGATACTCGCTCAAAGCCGCGAAGCATTCGCTCATAGACAGTAATGGAGCTTGCATGGTCGTGGGTATAGAGCTGCACAACCTCGTCTCCTTTATACTTGCCCGTATTGGTAATATCGAACGACACTTCGAGATTTTCGGTCGGAAGGATGCGTTTGCTCGAAAGTCGCAAGTTCGAATACTCGAATGTAGTGTAGCTCAAACCGTATCCAAAGTCGTAGAGTGTACCCGATGCGCGAGTCTTCTTTCCCTTAGGACCAACGCCCACATAACCGTCAATCTGCGAATTAGGCTTATATGGGAAGTTCATCGGAATCTGACCTACTGTGCGAGGGAATGTTACCGTGAGCTTTCCGCCGGGGTTATACTCTCCAAGCAGAGTCTGCGCTACCGCAGTACCGCCGTGAGCACCCGGATAGAACGCTTGCAAAATAGCGTCGGCATTGCGGTCTGCCCAATTTATAGTGAGTGGGCGCCCCGTAATCAATACGACAATAAGCGGCTTGCCCGTCTTTTTCAACTCTTTAATCAGCATCTCCTGACAAGGTGGGAGGTCAAGACTTGTGCGACTACGATTTTCGCCACAAGTGCGCAAACAACCGCCCAAAACCGCCACTGCTACATCGGAACTCTCCGCCAACTTGACCGCCTCGGCAATAGATGCAAGCTCCTCTTTTGTAGGGACAAAACCATATACCTCCGAGTCAGGCCATTGTGAGTCGACATGCTCACAACCCTTTGCATATAGCACCTCTGCCTTACCCGCAAGAGCAGTCTTCAGGCCTTGATATACTGTTACAGACTCGGTAGCTTGTGGACCATAGTGGACATGGGCATATCCATCCTCGTTTGCATTAGGTCCGACCACCGCAACGCGTTTTAACTTCGAGGCGTCGAGAGGAAGAATACCGCTATTTTTGAGCAGAACGAGCGATTTTTGCGATGCTTCGAGTGCTACCTTGTTATTCTCTACGCCATTTACCTCCTTGTCGGCACGAGCCATATCCTCCTTGGTACTATATGGCTTATCGAACAATCCAATCAAGAACTTCACGCGCAGGATATCTCGCACACGCTCATCGATTGTTGTCATCGAGATTGAACCCTCCTTAACGAGTTCACGCAGAGGCAGGACATAGCTATCTGGCGAACGGAATGTACAACGCACATTCAAACCAGCCTCAACACTCTGGCGCACAGACTCCTTCATCGAATCGGAGGTTTTGTGTTTCATATGGAGGTACTCCACTGCATCGGAGTCCGACACAACATATCCCTTAAATCCAAGGTCGGTGCGTAGACGATCGTACAACCAATACTTACTACTCTGAATAGGCTCACCATCGTAATCGTTGTAGGAGCTCATAACACCCAATAGTCCTGCTCGGGAGATAACCTCACGCCAAGGGGCCATATGAATTAACTCCACCGAGTGTGGGGTTTCGTGGGGATCGGTACGAGCCATTCCCTCGCGCGCGCCTTTACAATTAGAGTATATCGCAAAGTGCTTTGCCGTAGCAGCGACACCGCCATCCTCCTGCAAACCCTTCACCATCTGCACGCCAAGTTCAGCAACCAAAAATGGATCCTCTCCATAAATCTCCTCGTAGCGTCCCCAACGCTGATCACGACCGACATCGAGAATTGGAGCATAGACATTGGTGTAACCCAACAGACGAGCCTCCTCGCCAGTAATGCGGCCTACCTCACGAATGAGTTGCTTGTCCCATGTCGAACCAAGTCCGAGTTGTGTCGGAAAATTGGTAGCCTTATAGGCCTCAACACCGCGAATACCCTCGTTGGTAAAATCAACCGGAATACCCAAGCGAGTCTCCTCGACAAAGAATCGCTGAACCTCGTTCAGTGCCCAAGCGTGGTTACTCGCAGGCCAGATATACGGACTCTCGGTAGTAAGCGGGCTGTTCCACCCCCTAAATGAATTGAGATGCTCATCAATAGCACCTACACCATCTTTCCATATCTTGCTTTTCCACTCTGGGGTTGGAAGTTGATCTCTCAACACTCTACGATAGCCATAGAGAGTAACCATCTGACAAGTCTTCTCCTCGAGAGTCATCTGCGAAAGCAGATTCTCGACACGCTCATCGACTACGGCTTTTGGATTCTCGTAGATATCCATCTTACCATTTTTATTGAAGTCAATCCACCCTTTGTGATAAATCTTCGGTGCAGCAAATGACACCACGGGAATCAAGATAGATAGTAATAGTGATAATTTTATTGTTCTCATATATTTATTATAATTAGTCGTATTCAATGTATTCAATAGGTATTATGCTTCAAAGTTACATTTTTTTGTCTATATTTGCAAAACTTACATAAAATAACACATTAATCTATATTAAAATTATAAGTAATTGAGAAAATTTTAACTTCTATGGAGTCATTGGGATTTATACAATGGTGTTTGGATAACCTGAACTATTGGACCATCACTTTGCTGATGGCGATTGAGAGTTCGTTTATTCCATTTCCGAGTGAGGTTGTTGTTCCGCCTGCGGCATATAAGGCTGCCGCAAGTGGAGAACTGAATGTGTGGTTAGTGATATTTTTCGCCACACTTGGTGCGTTGATTGGCGCATTTGTAAACTACTACCTTGCTGTATGGCTCGGCAGACCTATTGTATATAAGTTCGCAAACAGCCGCTTCGGACACATGTGTCTGCTCGACGAGCAGAAGGTCGTAAAGGCGGAGGAGTTCTTTGTGCGCTATGGCGTGGCGGCAACGCTCGTTGGTCGCCTTGTGCCTGCGGTGCGTCAGCTTATCTCCATTCCGGCAGGCTTGGCACGAATGAATATCGCCAAATTTACCCTCTTCACCGCTATTGGTGCAGGATTGTGGAATGGCGTATTGGCAGCACTCGGCTACTTCCTCGAAGCGGTAGTTCCCGAGGAGCAACTTATCGCTACCGTAACCAAATACAGCCACGAAATAGGCTATGGCATTATGGCAGTGGTGGCATTGGCTCTCGCCTACCTTATTTACAGAGGTGTAAAGAGATAGCGAAGTTCACTTCAATAAATAGAAAAAAGAGCCTCTCTAACTTCTTCACTTGTTAGACAGGCTCTTTCTCTTTGTAGTGGTTTGTAGTGATTACATATCGTAATCTGCGCTATCATCAACCGGCTCATCCTCCGAGTCGTCATTTGCCAACTCGTCAGCTCCCTTCAAATCGTCATCGTAGTAATCCTTGTCGTCATCGTCTGTCGATGCATCGTCAATCTTAACATCAATCTTTACAAGGTAACTAATCTCCTCAGTCTCGAAGGGTACTGCAAAGAAGAAATCTCCATTTGGTTTGTCGATGCGCATCATAAAGTCGGTGTAACCGTTTGGATAAGCAGCCTTGACCTCCTCCTGCAATTCGAGAGCCATATTATTGAAGCTCACTACTAATCGTTTTTTTGCGCTTGGTGCCATATGTTTTTGAGTTTATATTTGTACTGAAATCGGTCGCAAATATATTGCAAGGAATTGATTGCAACAAATTTTATCCATCTTTTTTTTCAACATTTCGAAAATTGATTGTTTTTCTCTCCGCCAACAATATATGTATCACTTTTTTTAGTAGAATTTAACCGATTTTTAAAAAAATCTCCGTAACTTTACGCAATATTATATTTAGTTAGGTATGACTTTACCAATTTACGATGAGATAGTTGCCCTGCGAGAGGCTCTACACCACCATAATCGCAAATATTATGTGGAGAATGCACCCGAGATTTCCGATTTCGAGTTCGACCACATGATGCATCGTCTTATCGAGTTGGAGGAGGCTCACCCCGAGTTCGCTGACGATAATTCGCCTACAATGCGTGTCGGCAGCGACAAGACATCCGAATTTCAGAATGTGAAGCACCGCTACCCTATGCTCTCGCTCTCGAACACCTACTCGATAGAGGAACTTGACGAATTTGTCAACCGCATTGAGAAGGAGGAGGGTGAAACAGAGTTTGTCTGTGAGTTGAAATTTGACGGAACGGCCATATCACTGACTTACGAAGATGGAAAGTTATTGAGAGCCGTAACACGCGGAGATGGCGAGAGTGGCGATGATGTAACCGCCAATGTCCGCACAATCGGCTCTATACCGCTAACACTTACGGGCGACTACCCTGCCGAATTTGAGATTCGTGGCGAGATATTTATGCCTTACGCATCGTTTGACCGCCTGAATGCCGAGCGAGAGGCGGCAGGAGAGCAGCTCTTTGCCAACCCTCGTAATGCAGCGGCAGGCACGCTCAAACAGCAACAATCATCGATTGTCGCAAAGCGAGGATTGGACTGCACTCTCTACCAAATTGCATCGCGAGAGTTACCATTTTCAACCCATTGGGAGGCGTTGGAGTCGGCTCGCCGTTGGGGATTTAAAGTGTCGGAGCATGCCCGTATTTGTCGCTCGGCTGAGGAGATACACTCCTTCATCGAGCATTGGGATACAGCACGCAAGGAGTTGCCATACCCGACTGACGGCATTGTCATCAAGGTTAATGATTTCGCTAAACGCCGCCGACTCGGTTTTACGAGCAAGTCGCCTCGTTGGGCTGTCGCCTACAAATTCAAGGCAGAGCAGGCATTGACACGCCTTGTAAGCGTAGATTTTCAGGTCGGCAGAACAGGAGCGATAACACCTGTGGCAAACCTCGAACCTGTATTGCTGGCAGGTACGGTTGTAAAACGAGCAACGCTCCACAATGCCGAACAGATTGAGCAGTTGGATATTCGTCTTGGCGATATGGTATATGTGGAGAAGGGCGGAGAGATTATTCCGAAGATTACAGAAGTTGAACTCTCGGAGCGCAAAGCAGAGAGCCAGCCTTTTCAATATATCACCGAGTGCCCTGAGTGCGGAACACCGCTTGTACGCTATGAGGGCGAAGCGAAGCACTACTGCCCTAATCAGGGTGGTTGCCGACCTCAGATTCTCGGTCGTATAGTTCATTTTATTCGCCGCAAGGCACTCGATATTGACGGACTTGGCACTGAAACCGTTGAGTTATTGCACGAAAGCGGTTTGCTGAATAATATAGCCGATATTTATGACTTGAAGGCGGTAGATTTGGCAGTCTTGCCTCGCTTAGGCGAGAAGTCGGCCGACAATATTATCCGCAGTATCAACACCTCGAAGAGTGTGCCGTTTGCACGAGTATTATTCGGCTTGGGTATTCGTTTTGTTGGCGAAACTACCGCAAAATACCTCGCTGCACACTTCAAAACACTCGATGCGGTGATGGCGGCATCGAAGGAGCAACTTCTCGAAGCCGAGGAGGTGGGCGACAAGATTGCCGATGCCATTTTGGAGTACTTTGCAGACGAGAAAAATATCGCCATTATTGAGCGACTTCGTACGGCAGGTTTGCAGTTTGAAGAGGAGGCAAAGGTGCTACACTCGAACTGCTTGGAGGGTAAGAATATCGTGATTTCGGGGAAATTCCTCGACCATTCGCGCGATGAATTGAAGGAGTTGATAGAGTTGCACGGAGGAAAGAACCAATCGGGCGTATCGGCCAATACCGACTTTATCGTAGCGGGTGAAAATATGGGACCTGCCAAGTTGCAAAAGGCGGAGAAGTTGGGTGTAAAGATTCTTTCGGAGAGTGAGTTTATCGCTCTTATCGGAGCAGACGAGCAAAATAACACAACCCAAAATCTCGTTACAGAGATAGAGGAGAAAAAAGAGGATAAGAAACAAGAGGATTTCGTACAAGGAAGTCTTTTTTAAGTAGTTATAATATATGGACAGAATGTACTTTCACGGACTTGGCGTAGCATTGATTACCCCATTCACAGAGAATGGATCCATAGATTTTGCCGCCGTAGCAAAGATTGTCGACAACTTCATCGAGGGAGGAGTAGATTACATACTCGTACTCGGCACTACGGGAGAAACGCCGACTCTAACCACCGATGAGCGCAAGGCTCTCATTCGCTTCGTGCGCGACCGCGTAGCAGGGCGAGCACAACTTATGGTTGGCATTGGCGGAAACTGCACACACGATGTTGTTGCGACACTACGCACTTGGGATTTGAAGGGTTACGATGCCGTGCTCAGCGTAAACCCATACTACAACAAGCCTACACAGGAGGGACTATATCAGCACTTCAAGGCGATAGCCGAGGCCTCACCACTGCCGATTATGCTCTATAACATTCCGGGCAGAACAGGCGTTAATATGGCACCAGAAACCATTGCCCGCTTGGCAAAAGATTTCCAAAATATCATCGGTGTAAAGGAGGCATCGGGCAACTTGGAGCAGATGGAGCGAGTGAAGGCTCTCGCACCAAGTGGATTTATGCTGATATCGGGCGATGACGGATTGAATGTGGAAGTTATCAAACGCGGTGGCGTAGGTGCAATTTCGGTATTGGCCAATGCCTACCCTGCCGAGACAAAGGAGATTGTAAGCCTTGCGCTCCTTGGCAAGAGCGAGGAGGCTGCCAAGAAGTTGGAGGCCCTGAATGGCATTATCGCTGCACTCTTCGAGGAGGGCAATCCTGTGGGTATCAAGACAGCTCTTGCTCTGAAAGGAGTTTGCTCTGCCACAACGCGACTGCCACTTGTACCGGGCAGCGAAAAGTTACAAGAGAAGTTGAAAACTTTGATAGCCGAATACGAAAAGTAGACCGTTGGGCGTTAGTAGGTCGAAAAGGAGTATATATGAAAAGATTTTTAACGATAGTATCTGCTCTGTTCGTGGTCGCATCTGCACTTGCAGGCACTCCGAACAACGACCGCATCTTCGCCGCAATAACCAATGTGGACTCGCCACTCTACTATCCAAACCTTATGTTGCGCTACAAGGAGGGTAAGCCGATGTCGGACGAGGAGTACCACCACCTCTACTATGGCTACGCCTTTCAACCCTCGTACAAACCACTCGAAGTGAATACTTCGATGACTCGCGTACAGGAGATTATGGCGCGCATTTCGATCGATAAACCTTCGATACACGACATTGATGAGCTGATAGCCGCAGGCATAGCAGCAATGGAGCATGATCCTTTTTCGCCTACACTGCTCAATATTCTGACCTACGCCTACGGAGCATCGGGGGATCGCATGCGAGAGTTGGCCTACTCGGAACATCTGCGCGGCATATTGCGCTGCATAGAGCAGTCGGGCGATGGTTTGAAGGAGCGTTCGCCAATGCATATAATAATGTTCTCGCACGGCTTGGACTACATAGCGTCAAAGAATATTAAATATTTGAAGGGACGCATCATAAGTCGTACGGTCGAGTTTGTACCTTTCGACTTTCCGCAAAATAAGGTCAAGGGGTACTACTTCGATTACAGCCGAGTATATTGGAATAAGCCGGATAACTACACCTTCAAGCGCGAGCGCACATGGCAGTTTAACAACCTGAAACCTCGCGAATATAAATAGAAGCACATTTTTCTACACACAAACATAATGAAGAGATTTAATTTACATATAGTAGTAGCCGCAATCGCATTGCTCCTCTGTGCCTGCATCAACAATGGGCCGAGTGCGCAGGTAAACGACCTGCACTTAAACGGCATTCGCGATCGCCAGTTGCTACTCGATGGCACCGAAGGTAGTAGCACAACATTCTCGCTGACGGCCAACTATGATTGGAAAATTATCGACTACAAAGGTTTTTCGTGCAAACCTTCGAGTGGCACAAAGACCTCGACCGGTGAGATTGTAACGATTACAGCAACGCCTCTGCAATCGAACAATACGGGCGACACGGTGCGTCTTAGCGCATTGAACTTCAAGTTGCTATCCACTCGCTTTGTGGGCATATCGGCATACCAATTACCTCGTATTATAGCAGAGAAACGCATAGTCGAGATTGATGCAACAGAGGGTTCTACTGCCAGCTTTACATTCAAAACAAAGTGTAGTATTGACGATATAGAGCTAACCATCGACAACGAGGAACTATCGGCAAAGATTACAAAGAGTGAGAAGGTTGGCGACTACACCAACCATACTGTAATCATCACCTCGCTAAGCAACAACATATCGACCGATAATCTACTCTTGGGGCGTGTAGGATTCAAGGTAGATGGCGCGATTCAGAAAAAGCTCTACATAGATATCATTCAGCGCGCAGCGATGTCGTTTGACCGCAATATCGTACTATTACCCGGTCGTAGTGGCAGCGAGAACATATTTGTTGTGGACTCGAAGTACGAGATTGTTACCACCGCCAATAGCGATAAGTTTACGATTACACCCGATGAGAATAACACATATATCGTGCGCTCACTCGTAGACAATGACACTACCGAGCAGGTATTACTCGGAGAGGTGCATGTGTCGCTGAAAGATTTTCCGGAGAGCAAGATATCTATCGAGGTGCATCAGCGCAAGGCGACTGCTTCGCAGACGATAATGGTCTACTTTGTCGGCACATCGCTCGGCGACTTCTACTCCACCAACGCCTTGAAGATGCTCGAAACACTGAACAAGGATATTCAGGGTGATGCCCGTCTATTGATAACATTCACAGATTCTTCATCCGATGCCACACTCTACGAGTTGCGCTACGACAACTCGCTGAAAAAGGCAGTTAAGGAGAAGGTGCGCGAGGTGGAGTTGGAGATGCCTTACGACAGCAAGACCTTCGAGGCCAACATTCGCCGTATGAAGGAGTTCGCTCCGGCCGAGAAGTATGCTCTTGTCATCGGCTCTCACGGACACGGCTGGACACCGAAGAATTTCACCACATCGGAGTCTACGCTAAGACGATTTGGTATGACCTTACCGCCAATGTTGTGGCAACGCCCTGAAGGTGCTCTTACCCGCTACATAGGCGATAATGGCTACACTGTACAGTATGATGTCTCGGAGATTACCACAGCCATCAAGGCCAACGATATAAGCCTTGAATATATCCTCTTTGACGCATGCTTTATGGGAAATATCGAAACTGCATACGAACTTCGTGATGTAACCAAGTACATCATCGGCTCGCCTTGCGAGATTATGGGAGCAGGCTTCCCTTACTCCAAGGTATTGCCACATATGCTAACCGAGGGTGGCAAATCGTACGACCTCGACAAGATTTGCAGCAACTATGTGGAGCATTACCGCAACGCAGCGGGTATCGCTGTTCGTTCGGCTTGTATCGGTGTTACCCATACTGCCGAGTTGGAGAGTTTGGCTGCAATTGTCAAGAGGATGAATAGCACAGAGCGAAAAGAGGGCTTCTCGCTCAGCAATGTGCAGTATTACGATGGTATCAGTTCATTCCATAACCCTGAGCATATCTTCTACGACTTTGACGACTTTGTCGAGCAATCGTGCGCTGACGAGAAGCTTGTCGAAGAGTTTAAGACGCAGCTTGCAAAGACCGTAACATCCCTCTACCATACCGACACTTTCTACTCAGCGTACGATAGCAAGTCGCACCCTATCAACCACTATTCGGGTACAACGACTTCGGCAGATGTAAACTACTGCTGCGTGGAATGGAGATACACAGCGTGGTACAAGGCTACTCATTAGAAGAATTGCAACTAATAGAAAATGGTGTGTCTAACAAGTTTTGAAGTGACCCCAAAAGTTTGGACAAAAAACTTTTGGGGTTTCTTTATGCGCAAAAAACACGATTACGGAGCATTGCTCAAATATATGAGGATGCTCGAAGAAGGTTATTCTATTCGTTACCTTCACTTGAA
>JAZSOV010000063.1:0-8098 GCA_045537095.1 Alistipes sp.
CTGCGGCGAGAGTTTTTCGAGGTGGAGCACTGACCGCACTGCGAGAAACACCTCTCCTCAATTACAAAGGGGGCATCGTGCAAACGACTCAATATGTATTTTCGCTGGTTTGTGCGCCGAGATAACCGAGGTGTCGATTTCGGAGCGTGGGAGCGCATACCGACCTCGGCTTTGTATTTGCCGTTAGATGTTCATACGGGCAATATGGGTAGGGCATTAGGTCTGCTCACTCGCAACTCCAACGATTGGAAAGCAGTCGAGGAGATAACATCCGCCCTCCGCAACCACGATGCGGAGGACCCTGTCAAGTATGATTTCGCGCTGTTCGGTGCAGGGATAGAGGGATTCCTCAAATAACGGAAAACGGAAAGCGGAAAACTATTGCCGAGCAGAAAAAACTGCTCGGCTTTTCAGTTAGATTAGTAAATATAATGAGATTAGTGAGTTTAGAGGTTTTGCTAAACTCATAAAATTCTCTAATTTCTCGAAATTCCCTAAATTCGCATTAAGCAGTCGCAGGCTGCGTTGCCATTCAATGTCATAGCTTGCAACAAAAAACAGCCGAGCAGAAATTTCTGCTCGGCTTAACTTTGCTATTCATTATTGAGCTTATTTAAAAGCATTTGTAATGCATCTTCTGTCATCATACAAGAATGCAAAAAATCATCAGTTTCTTCTATTTTAAGTATTCTTATTGATGGAGTATTTGGGAATATTAAAGAAGATACTTTGAGTGTTTTACCTTCATGGTCAGTAATTGTCGTACCTTCTATTGTATTTTCCTTACACAACTTTAACAAAAGTGTAACAGATTTTATTGCATTATCTTTTCCCTTTCCCAAATTAATAAAAACAGGTGTGAGTTCATGCATTTTTTTAATGCCAAGCGAAATGGCGGTACAATGAACACTTAATACATAAGTTTCATTGTGTTTAAACATTTCAAAACTATCGTGCACTGCCGCTATTACATTACTAGTATCTGAATTGTCTTTAACTCCTAACTGCGCATAACTTATATTACATACACATAGCGCCATAAAACTTAATAAAATCTTTTTCATATAGATATGTTTTTTGCCCACCAACCCCGAATAAGGCGTTATTATAAAAAGAAAGTGTGAGGTTGATATCGTTTATCTTGTGATAGGTATTTGGCGTAACCCGAAAACAAATAAACAATGCCCCACACTTGAATAGTATGGGGTACGCACCAAGAATGGTGCAATAGCCATAACTAAACAAGAAATGAGTGTAATTGCTTCCCTGTTTTCGTAAAATCGCCAAATTTTATCACAAAGGAGTGCGAAAAACACTTTCTATATGTTAGCAATCCGAAGACTGCACCACAAATTTAGCAATTATTTTTATTTTCTGCAAAAGGGCGTGCGATTTAATTTTTAAGGGCGAGTAAGGGCAAGTAAAGGCTAGTAAGGTTCGCACGCATTTTTCTGCGCTTCCCTTAATGGCCCTTAATAGCCGTTACTAGCCCTTAATAGCCGTTACTATTTGGCGCAAGCAAAAAAGTTTTCCGCTTTAATCCCACTGCGTGGGCTTTTCTCTGCTCCGTCTCGGCATAGTCTGCAAGCAGCCTCTGCTCTCGACTTAATCGCAGCGGTCCGTTTTCCCACTACAAGCGAAAACCGAAAAACAAAAAAGTTTTCCGTTTTCCGCTTTCCGTTTTCCGTTTTTTGCTAATTTTGCAAAAGCTAATGGCTAAAAGCCAATAGCTAATAGCAAAATTTATGGCTGGTTTCAAGTTCAAGCAGTTTGCAGTCGAGCAAGACGATGTGGCGATGAAGGTCGGCACCGATGGGGTATTGCTCGGTGCGTGGGCGGAGTGTGAGGGTGCAAGGCGCATCCTCGATATCGGCACGGGTACAGGCGTTATCGCCCTGCAAATGGCACAGCGTAACCCTACGGCGCAGGTGCAAGCGGTCGAGATTGACGAAATCGCAGCAAAAAGAGCGAGAGCAAATTTCGACAACTCCCCTTGGGCGGAGCGTCTTGAAGTGGAGCAGACCCCCGTGCAGGAGTTCTCCCCAGCCGAAAGGTTCGACCTTATAATCTCCAATCCGCCATATTTTATCGACTCGTTGCTGCCACCCGATGCGAAGCGTTCAACGGCTCGCCATACCCACGATTTGACCTTCGGGGAGTTGGATAGGGCGGCCTGCCGATTGCTTGCCGAAAGTGGTCGGTTTGCCCTGATTTTGCCGGAGCCCGAGTTTGAGCGATATACCGAGCAGTCGCAACTGCACCTTGTGCGTCGTTGCAATGTTCACTCGGTAGAGGGTGGAGCGATAAAACGAGTGATGGGCGAATTTTCCAAATATAAGCCTGCTAAAATCGAGATCGAGAGCCTTGCTATCGAGGTGGAGAGGCGTGGCGAATTTAGTGCCGATTATCGTGCGCTGACCAAAGATTTTTACCTGAAATTTTGATAATCATACGAAAAAGCGTACCTTCGTGGTGTAAAACCGAATAATATGAAGAGAGTATTTGCATTTTTAGCCCTTGTTGCCGTGGTGGCGATGGGCTCAGCACAGAATATTTCGAAACCGGGCTTGTACGACAAGAGTGGTGCAGTGGTTGTCAGCGAGGTAGAGCCTTGCGTAATAGGCGTAACCCTTCGTGTTACAACCGACCGTTTTACCCCGGGTGTCTATGCCCGCTATGCGCAGAAGTACCTCGGCAAGCGAGCAACGCTTTCGGAGTATTCGTCGGTGGAGTTGATCGATGGCAAGCTCACTTTGGGCGGTGTTGCAAAGGCCGATGCGCCAATTCTTGCCGAGCCATACACCTTGCCTTTGCCTTTGAACAAGGTCTCGTCAACTGTGCAGACCACCGAGGAGCAGGCGGCAGCGACTGCCGAAATGATCTTCTCGTTGCGTAAGCATCGTCTTGATCTCATCACGGGCGAGGCTGGCGAGAATGTCTTTGGCGCAGGATTGAAGGCCGCTTTGGAGGAGATTGCACGCATGGAGAAGGAGTGCCTCGAAATGTTCTACGGCACAAAGTGTACAGCAGAGGAGATTCATACATTCAATATAGCTGTTACCCCTGACAAGAGCGAGTATATGGTCTGCCGTTTCAGCGACAAGGCCGGCGTAGTTGCAGCAGATGACCTGTCGGGTATGCCAATTGTTTTGAAGATTGAGACCGAAAAACACAAGGAGTATCCACAGCTGCAACCGCTTGGACCAAAGGATAAGGTGTCGGCAGAGTATCTTATCGTACCGCAGTCGAAATGTTCGCTCGTAGGCGAGGCGAAATTGTTGGATGTTGTTTCGTTTGCATCTGCTCTCTACGGCAAGAGCGTCACAGCTCGCCCAATCAATTAGTATGCTCGAACAGAAAAAACGCCTGCTGCTGTTTCGTCTTCGCAAGGAGATGAATGGTGCTGCGCTCGATACGATGCGCTATTTCGGTGCTGACTACGAGCGTAACTATGGCGTGCAGATATATGCCATTCGCAACCTCGCACGCGAGATCGGTACCGACCACGAAATGGCGGAGTTCTTTTACAAAGAGGCTATCCGTGAGGTGCGCCTGGTGGCGTTGTGGATCGCCGATGCCGAGAGGGTTGCGATCTCCGATTTTGACTTTTGGGCTTCGGGAATCATCAACTCCGAGGTTGCAGAGCAGGCTTCGCATGCACTATTAAGCCGTATTGCAGATGTCGCAGTGTTATTGCAGAGGTGGTGCAGTTCGGATAATGTCCTGCTTGCCTATTGCGCCCTGCTCTCGGCGGCTCGCAATGGTGGGGTAGATAGTGCAACGGCAGTCAATGCGATAGTGCAAGCCGTTACAACATTCTCGGACAATCGCCTTGTGGCGCAGGGTGCAACGGCCTTGGCAATGCAGATGAATGAGGCGGCAGTTGGCTCTTTGCTCGATGCTCTCCCCGATAACCCAACCGCAAAGTTGCTGTATAGCGAAATATCGTGGATGAGATAGTAAATAGCTTCTAACAAAAATGGTGTGTCCAAAAGTTTTTTCGGGACACACCATTGTTTTTCTGCTTTAGTCGAGACTATTTTCCTGCAATTACAACCTCGAATGTAGGGATTTGGTGTCTTTGAACTTACGGTTTGTGCTTGGTTGTATATTGCGCTAAGAACCAAAGCGATAGAGGTAGTGAAAGTCGTCTTATAACGCTCTATTTTCTATCAACTTTTATCTTGATAGTGGGGTTTTGATAATCGACATGATACATATTCTCCACCTTAAATTCGGGAGCTGAACTCTTTGAACTTGTGGTTACATAGACAGGTTTGAATGGGGTAGCCCTCACTAATCTCTTCTCTGCTGTGCGCAACTGATATGGAATAGACGAGTTGTTGATGAGCATATATTTACGAGTACCTTTCTCTCTGTTCTCTTCAACTACGCGGCAATCAATCGACTCGTTCAAGAAGTCGGATAATAGCTTTATCTCACCGATTACATAGCCGTTCACATAGCCAAGGGTTTGGCGTTTCAATAAAGCCTCTTTTACTGCCTCCTCGGTCAGTTCCTTCGCGAAAACGAGAGTCATCGTGCGATAGATGTAGGATGGTGCTAATGTATAAGCGGATGATATACTGTGAATATCTGTGTTGGCAAACATTGTCAGTTTCTCATCGACACAACGGCGTACCATGTGAGGATAGAAGGTCTTGTTATTTACAACCTCGATACCATCAATCAACCCTTCGCCATATACCTTCTCGTGAAATTCGGTCTTGTCGGTGGTTTCGCGCTTCCAGCCTGGATGGTTATGGATGATAAAGCCACCCTGCTCCTTCACTTTGCGGAATGCCTTTGCGAGATCCAAGTCGTAGACGATATTGGTATTTTGGAGGAAGAGGCAGTTGAAGTGTCCGTGTGTCTTTGCATTGCGTCCCATCTCGCAACCCTTGATAAGCAACATTGGATATTTGCTCTTCTCTAACAGTTTCTCCGCCTCGTTATGAATAGCGTTGAAATCGACCTTGATGCCGTTGGCTTGGCGAGCAGTGAGGTATTTTATCGAAGTGTCCTCGTGATAAGGGGTTGTGGCATCGAAAAATCTCTTCACACCAAGCAAACCTTCGTAGTGGTCGGTAATGGCTACAATATCGAGACCATCTTTCCAAGCCTCCTTTACGCGGGCAGCAGGAGTTACCTGACCGTCCGAGTAGGAGGTATGAATATGAAAATCGGCCTTATAGCAGTTCAAGCCATTTACCTGAGGTAGGATGATGTTTACTCGACTTACCGTCTTAACCTTTCTGCCCAACTTTGTGGCGTGAGGAATTTCGCTGTTTGTTTGTTGCGCATTGATGCTCGATATGCTGCACAATCCGCAAAAGGCTAAAATTAAAAATAATCTCTTCATATTATCAGTATTTATATTTTAGTTTATTTTCTATTATTCTCTATTTTGCACTGCTCTTGTATACGATAGTTGGATTTTTGTATCCAACCTCCCACATATTTGCTACTTGGAATGTTACATCCTTGTCCTTGCCATCCTTGCCCTTGTTGAGTGTGATTGTGATGGTCTGGAACGGAGGCAGCACCATCTCTTTTCTTCCGATACGCAACTTGTAGCCAATCGAGGTGTTGTTGGTGAGAGCGTGTGTAGCTCGTCCCTTCTTGCCGTAGGCGAGGAATTTGCAACTTACCGAAGCCTTGAAGAAATCCTGCAACAACGCTGCATCGCCAGCGATATGTCCTGCGCAGTAGGCGAGTGTCATTCTCTTTTCGAGAGCCTTGCGAACAGCCTTAGCTGTATTTTCCTTCGCAAAAACAAAGGTCATTGTGCGGAATACGCCATTACTGCTATACATATTGGTCTGTGCGTGAATGTCGGTACAAGCCACCATATAGAGATTCTTGTCGATGCAACGCTGCATAGCCTTAGGATAGAACGAGATATTGTTCATAATCTCAACGCCATCGATCAATCCTGCATCAAAAGCCTTCTGTTCGAACTCGGTGATGTCGCAACTCTTTCGCGCCCAGCCGGGGTGGTTTTGAGTGATAAGGGCTCCCTGCTTTCTCGCATTGCGCAACGACTGCATCGGATCGGGATCGTAGATAGCGTTGTTGTCGGTAGCGAACAATACATTGTAGTGTCCGATGGTCTTTGGTCTGCGAGTTATTTCGCATCCAGGAATTACCAACAACGCATCGCCATATGCCTCGGCTGCCTTCTGCGCGAGCTTTGTCGAGAGGTTTAGGTCGGCCTTAATGCCTTCGCCGTCTGCTGGCTTAACATGTATTCTGTGGTTTACGGCCTTCTTGGCAACGCCATCGGTGTAGCCTTTCAAATATTCGAGCATCTTAGGCTCGTTGTTACGAACTTCGAGGTGGTCGGTTATCGAGACGATATCCAATCCATCGAACCACGCCTCTTTGATTCGCTGCTCAGGTGTCAGCTGTGCATCTGAGTAGATAGTGTGGATGTGAAGGTCTGCTTTGTAGATGTTCAAGCCATTCACCTTTGGCAGTATGATCTCCGTACGGCGCGATGGGTTAGGCAGGAGATTTATTGTCTCAGGAATTTTTGTCTGGGCTGTGATGCCGGAAAAACAAGCACCAACGAGTGCCAAGGTCAGTAAAATCTTTTTCATAATGATTTTGTTTATTTAATAGTTTGTAAGTATCTATACTTATGCATACAAAGATACAAAAAATGCCCGAAAGTTAAACACTCTCGAGCATTTCTATCGAAAATAAAATCTGTTTACCAGTTCAAAATCTTGCGGAAGTCGTAAGCCTCAGGATTAGCAACATACTGCTTTGCAGCCTCATAATCCTCTGCGGTGATGTAGTGCATTACATTGTTGATAACCTGCATAATCTTGTCCGACTCGATATTTACGAGGCGTGGCGGAATCTTGCCGGTTGTAGGGTCCTGCAAATCCTTCAAGTAGAGTGGTGAAACGAAACCGTCCTGCGAGATATAGACCATGCAGCCGGTCTTGCCCTCCGAGAAGAGCTTGTAGACACCCATACCCAACTCCGAGCAGTAAACCAAGTCGTAAGCGATAGGAGTCTGGCAACGAACCTCGTAACCAATCTCCACAGGGCGCGACTTAACCTTCAAGCCCAACTCCTTAACCTTCTTCTCCAACATCTCGTTGAAGATGTGAGCCTTCGATACCTTACCCAACTCAGGGTGACCATGGTCATCGTAAGAGAAGTGGATACCCGACTTTGCAATCTCCTCGTCAGAAAGAGCGTGGAATACACCCTCCGAAATCATTGCAACACCATATTCGATGCCCATCAACTTGCGCTTGATGATAGCCGAAACAACCAAGTTTACAATCTTCTCAACGGTAATCTCGGTCTTGTTGAACATCTCCGGAATAACAATCATAGGGTAGTGGCAAGCCGAGCCGATACCGAATGCGAGGTGACCTGCCGAACGGCCCATTGCAGCTACAACAAACCAGTTAGACGATGTACGAGCATCGTTATAAACGGCACGACCGATAACAGTACCACCCTCCTTAGCCGACTGATAACCGAAAGTTGGCGAACCTGCCGGAAGCGGAAGGTCGTTGTCGATGGTCTTTGGGACATGGATGTTTGCGATAGGGTACTGCTTAGCCTCCAAGAACTTAGCAATACGGTTAGCAGTCGAAGCGGTGTCATCGCCACCTACGGTTACGAGCAACTTGATGTTATTTTCGGTGAAGAATGAGAGATTGAAGTTGTTCTCGAAATCAGCGTCAGTTGGCTTGAAACGGCTCATTGTAAGGTAAGAGCCACCCTGATTGAAGATGTAATCGGCCTTGAAGAAGTCCAAGTCTTCGTGGCGAGGGTTCGGATTGAACAAGCCCGAATAACCATGGTGCAAACCGATAACGCGATAACCCTTTGCAAGGAAAGTCTTGGCAACGCTACCTACAACGGTATTCATACCCGGTGCAGGACCGCCACCTGTAAGAATTGCAATAGCTTCTTTCATAGTGTTTTTATTGTTTTGAGTTAAAATTGCTAAATTTCAGCCCAAAGATACAACAAATAAATTAAAAATTGAGAATTGAGAATTAAGAATTTTTCAAAAAAAATCTACTTGAATAGCTTTTGTTGTGGGTTGTTGTATATGTTAATGATG
>JAZSOV010000090.1:0-25137 GCA_045537095.1 Alistipes sp.
AACCACCGAGTCGAATATCTACACCAAGACCGTGGATCTTACGGGTAAGACTCTCAACTTTGAGCGTGCAAATATTGCGAAGTTTACGGTTAAGGATTTGGCTATCCAAGAGAAACCAAAGGCATACAAACTCTTAACCGATATTGCAGAACTTAATGCAGGCGATGAGGTTGTTATCTGTACAAAATCCTCCTCGTCATCGTCAGCTCGTCTGCTCTCGGCAACATTAAGCGGATCTTCGTATCTTGCATACTCCTCGATGTTTACTATAAATAGTGATAATACTATTACGGAGCTTCCTGAGGATGGCGTAGTGTTTACAGTAGAGAACGGAACAAAGAGTGGTACTTTCGCACTTAACTCTGCTCACGGATACCTCTATCGCTTCTACGATAGTGCCGCTTATTCGAATAAGCTTACATTCAGCGACACAAAGAGTGACGATACCTCATGGACTATTACGCTTGGAGATTACAATGTCGTTAAGATCTACAATGAGGCAAGTTACTACTATGTAAACAACAATACATCGTCTTCGCGATTCCAACTCTCATATAGCGCAAATAGTATATATATGTGGTATGTTAATGGCGAGAGCAGCGAGGGTGGCGAGACTCCCGAGCAGCCTGTTGTAACACCTCTTGCAACTCCTGTTGTAACGGCTACCGCAAGCGGAAATACCATTTCGGTAAGATGGGAGGCAGTCGATGGTGCAAAGGATTACACAGTAACTTGTGGCTCGCATAGCCTTACCGTGGAGTTTACGGGTGCTACCTTCAAGGAACTCGAATACGAAACAACATACGCAATTTCGGTTGTGGCAAACCCTTCGAACTCGTCGCTCAACAGCGCATCGGAGGCAGGTACAGCATCTGCAACCACCGAAAAGGCTCCGGAGCAGGGTGGTGCGGAGCAGGTTGTAACGCTCACATTCCCTATCGAGGGCGCTGTTAGCGGTAACTCGGTCGGCACAATCCATGAGGGCGATATAACAATCTCTTCGACAGGATCGTGGCGTACCGATTCGGCAGATGGTCGTGATGCGATATATATCGGTCGCACAACATCAAACGAGCTTCGTATCGAGGCCGCAAGCGGCAAGACCATTACCAAGGTTGTGCTTACAGCACCGGTAGGCTATTTGGTCGATTTGAAGTGCAAGGAGTATGACGGATATTCGACCACCACATTTGCTAGCGTGACCACCGCAGAGTGGAGTGGCGAGTGTAAGTCGCGTCTTGTATATACAGCAGCCGGCAATTCGCACTCTAATATTGCAGGCATAGAGGTTCACTACAAATAGTTAACCTAATCGAGAAAAAGGGGCCTTCGAGGGGTGAAAACTCTTCGAAGGCCTGTTTTTTGCACTGCATGTGGCGGAATATTCAAATAATTCGTATATTTGTAGTGGGAAAGGTATTAACAAAATAAAATATAAGGATATGGAAAAAATCGGTATCGCTTGCGACCACGCAGGCTACGACTTGAAGGAGTTCTTGACGGGCTACCTCTCGGCAAAGGGCTTTGAGGTGTTCGACTTCGGTTGCCATTCGGAGGAGAGTTGCGACTATCCCGACTATGCTCACCCTATGGCAGAGGCTCTCGAAAATGGCGAATTGCCGCGCGCTGTGGGTATCTGCGGCGCGGGCGAGGGCATGGCTATCACACTGAACAAGCACGCCAAGGTGCGCGCATCGCTCTGCTGGTTGCCCGAAATAGCGCATCTCACACGCCAGCACAACGATAGTAATGTCTTGGTGTTGCCGGCTCGCTTTATCTCGAATGAGGAGGCAGTGGCTATCCTCGACGAGTGGCTTGCGACCGAGTTCGAGGGCGGTCGTCATGAGCGTCGTGTAGCGAAGATTTCGTTGTAGTAAGAACTGTATGTACACAAAAAGAGGCATCGTTCAGATGCCTCTTTTTGTGTATTGCTACTTGTCGAAATATTTGTTTAGCAGGTACGCCAATCGGTAACCTGCGTGGCGTAACTGCTTGTCGATTACGGGTTTGGATAGCTCAATAGTGTTCTCGCGCAGATCTTTCGTGCCGTCGTTAGGATTCCACTGATGGATTACATTTGTGGTGTGCATCGACTCCTGCGCCCAATCGTGGTGGTCGCCCTTGCAGATGCGCTTGATCTTTCCTTTCGAGTAGGTGTCGAGTTTGGCAGCAAGTTCCGAAGCCTTTATATCATTGCCGTAGATATGGCTTGGCATCTTGTCGTAGAAGCCGTGGAACGAACCCATATACTCACCTTTGAGATAGACTCTCGGCTTTGCATCGTCGCGTCCGCCGATGAACTTGCAGTGAGAAGGGCAGTGCATATCGCCGACAAAGTGCAGGACCATGCGGATATTGAAGATTACCGCCGAGTCGGTCAACTCCTTGTACATCGACAGATTGCGATCTGCCAAGTCGAGAGCTCGCATGGTGTCGCCATTCTTAACCTTGTTCGGCATATTAGGATCGTGACGGAATTTCGAGTCGTAATAGTAAGAGTGCCAACTGTTTGTGAATCGATATGGCGATTTCTTACCTCGGATCTTATCCATCCATGTCGCATCCTTGGTAATATCGTAAGGCATATATTTTGCCAAATTCTCCTTGCTCTTTTCGGTGAGGTGTCGTTTGGCAATCTCAACTACGGTGCGATGGCCAAGACCTCCCCAGGCAAGTGCCGTGTTGGCGCAAAATGCGGTAGCGACGAGCAATAAAATCAGTTTTTTCATATAGAGGGGTTTCTATTTGTCGAAATATTTGTTCAACAGATAAGCCAATCGGTAGCCTGCATTGCGGAGCTGCATTGTGATTAATTCGCGCGACATCTCCACCGTGTTTGGATCGAGGTCGGGCGTAAGGAATTTGTTCCACTTGTATATTTCGCTATTCGGTTGGCCTACATCCCTCTTTACCCAATCGGTAGGCTCGCCTTTCTGTATGCGCTTGATCTCGCCACGCTTGGCATTGTCAATCTTCGCTGCAACCTCTGCACAAGACATATTTGGAAATACCAAATCCGGCATTAGGTCGTACACGGTGTGGAAATATCTGTATTTCACGCCATTGAGGGTGCAAGGCCAGAAGCAGTGAACTCCTTGCGGATAGGTGTGAGCCGGACAGTGCATATCACCTGCAAAGTGAAGCAGACAACGGATATTCATCACGATAGCAGAGTCGGTCAAACGCTCCTGCTTCGAGAGGTTGTGCTTGACTACGCCGAGTGCATAAACGGCATCTCCTCCCTTGTGGAGTCGCGGATTCATATCGTACTCATGCTTCTCATCGATATTATACACATGCCAATCGTTCGTGTACTTTATCTCCTTGTCAAAGCGGTGGATATCCATCCAAACGGCGTCCTGTGTGATGTCGTATGGCAGATACTTTGCTATCTTGGCTTTTGTGTTCTCGGAGAGGTGTCGTTTAGCTACTTCGACTACTATTTCGTGGCCGAATTTTCCCCAGGCAGATGCCGACTCGATACCAAGCACGAGAATAGCAATTATTGTAAGTAATCTCTTCATTTTCAGATTTTAAGCCCTCCTTTGCTGCCCCGTTTAGATGATTTCAAAAGCAATCTCCATCATATCCGTAAAGGTCTTTTCGCGCTGCTCGGCTGTGGTCTCTTCGTGGGTTACGAGCGAGTCCGAGATGGTGCAGATGCAGAGAGCCTGATTGCCACTGCGTGCAGCGTTCATATAGAGTGCGGATGCCTCCATTTCAACTGCCAAAACGCCCATCTTCTGCCACTGCTTCCACGCCTCAGGGTTGTCGTTGTAGAAGATCTCCGATGCGAGTATATTTCCCACGGCAAACTTCACTCCCATAGCCTTCGCCTTCTCGACCGCTGCACTGAGCATTTCGTAGTCGGCGATTGGTGCAAAAGTGCCAGGAAGACCGAACTGTGCAGCGAAGTTGGAGTTGTCGCATGCGCCCTGTGCAATCACGATATCGCCAATGTGTAAATTGGGTTGATATGCACCGGCCGAGCCCGTGCGGATAATGCGTTTTACGCCGTAGAAGTTGTAGAGTTCGAAGGTGTAGATACCGATGGACGAAATACCCATTCCGTGTCCCATCACTGATACCTCCTTGCCTTTGTAAGTTCCAGTGTAACAATACATTCCGCGAACCTGATTGACGAGTTTCGGGTTTTCGAGATAGCGTTCAGCCATAAACTTTGCGCGCAGCGGATCGCCCGCCATTATGACGCGCTCGGCAATCTCGCCCAGCTTTGCTCCGATATGTGGTGTTGGTGTCATTTGTAAAAATATATTCACTTATTTTACATAAAATTTATATACGCAAGCGTGTGTATATTTCTCGCCCGGATTGATCTCGATGCTTGGGAAGTTGGCGTGGTTTGGCGCATCGGGGTATCGCTGTGTTTCGAGTGCGATAGCGCCGCGATAGAGGATCGGTTTGCCATATTTGCTGTTGTACGATCCGTCGAAGAAGTTACCGCAATAGAACTGCAAGCCGACCTGGTCGGTATAGACCTCCATACCACGGCCACTCTTTGGCGAATATACATCGGCAACCTTCAAGATGCGGCCGTCGTCCTCGCGGTCGATCACCCAGTTGTGGTCGTATCCTGCACCCGCTTTGAGCTGCGGATGGTCGCAATTTACGCGCTCGCCGATAGCGTGAGGCTTGCGGAAGTCGAAAGGTGTGCCCTCAACATCCATAAACTCGCCCGAAGGAATAAGCAGATCGTTGGTCGGAGTTATCATCTTGCTGTTTATGGTCAACACATGGTCAAGAATTGTGCCTTCGCCATCGCCTTCGAGGTTGAAGAACGAGTGGTGCGAGAGGTTAAGTACGGTCTTGGCGTCGGTCGAGGCCTCGTAGAATACCTCGAAAGCGTTCTTGTCGGTAAGACGGTAGGTCATCAAGATTGTGCGATTTGCAGGGAAGCCGTCCTGTCCGTCGGGCAGAACAGTTTCGAATACAATCTGATTCTCGCTGCACGACTTAACATCCCATACGATACGGTCAACTCCGAGAGTTCCTCCGTGCAGGGTCTGGCCGTTATTGTTCTGCGGAGTGTTGTACTCCTTGCCGTCGAGGACGAATTTTCCATTTGCGATGCGGTTTGCAACAGGGCCTACAACGGCACCGAGATAGCGCTCGCCTGTGTTGTTGACATAGCGGTCGATATTCTCGTAGCCAATCTCTACATCGGCAAACTTGCCATCACGACCGGGTGCCCAAAGCGATACTACGCGGGCACCGTAGTTTGTTACCTGCATGGTCAAATCACCTGCATGGAGAGTGTAGAGAGATACCTGCTTGCCGTCAACGGTGGTTTCGAAATCGGCCTTGTCGAGGAGCTTTATCTCGCCCGAATTGTTGGCACACGAGAGTGTGAGCGCCAATGCGATAATTGCAATAATAGTCTTCATTGTTTTTGAAATTTTTCGTTGGTTAATGGAACAAAGATAGAAAAAATTGTCAAACCGTGCAATTGTTTCGCTTAATTTTACTATCTTCGCTCTTGGAAAGAGAAAATAGCCGCAAAAATGGATGTTCGTATAGCAGAGGATTGGAAAGAGTTGCTCCAAGAGGAGTTCGACAAACCATATTTCGAGGAGTTGGTAGGTTTTGTGAAGGAGGAGTACGCTACGCGCCAGATATTTCCGGCAGCGCGAAATATCTTCCGTGCCTTCGATAAATGTCCGCTCGACAATCTCAAAGTTGTGATTATCGGTCAGGACCCCTATCATGGCGACGGCCAGGCGAATGGCTTGTGCTTTTCGGTGGACGACGGAGTCGATTTTCCCCCTTCGCTGCGCAATATCTTCAAGGAGGTTGCCGACGATATCGGTAAACCTGTGCCGATGAGCGGAAATCTCGATCGTTGGGCTGAGCAAGGTGTGCTTATGCTCAATGCTGTGCTTACGGTCCGAGCGCATGAGGCGGCGTCGCACGCGGGTCGCGGCTGGGAACGGTTCACGGATGCCGTAGTGCGTCTTATTGCCGAGCGCAAACAGGGTGTAGTATATATGTTGTGGGGGAGCTATGCGCAGAAGAAGGGAGCAATGGTGGACGCTTCGCGTAATCTTGTTTTGAAGGCGGTTCATCCTTCGCCACTCTCGGTTTACAGAGGGTTCTTCGGCTCACGCCACTTCTCCAAGGCGAACGCTTATCTCGTTGCAAGTGGCAGAGCACCAATAGAATGGTAAAATTGTTAATAAAAAAGCAAAAAAAAAGTTGCATAAAAAGTTGCCGAAATATTTGCGAAATGGAAAAAAGTTGTAACTTTGCAAAACCAATTGGAAACTAAAATTTGCGCAAAAGACAATAGTCTTCTTGCGTTGAGGTACCTTAAAATAATGATAATATGCTGAGTATGAGGGCTTGTGAGCTATTTACGGGCCTGTAAAAAAGAGGTGTATCGCACGCGCTGTCGCGGAGCGAATATCTTTTTTTGTCTTTAATGCGCGCGTTACGCGTGTGTAGCGAGGGCGCAAGAGCGATAGAGGATGACGAGAAGATAGACGAAACTGCTAACAAACACAAACAATCAAATAAATCATTAACAAACAAACTCAAAACAACTATTAGCGTGAAAAATTTTACTAAACTTTTGATGGCGGTAGTACTGCTCGCAACCTACTCTTGCGTGCAGGATGCGACCAAGGACGAGGTTCCGGTAATTTCTGCACCTGGTCAAGGAAGTGGTGAGGTAAAGGCGCTGCAGGTTGCTTTGCCGACCCCATCTCGTACAGAGTTGGGAGACAAAGATGCGGATGGCAAGTATCCGGTGTATTGGTGTGCCGAAGAGGGTAAGGAGGATGTCCTTTCCGTTAACGGTCAGCAAACTACCAAGATTCAGCTTGTTAATCCTGATGCCAGCGGTCGCAGCTCAGTGGCTATTTTTGATATGCCATTGCAAGCCACTATCCCGTACAACATTGTCTATCCGTACTACGCGGATGTAGAGGTGAACTCTGAGAGCGGAATGTATCCGGTTAAATTCCTGTCAGAGCAGGTGCATACTGACGGCTCGTTCGCTCCTGGATGTGCTCCTATGTATGCGTGGTCAGACGGATTTAGCGAGGTGCAGATGCATCATCTTGCAACTGTTCTCCGCTTTGCGGTTAAGGCTCCGGCAGGAGAGAGTGTCGATTTGAAGTATATTTCGGTTTCGACTGCTGAGGCTGAGCCTATTGCAGGTGTATTTGATGTATATTGTGGAAGCGATGACGAGAATGATGCTCGTACAGGTGAGATAAAGCCTCGTGAAGGTGCTACTTCAACAGTCTTCTATGCATTCGAGGGCGATTCTTATATCCTTTCGGATCAGGCGAAGGCTTTCTACATTGCAGTGCCAAAGGGCGAGTATTCTCGTTTCGATGTTAACTTCGTTGCTCAGGATGGTAGCGTATGTATTCGCACATTCAACGCATCAGGTACAGATGGCGAAGGTAACAGCCTTGCACTCCTCGGAGGTAAGGTTCGCGAGTTCCCGGAGGTTGAGTTCGAGGCTAATAGCAAGATGATGCTTATCGGCAGTGATGCAGATATGTTGACTTTTGTTGAAGAGGTTCAGGCTGGCTCATTCAATGGAGAGAACTGCAAGTTTAGTGGTGGAGCTCTGCTCATCGCAAACATTGATATGACCGATAAGGGCTTGACTACTATCGAAGGCTTCAACTCGGTGTTTGAGGGCCGTAATCATACTATCAAGGGTTTGACTCAGCCACTCTTCGGCGAGAATACCGTGGCAACAATCTCGAACCTTTCGGTAGAGGGTGCTATTGTCGAGACCGCGAAAGGCTTGGTTGGTATGATTGCTCGTTCACTCTCTGTGGATGGAGAGAAGGTTGGAACAATCTTCAACTGTTCAGCTGCGGGTTCGCTCGTGTATAGCAATGCAGATATGGCTGTAACGACCGACTTTAGTACAATAAACATCGGTGGTGTTGTCGGTGGCGTTTACGGCGGTAGCGTATCTCTCTCGAATAGTGATGTTGATATCACAATTGAGAATGCCGGCCCATCGGCTTCGACTGTTGCATACAGACCATGTGTCGGTGGTATTGTTGGTTATGCTTGCACGGGAACAAAGGCTCCTGTTGTTGTGGATAACAAAAACAATGGCGCTATTGTGTGGAACGATGGTTCGAACGGCACAAAGCTCCATCCGTACATCGGTGGTGTAGCAGGATATGTTGTGGATGGCGAGTTTACAGACAACAACAATGCCGGTCCACTCTCTGTTGAGAAGGTGGTATCGAGCCTCGAATGGGGTGGCGTTATTGGTGCTGCAAAGATCTCTGTTGAGCGTTGCGAGAACAGAGGTTCGATGGCAATTTCGCTCAATGTAGATAGAGCAAATATCGGTGGAGTCGTAGGTATTATGGAGAAGGGTGCTTCAGCTACGAATAAGAATTCGTTGGTTGATTGCGACAACTATGGTACATTGGATTTCGGCGATAAGTTCTACATTGTTACAAATTGTAATATTGGTGGTGTTGCAGCTCAGATGGCTGTTGGTACATACAAGATAAGCCGTTGTAACAACTATGGCGATGTTAACTATCTTGGTGAGTGTAAGTGCCAATCGATTAGCGACTATAATGGCACAGGCAATGGCTCATTGCGCTTGGGCGGTGTTATCGGATTGTGCTGCACAGAGATAGCTTCGGATTGTAATAATAAGTACGGTGCAAACATCAATGTATTGGGTGGTGTTGCAGGTGTAACACCTCGAAGCTCTCAGGCGGCTACAGCATCGCAGTCTATGTCGAGTGTCGGTGGTGTTTTCGGATCGCGTTGCGGTAAGCAGGTGAACTTCAGATGCGCTGCTCCTGTACTCACTGAGAAGTGTAGCAATGCAGGTACAGTTCGTTGCGCGTTCAAATATTATGGTGGAGCCCTTATTGGAGCATCGGCATGTATTGGTTTGCTCGATTCGGATGAGGTTGTTGATTGCCACAATGCAGCGACAGGTGAATTCCTCCACAGTGTATCTACAAAGATGACAGGAAATGATGTAGATACAACCAACCGTGATGATCTCTATGTCGCAGGTTTGATTTCGTGCTTGTATTCGGATTGCCTCCGTATCGAGAATTGTAGCAATGCAGGTGTTCTTACCTACGATAACGCATCGGCATCCAAACTCAATGTATCGGGATTGTTGGGATTCTGTTTTAATTACAGCGATGTTAAGTTGTTTAACTGCTCGAATAGCGGCGATATTACAGTAGGTGAGAATGTTCAGTGTAAAACCCTCTATTTGGGTGGTATTGCAGCAGCAACCAACACTTATCGTTCGTGCCTCTACGATGGTTGCTTCAATGCTAACGATATCGTAGCAAAGGCCGTTGCCTCAACCGAGGTACAGATGGGAGGTCTTTTCGGTATCTCATCCAACTCGAATAAGAAGGGTGCAGCACCTGTTGGTATTTACAATAGTGGCTCTGTTGTATTTGAGGGTAACTCGCCGATTGTATATCTTGGTGGATATAGTGGAAAGTACTACGAGACTAACCATGATGTACAGTTCTCTAACACGGGTTCTATCAGATTCGAGTACGACGAGAATGCAACTATCGAGAATATCTACATCGGTGGATTTACCGGTTATGCTGATGTCCGCAAGGCTCAGGATGCAAATGGAGATTCGATGTTCAATGTTGTAAACAATGGACACATCGACATCTCGGGTTATGCTAAGAATGTGTACGCTTCCGGTTGTATCGGATATGTAGCAGCCGAGACAGGTGTTACAGGTTTTATGAATGCCGGTACGATAGAGATTGTACAGGACGACAAAGCTTCGGCTGACGACAACTATCCTGATAATATCTACTTTGGTGGTGTATTCGGATATTCGAAATTGCCGGCAGGAAGCACCTCTACCTATGTTTCCGCAGTTCGTGATTGCGACAACGAGGGTGATATTATATATAAAGGTATCGCGCGCGATGGCGCTTATGTAGGTGGTGTCGTAGGTAAGGCCTCGACCTCTACCCTCATATCTTGCGAGAACCGAGGTACAGTTGTATCTTCGGGACAGGCCGGTGATTGGCCATCGCGTATCGCAGAGGGTAGCGACAAGAATCGTCGATATATACCAATGCTCTTGGGTAGAGCATCTCAGCCATGTCATGACCTCGCAATCGGAGGTGTGGTTGGTGAGACAGACTACAATGTAGAGGGATGTTCGAACGATGCAACATTGACTCACACTTGCTTGCCTAACCAGTTGAAGATTGACGATTGGGGTTATACCGCATCTTCGCGATTCGATATTGGTGGTGTTGTAGGTCGTGTATATACCGAGTCTACTGCACAGGAGCAAATCAATCTCATTGCATTGAGCAACAGCAAGAATGCAAAGATTACCATCTACGGCTCGCCTGAGGCTACAACCAATTCGTCTTCGATCGATATGTCTAGCGGTAAGGTTCAATCTAACGATATCAACGATTTCGATCGTGCAAATGCTGTTATCGGCTATCGTATGAACTTGGGTGGTGTCGTAGGTCGTATCTTCGATAATATTGTCAAGGCCGGTAACGCCGTTAATCATGTGAATATGTTAGTTACAAATTGTACTAACGAGGCCGATATCAACTTGCCGGAGGCTACTAATGCCAAGAACTTGAATGTCGCAGGTGTTGCAGGTGAAATTTTGGCTACTCGCTCAACATTTAGCGGTGCTAAGAACTTTGGTAATATCACTATGGATAAGGTTGGATTTGGTTCGAGTCAGGCAACCACGACCATGCACCCTTCGTACTTTACCAATATGGGAGGTATCGTAGGTTTGTGCTTTGATATGCGATTTAGAAAGAATGGAGTCGATAGCCCATTAACATCGGTAATCGGTTTCGAGAACTGCGAAAATAACGGTAGCATGTACTACGGTGAGGTTGGCGCATCGTTCTTCCAAACCGCAGGAGGTATCCTCGGTCAGGCGTTGCAATTCTATGGCCCTATGGCATGGACAGGCTCGGGTACAGCAGTGCACTATCGCGACTTGTTGCTTTCGTTCAACAATTGTGTCAACAATGGTAATATCCAGTACTACTCGGAGATGGTGGCTGTAACATACAACTACTCGTATGCTGGTGGTATCTTGGGTAATGCCAACAACCCTTGTTCGTCTCAGGCTCAGTACCTTGGTGCTGCTGATGTAGTAGTCAGGAATTGTACCAATACCGGAAATATTCAGTTCGACCGTTGCAACGGATATGTGTCGACCAACTCATCAGAGTCATATAGTGCAGTCGGTGGTATTGTCGGATTCTATATTGGAGGCCATGGTGTACCAAGCTTCGATATCTACACTCGCCGCGCTCGCGCCGAGAAGAAGATCGAGAATGGTGGTGCATACAACCTCTTGATTGAGTCGTGCCGCAACACAGGTCGTGTTTGGACATATTCGGGTAATGCCGGTGGTATCATTGGTCGTGGTTTCTGGTTTGTGAAGATTACCGGTACTCCGGATAATCCAACTGTTAATGAGGGAGATATCGTTGTAGATCGTAATGGAGGCAATGTTATTCTCCGAAACAACTATGGCTCTAAGGTTATCTATGCAGGAGGTATCGCAGGTTGCTTGACAGAGTATACTACAAATACTCGTTACCTCTGCGCTTATGAGGATAACGATGCTGCAGATGAGGGTAATCCTGCATTTACACTCGGAACACAGTATGTTCGCGTTGAGCATGCAGTTAACAAGGGTTCCGTAGGTGCAACCAGCTCGGCAGGTGGTATCGTAGGTCACTTCCGTTCGTTGAAGTACGCAACTGCAGCAGTTGACTCTTCGATTGCGCATATGGGCGGTATCGAGTTCTGCCGCAACGAGGGTGATATCTACTCGTTGGAGGGTGCAACCTCGAATGTTGGTGCTATCATTGGTTCGGAGCGTTTCTTCACTATGACAAAGTATACAAGTACTTCGACCTTGATTAAGCAGACTGCACACGCTGAGGCTATTGCCGATAAGTTGTGGCCACAGGGTGTTGCAAACTGCGAGATCGGTGGAACATTGCTCCGTGGTGCAACTCGTAAGTTGGTGCCTGATACAGATAGCTTCCAGGATTGCATCTATGGTGGTATATGGGATGAAAGCAACACTTCGAATGTGAAGGGTAAGAAGTACGATGGATGTACACTCTACTCAACAGAACTTCCCGGCACAGGCGAAGACGGTACTGATGAATCAGTAGTAAAACGATAATAATTGATAAAAAAAAGATAAAACAAATGTGTAAGATGAAATCAGCACTTTACATTGTGGCAATATTCTCGTTTGCGCTGGTGGCATGTACCGAGCGTCTTCCTGAGAAGCCAATGCCAAATGATGTAGACAATGGTGCAATCACAATGGTCAAGGCTACCGTCAATCCTCTCCAATTGGAGGGGGCTGACGAAGTCGGAACCTTTGTGTGGGGAGAGAATCACACTCTCGGCATCTATGGCTCAGCAGGCGTGAATGAGTATTATCGCGTTGTAAAGTCTACGACAGGCGACAGTGAGGCCTATTTCTACGGAAATGTGGTTGATGGCAATTTGACTATCTATATGCCTCACTCTATTGAGGGCGGTGCCAAGGCACTCGAAGGTCGAGTACAGGTACGCGCAGAGCAGAACTACTATGCTTCGGCCTTGGAGCATATGATGTACAACTCTACATTCCTTGCAACGGCAACAACTAACGAGGTGGTATTTGATTACTACTCCGGACTTGTTAAGGTTCTCATCAGCTACGATATGACCGATGTCAGCTATGTGAACATTTCGGTTGCTAATGTAAACAAGGAATTCTCCTTCAACGAGTACCTCGCAGGATATCTCCCTGTGTTGGACTATGCGTTGGGAATTGACCAGGCAAATGGTGTGCAGACTGTTAGCATTACCAATTTCCCTGAGGGTACAAATGCATTGGAGAGTGCTCCTCTAACTGTATGGGTAGCTTTGGCTCCCGGCACTTACGAGAACCTCCTCGTGCAGATTGGCGACAAGAATGGCAAGGCTGTGAACTTCCCTGTTCGTGGTCCATTCGTAGTTGAGCGTTGCAAGATCTCGCAGACTGTTTGCGAGGCCAAGAAGAACAACTACAACAATGGCGTAGACGACATGGTAGGTGAAAATGGTAGTTTTAACGAGAGTAAATAGTGTCAAACATTTTAACTAAACGAAAGATTATGAAAAAAGCATATTTACTCTCATTGGTAGTTGCCGTATTGGCAATATGCAGTTGTACAAAAGTTGAGGTGATGGATGTGCAGGGTGAGGTCATTGCAACCAAAAAGGTTTCAAAGACTGCCGGTGAATTCCAGTTGCCTATTACCGTGAAGGGCGAGACTCACCTCGTGTGGCGAGCTCGTGCCCTCAGCGAATGGTTGCATGTAAATGATAGTGATTGGAAGCAGAATGCCTACAATATTACTATCAGCTATGATTCTAACGAGTCTTCGATGTATGTTCGTAACTTTGCTCGTGTGGGATATGTGGCTATCGATACATACGATGGTTTCGTGACCGATACAGTCGTTGTTATGCAGCGTGGTATCACTCCTTACATGAACTTGGCAGACGCAACAGTCGAGGCTTCGCAGACTGAGTGTAGGGTAGCATTTGACTCTAACCTTATTGATGATTGCCGTGCAGGTTTGACTCTGACAGCTGATCAGTCGTGGGTAGAGAGTATCGAATATCTTGGTAACGGAACCGAGTTGCTGGTTAAGTTCAGCGCAAACGAGGGTGTCGAGCGCCAGGCTACTATTACTGCGGTCTTTACGGATGCTTGTAAGGAAGAGACAAGCGCAACATGTGTACTCACTCAAAAAGCATTTGAAGAATAATGAAAAAGATACTTTACACACTATTGATGGTGTCGATGTTCTCGGTTGCTTGTACCGAGGAGATTTCGGTGTCTCGCGATCATGACCTCGATGCAGAGGTTACGAATCCCGAAACCAAGATGGAACTGTCGACACTCTACTGCAACCTCAATGATGCGGTAGCAGTTGATTTGGAAAAGTTAGCTTCGTATCTGACAGAGAAGAATGCTGATGTTGTTACATTCGTATCTCCTGCAACAATCAGCGGCACTTCATTCGAGACTTGGGTGAGTGGCTACGCAGGTGAGCATGGCTATATGGTAGTGAAATCCAAGACCAACAAGAATGGCTTGTTGACAATGGCAGCACTTGCCAAGAGCGAGCTCTCGGAGGCGATTTCTCTCGATCACGACATTCGTCAGGAGCCACCTCTCAATAACGCAGCTATTCTCTTCTCGGTACACGGTATACATATCGTTGTAACCGAGGTTGATGAGGCTCGTAATGCAATTCCAAGCGATTGGCAGGAGCAGGTAGATTGGATGTTGGCTAATCACAAGACAGTACCTATCGTCTACGATCCGGACAACCTTGCAGCGCGCAAGGTGGAGATGGAGGCGTTGATTGGTCTGACAATCGACAAACCGGCGTTGAAGGATGTGAATTATTGGATGTGGAATGTGGATATGAATGCCCCTTCCAATATCGATATGAAGTATGGCAAGGTCTTCAAGTTGGTAGATTGCTACGACAATGTTGACGAGGAGGCTTACATCAAGAAGCATAACGCATACTTCTCGGTTGCAGAGGATTTGACAGCTGATGATGCCTACTTCCAGGCTAACGATATGTTGGTATATGCCGGAATGGTGGATTGCATCGCAGTACAACACTCGGTATACACTCCATCGAGCGCGAATGGCACTCGTGAGAACTTCCTCTATTCGTCTGACGGATTGTGGAACATCATCGAGTCTATCAACCTGGATAAGAGTGTTGAGTGGGGTGCTAATCACTATCCTATTATGGTAACACTTAAAGTGGAGGAATAGCAGATGAAACGAATTATAAATAGTTTAATTTACGCATCGTTCTGTATCGTAGTTCTGCTGTTCGCTCAAACAGCAATGGCGCAAAAAGCGCGCACGATTTCAGGACAGGTATTGGACAATAACGGACAGCCTATGATTGGAGCGACAGTTGTTGTTGTCGGCAATACCAGTGTCGGTACAACTACCGATATGCAGGGTAAGTATAAGATTAAGGCGGGTGTGGACGATCAGCTTTCGTTCTCGTTCCTCGGATATGTTGAGGTTACCGAGCGCGTAGGCAATCGTACAAACATCAATATCGTGCTTAACCCTGAGAATGTGAATATCAACGAGGTTGTGGTCATCGGTTATGGTACGCAGCAGAAGAGCGACCTTACGGGTGCCGTAACAACAGTCAATATGGAGGACTTGGCAAATACCGCCGTTCAGTCTGTGGACGAGGCATTGCAGGGCCGTTTGGCTGGTGTGGAGGTTATGTCTACCGATGGTGAGCCGGGTTCGGCAGCTTCGATTCGAGTTCGTGGTACCCGTTCTATCTCGGCATCGAATGAGCCACTTATCGTGGTCGATGGTGTGATGGATGCAGTGTCGAACTTCTCGGATATCGATCCGGCGGAGATTAAGAATGTAACCGTATTGAAGGATGCATCATCTACTGCAATTTACGGTTCGCGTGGTGCTAATGGTGTAATTATCGTAACTACTCACGAGGCTAAGACCAATAAGATTAACATCACCTTCCGTGCTTCATTCCAGGTATCGACACTTCCACGACAGCTTGATATGATGAATGCAGCCGAGTTTACGTCATACCGTAATGACTACTATGCTAATGATGATGGTACTAATCGTATTTGGATGCCGGCTTCGCATAACCAGAGTTACAAGAACCCTACAAGTTATGGAGTGGGTAACAATTGGATTGATGCTATGGTTCGTCCTGCTTTCTCGCAGAACTATTTCATCTCGTTGGCAGGTGGCTCCAAGAGCACTAAGGTTCTCTTCTCGTTGAGCTACAAGGATCAGAAAGGTATCATCATTAATACAGGTAATGAGACTCTGACCGGCCGTTTGAGAATTGACCACAACATCTTCAAGTGGTTGAAGATGGGTATCAATACCAACTACTATATCCGCCATAGAGATCGTAATCAGACCGCAATCTCCGGTACAGGCACTAAGGCAGTAACCAACTTGAGCCCATTGCAGAATCCTACCGATGCTTGGGACTTGTTGGGTGATAGCGGTCTTAATGGAGGTTCGATTTACAACTCTCCATATTTGAAGGCTCTCTATGTTACCGACATTGATAGCCGTACTCGATTGACTGTTACTCCTTATATCGAGTTAAAATTGGCTAAGAACTTGAAGTTGAAGAGTCAGTTCTCGTATATCTACACTTACGATGAGAAGTTCTATTACTCTCCATCCTACATGCCGGTTGCTGACCGTTATAAGTACGGAGGTTCGGCAGATAGAGATGTTTCAAACAATCGCAGATTGAATAGCGAGACGACTTTGACCTACAACAAGACTATTAAGAAACACCATAAGTTAAATGCTATGGTCGGCTTTACAGCAAAGAATCGTCATAATGAGGCAATGTCGTTGTCTGGCCGTGGTTATCTCGATGATAATGTAACCGCATACAACATGAATAGTTTGATGGATAAGCGTAACCTCACTGGTTCGTCAAGTGCATCAGAGGCTCAGGAGTATTCGGTATTAGGTCGTTTGAACTACGCTTACAGAAACCGCTATCGTTTGACCGTTACGGCTCGTGGTGATGCTTCGTCATACTTTGCTAAGGGCCATAAGTGGGCGTTCTTCCCGTCGGCGGCGTTTAAGTGGACTATCAGCAATGAGAAGTTTATGCGTGGTGCGAAGTCGTGGTTGAGCGATCTCTCGATTCGTATCAGTGCAGGTCGTACAGGTAATAACTCCATTAGTTTGTATCGTTCGCAGACAATTCTTTCGAGTACTCAGTCGGGTTGGTACTTTGGCGATGGTTATGAGGTAGCATACTACCCGGCTCGTATTAACAACCCTAACTTGACATGGGAGAAGACAGACGCATATAATGTCGGTATCGATATGTCGATTTTGAACGATCGTATCACTATGGCATTTGAGGGTTATATGTCCTACACCAAGGACCTTCTCTATACACAGGATAATGCGGATATCACAGGTTATGGTTCGCGCTTGATGAATGTCGGTAACACCGAGAACAAGGGTGTTGAGTTTACATTTACTTCGCGTAACATCTCGCGCCGCAACTTCCAGTGGACAACTAACTTGACCGTATCGCACAACTCTTCGAAGGTAACCGATATCAAGACCACTTATGGTTATGTATCGACTTACAAGCGCGGTGGTTATATGATATACGGTTATGTAGAGGGTTATCCTGCTAACTCATTGTGGGGCTTCCAGTACGAGGGTGTATGGCACACTCAGGATGAGATCGAGCAGAACAAGATTTCGAAGACCTATGCCGGATATAGCCCAATACTTGGTCGTGCTCGTTATGCCGATGTTAATCACGATGGCGTGTTGAACGACAAGGACCGTATATATCTCGGCTCGGCAGACCCTATTATCTACGGAGGTTTTAACAATACATTCCGTATTTATAGAAACTTGTCGTTAGGAGTATTCTTCACATATAGCCTCGGTGGTCGTATGTACAACATCATGGAGTTTACAACCATGACAGGAGGTGCAACCTCAAATAAGGATCGTCGAATGTTGGAGGCTTGGCATTATGGCCGTAACCCATTCTCGAATATCCCGGGTGCATACCTCAACGATGGCTATGGTAGCGACCTCTATATCTACGATGCATCGTACTTGCGATTGAAGAATATCAATCTCAGCTACCGCATCAATCTGCGTAAGAAGACTCGTTATTTGCGCGATATCCAGCTTACTGCATCCGTGAATAATGTAGCACTCTTTACGAAGTTCCCAGGATACGATCCTGATGCAATCAGCAATGGTCGCCGTATTGACACAGGTCGTTACCCTAAGAACAGAACCTATTCATTGGCAATTCAAATTCGTTACTAATTATGAAGAAGATACTTGTATTAATTTCAATTATTGCATTTGCAACGAGCTGTACGCTCGAAGAGAAGGTTATATCTTCTTCTACACCGGATACCTACTATAAGACGGTGGTGCAGTGCAAGACAGGTCTCAACGGATGTTATTTGCCGTTGGAGGCGTTATATAGAAGTGGAGACTACTTCGAGGTTTGCGAGGCAGCTACGGACCTCATCTATCACTCCTATTCATCTTACTATGATGCACAATGCGACTATAACCCTACTCGTCCTCGTTATGGAGCGACTATATGGACGCAGTGCTATCGAGGAGTGATGCGTTGTAACGCTATGTATCAGGCTATTTCTCGCTCACCACTTACTGATGAGGAGAAGGCTCCACTGATTGCAGAGTGTGTTATTTTGCGAGCATTCTACTACTACATCCTGACCATCAACTTCGGAGATGTTCCTTACTATTTTGATGAGGTTACGGATGCAAACAACGACATCATTTCGCAGTTGCCTCGTATGTCGGCTACCGATCTTCGCAGCTATCTTATTGATGAGTTGTGGTATTGGTTGGCTGATAAGACAAAGACTACTGATGATGGTAAAGAGTGTCAGCAGGCTCTTCCATATATCAAGACTTATGACCCACTCAACGAATATCGTATTGGTTCGATGGTCGGCTGTGTTATCGGTGGTAAGTTGGCGATGTGGAATCGTGACTGGGATAAGGCAATTGCATTCTATAAGTATATAGAGGATGTATACGGCTATGTGGATTTCGATGCTGTGGTTGACGGAGGTACTACCGAAGACGAGGAAGGTGAAGTGTCGACAGATAAGGCAGGCTATGTGCCAAAGAACTGTCTTATGGGCTACAAGCTTTCGGATATTAAGTATCGTAATCGCTATACTGCGGAGTCGATCTTTGAGCTTCCGGGCTACTCCAAGGATTATGGTTTGCGTGTAACGCACGGTCTTGCATCGCGTTGTACACCGCCTCGTTCTACTGCAAATCCTGGATCTGAGGATGAGAGTGACGAGACAGAGCAGGATCCGGATTCGACTGTCGACTTGTCGAAGAAGAGTGATATGTACAATGGTATTCGTATTCCTGAGTTTGGTAGTGAGATGCGTACTACTCATGCATATCGCCCTACGAGGTACTTCTATCGTTCATCTTCGTACACTGACGGTAAGGGAGGAACAGTTGCAAAGGGCTTGATGCCTTATAACTCTACTGATAAACGCCGTGCTACATACGATCCGGCTAAGTTCTCGTACGAGAAGATTACAGAGATCGAAGATGGAGGAGGCTATTTGGCTTGGTGCTGGGCTGGTTGGACTTCGACCGAAAATATCGACACTGTGCCTCGCCATATGCAATGGTTCTCATCGCCGGGTAGTGCTACCGGTCGTCCATTCTTGGGTGATAAGTTCTGGTGCCCTGGTATGATTTATACTCAGGATTCGAACAACTTGAAGATCTTCCGTTTTGCTAATGTTGTCCTCGATTTGGCAGAGGCACATATGCGAATGGGTAACTTCGAGTTGGCGAACGACTACCTCAATGCTCCAAAGCTGCGTGCAGGCATTAGCCCTGTTTCATACAATGATGAGGAGCAGTTCATGGAGGAGCTTATCAAGGAGTCTGGTCGTGAGCTTTTAGGAGAGTATACTCGTCGTCATAACTTAGTTCGTTGGGGCATTTGGTCGGACCGCGTTTCTCGCTACTCGGATAGTTCGAGCTTGCGCAGTCGTGCAGAGAATTACCCATGTTTGCAGTACTATCCAATTCCTGATGAGCAGGTGGTATTGTCGAACTATAACTTGGATAATAAGGAATACGATAAATACGGATTGTAATGAAAAAGATAGTAATATTATCGATAATATTTGTGGCAAGTGTGGTGACTTCGTGTGTTCAGCGATTCGAGTACACAATTCCTCTTGCTTTGGACAATATTGAGCGTACATGGCCAAAGAATGGAGGCGATATGGAGGATCCGGTTGATTATGTTCGCATCACTTCGAGTGGCAAATGGGAGGCTAAGATTATCCCTGCCGTACAGGGTGAGACATGGTGCTGGATTGAGGACCACTATGTAAAGAAGGAGAAGGAGTACAAGGTAGCAACCATTACCGAGTACTACGAAGGAACAGAGTTGGGTTGCAAGGCTCGTGGTAACGGTACAGTATGGTTGCCTGTTCACTACTTGCGAAGCAGCATCAACCGCTATGCGACATTTATTGTTCGCCGTGTAGATGGCGTAGATTGTGAGGTCGTAATGCGAATTACTCAAAAATAGGTTTGATTATGAGAAAGATTTCATTTTTAATAGCAGCCGTTTCGGCATTTATGATCTCGTGTAGCTCACCATACTATCCGGAGTATGTGCCGGTAGTTTCGTTGGGCGCAAGTACCAATAATCTTATTTGCGAGAGCGAGGAGAGTGTTGTTTCGTTGAATGTACTCTCGAATACTGATTACACTGCAACTTTGGAGTCGGGACACGAGTGGATTCGTTTTGCTGACGAGGAGTCGTTTGTGCGCCATGGCAATGGCAATGGGGCAATCAACTTCGTTCTTACTGCAAACAACCACGACAAGCGTGCAACAAAACTCGTGCTTGCAGTAGGTGATTACCGTAGAGAAATTATGATTAAGCAGAAGGGCGCTTTTGAGGACTACCTCGATATCCATCCTGAAGATGTAGAGAAGTATCTCACTGCAGCCGAGAATACTCGTATGTATGCAAGCGTTGTTGGTGGTGAATATATGTTCCGATTGAGAACATCGTGCCTCGATCACCAGATTACTTGCACCTGCGATCATAAATCAGCAATTAGCAGTTGGAAGGTTGATAACAAGCACTTCTACTTCACTATCGCCGAGAACGATGAGGGACAGCCTCGTATCTTCAATGTATTTTTGAACTATGTTGATGGTTGGGGTGATACTCAGACTTTGACATTCTCAATTAGTCAAGGTTTCCAGAACTAATATTCTTGGCTCGAATACCAAATGCGAGGGGTTGTATGCAACTCCTCGCATTTTTTGTTATCAGAGTTTTTTTGTATATTTGTGCTATGGATATAATCGATTTACGAGAGTATATTTTGTCGTTGCCACTCGTCGAGGAGTGCCAGCCTTTCGGTGATGATGCTGTTGTCTATAAGGTTGGTGGTAAGATGTTCTTGTGTTGCGTGTTGGAGTATGCCGAGCGCATAGCGGTAAAGTGCAACCCCGACCGTGCTATTGCCTTGCGAGATGAATATCTTTCGGCAATAACCCCTGCGTGGCACTTCAACAAAAAGCATTGGAACGACATCTATTTTGAGCAGTTACCTCGCGAAGTTGTGGAGCGCGAGATACGCCACTCATACCTTACCGTAATTCGTGAGAATGTAACTCCGAAGGTGTTGCGAGAGGAGATTTTGGCGATGGCGCGAGAGGCGCAAGTCGAAGATGCTCCGGCGGTGGGGTAGCGCGAAAAAAACGGCAGAGGTTTTGCGCCTCTGCCGTTTCTGTTTTATAAGGGTTGATTACTTTGTAAGTTCAGTCAAAGCAGCCTTTGCAGCCTCAACCTTGTCGCCTGCAACAACCTTCTTCAATGTTGCAATAGCCTTATCGCGAAGGGCCGCATCCTTGTTGCCACTTGCGTTGTACTGTGCGTTGTAAGCAGCACCTACGAGGAAGTATACAGCACTCTTCTCCTCCTCGGTAGCCTGAGCTGTGGCAGCAGTCTCGCCAAGCTCAACAACCTTTGCGTAGTCCTTCTTGCCGTTGTAAGCCTCGATGCGGAGTTTCTCTGCGAGAGCAGGAGCCGATGCAACCAACTTGTCAGCCATTGCGATTACGCCATCGAAGTCGCCAGCCTGCTGCAATGAAGCAACTTTGTTGTTGGTGTAGAGAGTCTTCAACTCACCAGCCTTCTTGATAGCCTCGGCATACTTTTCTGCCGGCATCTTGCAAATCTTGTCGTAGATAGCAACACCCTCCTCGTACTTGCCCAACTCACAGTACGATGTTGCGAGGTTCAAAGCCATATCCGTATTACGAGGATTTGCAGCATAACCCTTCTCGAATACCGAAGCAGCAGTAGCGTAGTCCTTTGTGTTGAACGCCTCGCCACCCTGTACCTGATAAACCTTGGCAAGGATCATATTAGCCTTCTGCTTTGCAGTGGTGTTACCATAGAGCTCTGCTGTGTCGGCTGCCTTTGTCAAGTACTCGATAGCCTTTGTGTAGTTCTTCTGCGAAGCAGCCGAAAGACCTACACCCTGATAGCATACAGGAAGATACTTCTTTGCGGTAGCTACGCAGCTGGCAACCTTCGGATCTTCCGAATCCATGCCCTTGTCGATAACGCTTTCGAAGAGGGTGATAGCCGAAGTGTAATTCTTTGCCTGAATAGCCTTTGCACCTTCGTTGAATTTTGCGATAACCTCGCTCTGTGCCGAAGCCATACCTACGGCGAGGAGTGCAAACATTGTTACAAATAACTTTTTCATGATAATTTGGTCTATTTTAAATTTTATTGTTTGTTAATTGCGTTAATTACATTCTGCAAAGTTATAAAACCTATCTCAATTTTGCAAAAAAATCGGTCATAAGTCGCTCACACTCCTCGGCAAGAACTCCTGATGTAACAACGGTGCGAGGGTGTAATATATTGCCCGAAATGGTCGAAAAACCGCGTTTTGCGTCCGATGCGCCATATACGATACGCCCAATTTGACTCCATGCCAGCGCCCCTGCGCACATTGGACAAGGCTCTACCGTAACATAGAGCGTGCAATCGTTGAGATACTTTCCGCCTATGGTCGATGCGGCTGCGGTGATGGCTTGCAGCTCGGCGTGCGCGGTAACATCTGTCAGGGTTTCGACCAAATTATGCCCGCGACCGACGATGCGACCACCTGCTACTATAATAGCTCCGATGGGTACTTCTTCGGCTTCGAGGGCGAGTTTCGCCTCCTCAATCGCCAAACGCATATATTTTTCATCTTTTTCTCGCAAATCTTCCATATTTTTCGTAACTTTGTGAGTTATTTTGCGACAAAGATACAAAAAACATTATACAAAACTATGTACAGAAGCAATACTTGTGGCGAATTGCGTGCCACACATGTCGGACAGACAGTAACATTGGCAGGTTGGGTGCAGAAGGTGCGCAACCTTGGCGCGATGACCTTTATTGACTTGCGCGACCGCTATGGCATTACACAGATTGTTGTTGAGGAACACTCTGACGAGGCTACAAAGGCTGCGGCTGCGAAACTTGGTCGTGAATTTGTTGTTCAGGTTACGGGCAAGGTTATCGAGCGTGAGTCGAAGAATGCGAAGATGCCAACAGGAGATATCGAGGTTGTAGCCGAGAATATCAATATCCTGAACGAGGCGGTACTGCCTCCATTTACCATTGAGGAGAACTCTGATGGTGGCGATGACCTTCGTATGAAGTATCGTTATCTCGACCTTCGCCGTCCGCCATTGCAGCGAAATATGATTCTCCGTCACAAGATGGCACAGGAGATTCGCCGCTTCCTCGATTCGGAGGGATTCTTGGAGATTGAGACTCCTTACCTTATCAAATCTACTCCGGAGGGTGCTCGCGACTTTGTGGTGCCTTCGCGTATGAATCCTAACGAGTTCTACGCTCTGCCACAGTCGCCACAAACTTTGAAGCAGTTGCTGATGGTGTCGGGTTACGACCGCTACTTCCAGATTGTGCGCTGCTTCCGCGATGAGGATTTGCGCGCTGACCGTCAGCCAGAGTTTACACAGATTGACTGCGAGATGTCGTTCGTAGAGCAGGAGGATATTCTCGAAATTTTCGAGCGTTGGGCAAAACACATGTTCAAGAGCGTCTTGGATATAGACTTTACGGAGCCATTCCGCCGTATGCCTTGGAGCGAGGCGATGGAGAAGTATGGCTCGGATAAGCCCGATTTGCGTTTCGGAATGGAGTTCTCGGATATTACCGACTTGGCTCACGGTCACAACTTCTCGGTGTTTGACGATGCAGAGTATGTTGTAGGTTTTGCCGCTACGGGCTGTGCAACCTATACTCGCAAGCAGATTGACGCATTAACAGACTATGTTAAGCGTCCGCAGGTGGGTGCGAAGGGATTGATCTGGATTCGTGTTGAGGAGAGTGGTATCAAATCTTCGATTGATAAGTTCTTCTCGCCAGAGGAGTTGCAGGCTATCGCTGAGCGTTTGGGCGCAAAGGCAGGCGACTTGTGCTTGATTCTCTGCGGTAAGAAATATAAGGCTCTCACGCAGTTGTGCGCACTTCGTTTGGAGGTTGCCGAGCAGTTGGGCTTGCGCGATCCGAAGAAGTTTGCTCCGCTGTGGGTTGTCGATTTTCCAATGTTCGAGTGGGATGAGGAGACCGAGCGTTTCTATGCAAAGCACCACCCATTCACCTCGCCAAAGCCGGAGGATATCGACAAGTTGGAGAGCGATCCGGGGGCAGTGCGTGCTAACGCTTACGACTTTGTCTGCAACGGTACAGAGATTGGTGGTGGTTCGATTCGTATCCACGATCCTAAGTTGCAGGCCCTTATCTTCAAGTGCTTGGGCTTCACTCCTGAGCAGGCAGAGGCGCAGTTCGGCTTCCTTATTAACGCCTTCCGCTATGGCGCACCGCCACACGGAGGTTTGGCATTCGGCTTCGACCGTCTGTGCTCGTTGTTTGGTGGCGTAGATTCGATTCGCGACTTCATCGCCTTTCCGAAGAACAATGCCGGTCGCGATGTGATGCTCGATGGTCCTTCGCCAATTGATCCTGCACAGTTGGAGGAGTTGTACCTTGCATTGGTAGAGCCTGAAAAGTAGAATAGTATAAAAATGTATAGATGTCGCCCCGATTTTTTTGTCGGGGCGATAGTTTTTTACTATATTTGTGGGGAAAAAGAGTATAGCGATGAAAAAAAGTGCAGTTATATTATCTCTGTTGTTCATGGCGTTGTCGGCAACGGCCGCAGTGCGTCAGACACGAGAGGAGTATGTAGAGAAGTATAAGGCGATTGCGATTGCCCACATGGAGCGTTACGGCATACCTGCAAGTATCACGATGGCGCAGGGTATCTTGGAGTCGGATAGCGGAAATAGTCGCCTTTCGACCTCCTCGAATAACCACTTCGGCATAAAGTGTAAGAAGTCGTGGACAGGCGATAGGGTATATCACGATGACGATGCCAAGGGGG